>CAZJTG010000001.1:0-14543 GCA_964548865.1 uncultured Solibacteraceae bacterium
GGTCAGAGTGATGTCTGACCCCAGTCTGACCCCCTTACTCCCCCCTTACTCGGAGCGGAGCGCGACCATCGGGTCTACGCGCGAGGCCCGGCGGGCGGGGAGATAGGCGGCCGCGAGCGCGACCGCGGCCATCACGGCGACGGCCATCGCGAGGTTGGTCGTGTCTCTCGGGACGACGCCGTACAGCGTGCGCTCGACGAACGACGTGGTGACGACCGACGCCACCAGGAGCGCCGTGGCGCCGCCGATGACGATGCCGATGGCCACAAGAAACATGGATTCCCGCAGCACCATGCGGGTCACCGCACCCTGCGCCGCGCCCAGCGCCATGCGCACGCCGATCTCATTCGTGCGTCGCGACACGCTGTAGGACATGAGACCGAACAGGCCGACCGCCGCGATGAGCAGCGCCAGACCGCCAAACCAGCTGTACGCCGTGGCGAACAGGCGCTCCTGCGCGAACCGTCGTTCGATCTGCTCCGTCTGCGTCGCGACGCCAGCGATCGGCAGGTTCGCGTCCACCTGACGAACGGCCTCGCGCACCGCTTCGATTCGTTCTCCCGGGTCCGTACTCATCCGCAACACCACCGCCATGGCGCGCGGCGGATACTGCAGGAACGATCGGTAGATCGTGGGCGGCGCGGCCTCGCGCAGGCTGGTGTACTTCGCGTCGCGGACCACGCCGATGATCTCCGCCTCCGAATTCAGCTCCAGGCTCGACCCGGCGCGCCGGCCGACGGCACTCCCGTCCGGAAACAGCTTCCGCGCCAGCGTGTCGTTAATGATCAGGGTCCGCGGCGACGTCGGTGAGTCCGCGGCGGCGAAGGTCCGCCCCGCCAGAAACGGCATCTGCATCGTCTCGAAGAACTCCGGCGAGACCGTGACGATGTGCACCTGCACCATCGGCTGGCTCGGCAGAAAGAGCCCGGTGCTGCTGCGGCTGCCCGAA
The DNA here is from genome assembly GCA_964548865.1 of uncultured Solibacteraceae bacterium. Taxonomy (GTDB): domain Bacteria; phylum Acidobacteriota; class Vicinamibacteria; order Vicinamibacterales; family SCN-69-37; genus DASUGC01. The sequence goes on from CAZJTG010000001.1 coordinate 950, forward strand.
AGCAGCGGCGGCTGCGCGTACGTCGCCGATCGCACGCCAGGAACCGCGAGCAGCGAGGTCTGGAGTTCCCGGTAGAGCTGCGCCGTCTTTTCCGCGCTGTAGCCGTTCAGCTGCGGATTCACCCGAAACATGAGCAAGTTCGACGTGTTGAACCCGACGTCCACCTGCCGCAGGTTGTGGACGGTCCGCAGAAAAAGCCCGGCGCCCACGAGCAGGACAACCGAGATGGCGACCTGCGCGACGAGCAGCGCCCGGCTGAGCCATGTCCGCGTGCTGACGACACTGCGGCTCGATTCCTTCATCGCGCTGGCAAGATCGACGCGCGTGGCGCGGAGCGCCGGGGCGAGACCGAACATCACGCCGGCCAGCAGGCTGACCCCCGCCGTGAACGCCAGCACCGCCCAGTTCACCGGGGCATTGACGCCGAATGGAATCAACGCGCGGCTCCAGTACCCCACGAGCACGCCGAGCGCCCCGCCGATCGCCGCGAGCAGCAGGCTCTCCGTCAGGAGCTGCCGGATCAGCCGGCCGCGGCTCGCGCCGATCGACAAACGCAGCGACACTTCTTTCCGGCGTCCCGCCGCGCGCGAGAGCATCAGATTCGCGACGTTTGCGCAGACGAGCAGCAGTACGAGGACGACCACGCCGCCGAGGATGCCGGCGGACCGCGACGAGTCGGCGTCGGGATCGTAGATGCCTTTCGCGGCCGAATCGACGAGCAATCGCGGCACCGCGTCACCGCGGCGCCGGTTTCGATCGAGGCCGCGGTCGGCTTCGCTCAGATTCGCGTAGTACGCCTCCATGCCGGCGCGGGCCGTGGTCTGGAACACCGTGCTGAAGTTCCCGTGAGCCTGTTCGACGCTGGCTCCCGGCTTGAGCCGGCCCCAGAGCTGCAACCAATAGGTCGTCGGCTCCTGCAGCCGCGTCCGGTTGCCGGGGGCGCCCAGGGTCGGGTCGAGCGCGATCGGAAACGCGAAGTCCGCCGCCGTATCGATCGCCCGCTGGATGCCGGTATAGCCCTTCGGCAGGACGCCAACGATGGTCACCGGCGTGCCGTTCACCGAGATGACCCGGCCGACGACGTTCGGGTCCGACCCAAGGCGCCGCACCCAGAACTGGTGACTGATGACAATGGCCGGCGGAGCGGACGGCTGGTCGTCGCTCTCCTGAATCAGCCTGCCCATGAACGGCTGCAACCTGAGCAGCGTGAAGTAGTTGCCGCTCACGATGAGCGCCGACGCGAAGTCGGCCTTGCCGTCGACGATCACGTTCGTCTGACTCATCGGCGCGCCCGCCGCGAGGTCGATCAGCGTCTGGTTGGCGGCGCGCAACTTCAGGTACAGGTCGTAGGACATCGTCGCCGTCACGCGCTCGCCTGCGTCCTGCCGCGTCCATCCGTAGTCGCTGGTGTTCCGGACCATGTCGTTCGTTCCGGCCCACTGCAGGCGCACGAGCGAGTCGGGGTCCGGCACGGGAACCTTTTCGAGCAGGAGTCCGTTGACCGCGGTGAAGAGCGCCGTGTTGGCGCCGATGCCGAGGGCCAGCGACACGACGACCACCAGCGTCCAGGCCTTGTTCTGCAGCAACATCCGCAGAGCGTGCTTCAGATCTCTGATCACAGTGCTCCCCTACGGTAAACCCAGGTGGATTGGACACCACAAGCGGCCGTCCGGTTGGGTTGAGGTCGTACGTCGCATCAACAGGACGCTGTCACAATCTCCTTGTCGGCATTCGTCGCGCGTGCAGTTGAACCGGGTGTGGCATCCGCATTGCAAATGGAGAAAGACGCCGCGCCTGCGGGAGATCACTGTGTCGAGACACTCCTTGAAACCCGCTTCCATTGCCCTGTCACTATCAGCGCTGGCCGTTGTCACAATTGCGATGCTGCTACTGCCTGCCACGGCCGAAGCCCAGCGTCGCGGGTCCTCGCGCGGGCACGGTCGGACGTTCGTCGTCGTGAGCGGAAGCTTCGGCTATCCGAGCCTCTGGTATTACGACCAGTGGGGGCCCTGGGGCCCTTGGGGACCGTACGGTCCGGGGCCGTTCCGGCCGTACCCATACGGATACCGCTTCGATGAATTCGCGGCGGCGATCAGGTTCGATGTTGAGCCCAAGGACGCCGAGGTCTATGTCAATGGCTCGTTCGCGGGCGAAATCGACGACTACGACGGCCTCTTTCAGCGTCTGAGACTCCGCCCCGGCAGCCACGAGATCGTGGTCTACAGGCAGGGGTATCGCAGTTTTCGCGACTCGATCTATGTCGAGCCGTATCAGACGAGGAAACTGCGATTCGATCTCGAGCGGCTCGGCCCGGGTGAGCTGCAGGAGCCGCGGCCCCGGCCGTCCACGGAACCTGCCGACCAGCCAGGTCGCGCACGACCTGAGGGTCGAGTGCCCGACAGGCGGATGCCGCCACCCCCTCCGGAGCCGCGCGAGTCCGAGCCCACACCGGCGCAGTTTGGGACGCTGTCGGTTCGGGTGGTGCCTGCGGATGCGGAAATTTACGTGGACGGTGAGCGGTGGACGGGGCCGGCGGAGTCGGATCGCCTGAGCATCCGCCTGGCCGCCGGGCGTCACCGGATAGAGGTCCGCAAACCGGGGCTGACGACCTACGCCGAAGAGGTTCTGATCCGACCTGGTGCGACGCTTACCTTGAATGTGTCCCTGAAATGAGGGTGTTGCCTTATACTGTCCGGACACGTTTCCGCGCCTCGCCCCTCAGGACCTTCGCTCATCGCGTTGCCTCGAGAACATGCGAACCGACGGCGACGTTGTTAGCAAGGCTCACACAAGGGGATGACTAATGAAGGGCACAGTAAAGCGGCTCGTCAGTGACAAGGGGTTCGGATTCATCGCGGCTGAGGACGGCAACGAGTATTTCTTCCATCAGTCCGCCTGCTCCGGCATGTCATTTCAGGACCTGCGCGAGGGTCAGAACGTGACGTTTGATTCCGGCCAGGGGCCCAAGGGCCCGCGCGGCGAGAACGTCCGGTTGGCCTAGCGCCGAAGCTTTGCGGCGTCGGGCTGCTGCCCGTCGCCTGAACACAGACGCGGCGGGCCTCGGGCCCGCCGTTTGTTTTTGGGGAAACCGCGGCCGGAGGCCGGCCTTCAGGCCCGGCTCACTTCGTCGCGATGCAGTACAGGTAGCGATAGCCCCGCAGGTACAGCTCGCCATCGACGAGCGCGGGTGACGCGTCGAATCCATCGCCGAGCTCATTGACCGCCATCACTTCCAGGGTGGGGCCGTGCCGCAGCACGGCGGTCGAGCCCTCGCGGCCAGCGATGTACACGCGGCCGGCCGCGCCGACCGGCGATGAGAACACATTCGGCACCGCGGCGAGGCGCACAGCCTGATAGTGCGGCTGGCCTGACTTCGCGTCGAGCGCCGTGAGCAAGCCGTTGTTCGTCTTCAGAAAATACAGGATGCCGTCGTACAGCAGGGGAGACGGCACGTACGGCGTGTCGCGATCGAGCGACCAGGCAACCGCCGGCGTGCCGGTGATGTCGCCCTTCGCGTCCGCGAGCCTGATCGCCTTCAGGCTGTTACCGCGGAATCCGCTCATCAGGTACGCCATCGATCCGTCCGTCACCGGCGACGGAATCGGATTCATCGTGAGACCCGCGGATTCCCACACCACGTCGCCGGTCGCGAGATCGTAGCTCCTGATCCTGTTCATCGCCGGCACGATGACCTGGGGCTTGCCGTTGACGGGCGTGATGAGCGGCGTCGCCCACGTGTCGATCTCCGTCCGCGTCTTCCGCCACAGTTCCTTGCCCGTGCGCTTGTCAAGGGCCACCACCATGGACTCACCCTGGTGATCCCACACGATCACCAGCGTGTTCTCGTGGAGCGCCGGCGTGCTGCCCTCGCCGAACGTATTGCGCATGCGCTTGTCGCCCAGATCGGTGTGCCAGATCTCCTTCCCGTTCAGATCGAACGCGTAGTAGCCGCGCGATTCGAATGACGCAATGACGTGCTCGCCGTCGACGATGGCCGACGACGACGCCCAGGTGCCGTTCTCGGCATGTGCCGCCTCGTGCGGCATCTCTTCGCGAGCCGTGCGCTCCCAGATCGTCTTGCCGGTCTTCCGATCGATGGCGAGGACGATGTACTTGTGCGCGATGCGGGGCTGCGCGCCGCGAGCTGCGTGTTGCGCGGCGCCCTCCACGCCAACCGGCACGGCGCTCGTGACGAAGACCCGATCGCCCCAGACGACCGGGGTACCGCTGCCGCGTCCCGGGATCTCGATCTTCCAGCGGACGTTCTTCGTCTCGCTCCACTCGGTCGGAGGCTGGGCTGTTCGCGACACGCCGGTGGCGTGCGGGCCGCGCCACTGCGGCCAGAAGCGATCCGCGGCGCCGCCTTGCGCCCGCGGCAGCGCCAGCGCGCCACCGAGCAGTAGTGCGAACACCACAATATTCCTGGCCGTTTCCATCTTCCTCCGCCCTCGTACTTGCTTGCCCTTTGCCCTTTATAGAGCCTCCACCGCCGCCGCTACCTCGTCTGCGTGTCCCTCCACGCCGACCTTGTCCCATCGCCGGGCGACCTTGCCGTCCCCGTCGATGAGGTAGGTGGTGCGGACGATGCCCATGTACTTACGCCCGTAACGCATCTTCTGCTGCCACACGCCGTACTTTTCCGCCACGGCGTGGTCGGCGTCGGCCAGGAGCGGGAAGGTGAGCCCGTGCTTCGCGGCGAACTTCGCCTTGCTCTTCTCGTCGAGAATGCTGGCGCCGAGGACCACGGCCTTCGCCTTCTTGAACGCCGGCAAACGCGACTGGAAGTCGCAGGACTCCGTCGTGCAGCCCGGCGTGTCGTCCTTGGGATAGAAGTAGAGAATCACCGGCCTGCCGGCGTAGTCCCCAAGGCCGTGCTCGACGCCGGCCTGGTCCTTGAGACGGAATGCCGGAGCTTTCCTGCCCGGTTCAATCAATGGCATGGCCGCAACTTACAACCGCCCTCCGCCAGGCCGCAAGGCCCGACTCTAGGCGGCACCCGCGAAAATCGTTTACCATTCCCAGGTCCCAGACTGGAGACTCCAATGAAGGTTGATTTCACCCTCAACGGCAAAGCCGTATCTGTAGACGTGCCGCCGGACATGCCTCTGCTGTGGGTTCTGCGTGACGCGCTCAACCTGAAAGGCACAAAGTTCGGCTGCGGCGAAGGCCAGTGCGGCGCCTGCACGGTACATCTGCGCGGCCGCGCGGTCCGGTCGTGCCAGGTCGTCGCCAAGTCTCTGGCCGGCGCGCCCGTCGTCACGATCGAGGGGTTGTCGCCGGATGGAACGCACCCGCTCCAGGTCGCCTGGAAGGACCTCGACGTGCCCGAGTGCGGGTACTGCCAGGCCGGCCAGATCATGCAGGCGGCGGCGCTCCTCAACTCGAATCCGAGGCCGACCGATTCGGCGATCGATACCGCGATGAACGGCAACATCTGCCGTTGCGGCACGTACCTCCGCATCCGCGAAGGCATCAAGCGCGCGGCCGCCGGCAACGTCTCGACGAACGGAAGGTAGGGGGCGACATGAATACCACCAGTTCAACGCTCGACCGTCGTCACTTCCTTCGCGTCACCGCACTGGCGGGCGGCGGGCTGATGATCGCCGCGTATCTCGATCCGGCCGAGTTGCTCGGTCAGGGACGGCAGGGCGGACCACCCGCGCCCGCGCTCGTGCCGAATTCCTTCATCAAGATCCACGCGGACGGCAAGGTCACCATCATCGGGAAGAACCCCGAGATCGGGCAGGGCGTCAAGACGATGCTCCCGATGCTGATTGCGGAAGAGCTGGACGTGGACTGGAAAGACGTCACCGTCGAGCAGGGCGACCTCGACGCGAAGTACGGCGGGCAGAACGCCGGCGGCAGCACGGCGACGCCGCAGAACTACATGCCGATGCGTCAGATCGGCGCCGCCGCACGGCAGTTGATTGTGGCGACCGCGGCCGCTGAATGGGGCGTGCCGGCGGGCGAGATCACGACGGCGTCCGGCCGCGTGATGCACGCCGCGTCGAAGCGATCTGCGAGCTACGGGCAGTTCGCCACGAAGGCCGCGGCCATGACGCCGCCGGACCTGGCGTCCGTCACGCTCAAGGATCCGAAGCAGTTCAAGATCATCGGCCAGCGAACGAAGGCCGTGGACGTGGACTCGATCGTCACGGGTAAGCCGCTGTTCGGCATCGACGTGAATCTGCCGGGCATGCTGTACGCCGTGTACGAGAAGTGCCCGGTGTTCGGCGGCAAGGCGACGGCGGCCAATCTCGATCAGATCAAGGCCATCCCTGGCGTGAAGCACGCGTTCATCCTGGCGGGCACGGACATCCTCAGCGGCCTCGTGGGCGGCGTGGCGATCGTGGCCGATTCATGGTGGACCGCGCAGACCGCGCGGCAGCAGTTGAAGGTCACGTGGAACGAGGGCAAGGCGGCTGTCGACAATACCGCGGCGTTCGACAAAAAGGCCGCCGAACTCGCGCCGACGTTGCCCGCGACAGCGACGCGCGCCGACGGCGACGTCGAGGCGGCGCTCAAGGGCGCGGCACGAGTGGTCGAGGCCTCGTACGCGTATCCCTTCCTGAACCACGCACAGATCGAGCCGATGAACGCCACCGCCCAGTTCGCGAACGGCAAGATGGAAATCTGGGCCGGCACGCAGACGCCGGGCGGCGCGCGGAACACCGTGGCGCAGGCGCTCGGCCTCCAGCCGACGGACATCACCCTGCACATGGTGCGCATCGGCGGCGCCTTTGGTCGGCGGCTCTACAACGAACAGATCGCCGAGGCCGCAGCGATTGCCAAAGAGGTGAACGGCGCGCCAGTGCAGCTGCGGTGGACGCGTGAAGAGGATCTGGGTCACGACCAGTTCCGTCCGGCGGGGTACCACAACCTCAAGGCCGGCGTGGACGCGTCGGGCAAGGTCGTCGGCTGGCGAAACCACTTCATTACGTTCACGAGCAACGGCACGAGCCAGATCGGATCCGGCGGCATGGGCGCCGGCCAGTTCCCGGCGGGATGGGTCCCGAACTACGGGCTGTTCACGTCGCTGATTCCGTTCGGCATGCCGACGGGCGCGATGCGCGCGCCCGGCAGCAACGCGGTGGCGTTCGTCGTGCAGTCGTTCATCGACGAACTCGCGGCCGCGGCGAAGAAGGATCCGCTGCAGTTCCGGCTCGACATGTTGGACTATCCGGCGGTGATTTCTGCGCCGCCGCCTGCCGCACCGGCGGCCGGTGCGCCAGGACAGGGCCGTGGCGGCGGCGCGCCCGGCCGTGAGTTCGAGCCGGCGCGCATGCGCGCGGTCCTGGAACTCGTGCGCGACAAGTCAGGCTGGGGCACGCGGAAGTTCCCGAGCGGAACGGCGATGGGCGTGGCGTTCTACTTCAGCCATCGCGGCTACTTCGCGGAGGTCGCGGAGGTCAGTGTCAACGCGCAGAAGCGGGTCAGGATCAACAAGATCTGGGTGGCGGGCGATATCGGCTCGCCGATCATCAATCCGCTGCACGCCGAGTCCCAGGTGCACGGCTCCATCATCGACGGACTCAGCCACCTGATGACGTTCGAGATCACGGTCGTCAACGGGCGCGTGCAACAGAAGAGTCTCGACGAGCACCTGCCGTTGCGTATGCGCCAGGCGCCGCGCGAGATCGAGGTGCACTGGGTGCAGTCGAACAACCCACCGACCGGCCTCGGCGAGCCGGCGCTGCCGCCCATCCTGCCGGCCGTCGCCAACGCGATCTTCACGGCGACGGGTGTGCGCGTGCGCTCGCTGCCGCTCTCGAAGCTCGGCTACGCATGGGCCTGAGGATCGGGGCTGCGGCCCTCGTGCTCGGACTCGCGATCGTCGTCAGGATGGAGGCCGTGTCTCTGGATCCGGCGTTCCAGAAGACGACGAAAGACGGCCTCTACTCGAAGGAGCAGGCGACGCGCGGCGCGGCGCAGTACGTCAAGTTCTGCGAGCAGTGCCATACCCCGGAGAAGGTCCCGGCGAACAAGAAGCCGGCGCCCGTGCTCACGGGGCCAAAGTTCCTCGAGGCATGGCTGGACCGGCCGCTGGGCGAGCTCTACGGCACGATCTTCGACACCATGCCGTCCGACGGCTCCACGACCCTGACGCCAGAGCAGGCGCTGGACGCCGTTGCGTACATCCTGCAGATCAACGGCTACCCTGACGGTCCGACGCCCCTGAAGAACGACGCGGCGATGAAGTCGGCGATGATCGTCAAGTAATGCCGGGTGGCCGGGCACACGGCACCTGGCACCTGGCACCCGGCACTTCGCACCAGACACTTCACTCCCGACACTCGCACCCCGCACTCCGCACTAGAATCAGCGAGTAATGAGACAAGCACTTCTGGCATTGCTGGCTTTGAGCGCCGCGTGCACCGCGGCGCCGCCGCCTCCGGACCCTGCCGTGGTCGCGAAGCGTGTGAACGAAGTGGCCGACGGATACGTGCGCAGCTACCTGGCGGCGTTCCCGGAGTCGTCGCTCTCGATCGGCGCGCGCGATCCGCATCCGGATCAATTGGGCGACCACAGCCTGCCCGCGATGAAGCGCTGGGAACAGCGCGAGGACGAGCTGCTCGCCGAACTGACGAAGATCGACGTCGCGCCGCTCGAAGGCCGGCCGGAGGCGCTCACGTTCAGGTTCATGCAGCACCTGCTCGAATCGTCGGTCGGTTTTCGAGCCTGCCGCACCGAACTCTGGAACGTGAGTCCCACCTGGACCGGCTGGCAGGCCGCGCTGCCTGCGACGGCCGGCATGGAATCCACCGATACGCCGGCGAAGCAGCAGAATGCGTTCGCCCGCTGGTCGCAGGTGCCGAAGTATCTGGATGACGAGATCGAGAATCTTCGGGAGGGGATGAAAGCGGGCTACACGGCGCCCAGGGGCAACGTGCAGTCGGTGATCAACCAGGTCGAAGGGCTGCTCAGCGGGCCCGTCAGTAGTTCGCCGTTCGTCCAGATGGCGAAGGCCGATGCGCCGAAGTTCAAGGCCCAGCTCGAGGAACTCGAACGCACGAAGATTCGCCCGGCGATTGCCAGATATCGCGATTTCCTCAAGACAACGTATCTGCCGGCGGCGCGGACGGCCATTGGCGTGCGGGCGAACCCGAACGGGCTTGCGTGTTATGCGGCCGCCGTGAAATACCACGCGACCGTGGACATGACGCCGGAGCAGATCCATCAGGTCGGCACGTCCGAGATGGCGAAGATCCAGGCCGAGATGAAAGAGATCGGCAAGCGCGCCTTCGGCACCGACGATCCGAAGGCCGTGCTGAAGCTGGCAAAGACGGATCCGAAGTACCGCTTCAAGAGCCGCAACGAGTTGATCACGTTCGCCGAGGCCGCTGTCGCGCGAGCTAAAGCGGAGATGCCCAAGTGGTTCGGCTACGTCCCGGGCGCCCCGGTGATTGTTGAACCGTACCCCTCGTATCTCGAGAAGACCGCGCCGGGTGGTCAGGCCATTCCACCCTCGGCCGATGGCAAGCCGGGCAAGTACCTGATCAATGCGTACAAGGCCACCGAGCAGAGCCGCGCCGGCCTCGAGTCCACAGCGTTCCATGAAGCCTATCCGGGCCACCACATGCAGATGGCTATCGCGCTCGAGCAGGAGAACCTCCATCCCGCGCAGCGATACTTCTTCCTGTCGGGATTCGGCGAGGGCTGGGGCCTTTACGCAGAGCGGCTCTCCGACGAGATGGGCCTGTTCTCATCGGACGTCGATCGGCTTGGCCTGCTGTCGAATGAGGCCCTTCGCGCCGCGCGGCTGGTCGTGGATTCCGGCATGCACGCGATGGGATGGACGCGCCAGCAGGCGATCGATTACCTGGTCGCGCACACCACGGAGACGCAGTCGCGCGCGGAGGCCGAGATCGATCGCTACATCGCGGTGCCCGGGCAGGCGACCGCCTACTTGATCGGCAATCTCGAAATCCGCCGGCTCCGCGAGGACGCCAGGCAGAAGCTCGGCGCGAAGTTCAACATCAAGGACTTCCACGACCTCGTGCTCGAGGACGGCAGCATGCCGCTCTGGGTGCTGAGGGAGAAGGTTGAGCGCTGGATCGCGGACGAGTTGAAACGCAAATAACAGCGCTTCAGACACACACTAAGATCACCAAGGATCCATGGAGACCACTAAGTTGGCTGGGGCGGCACACTGTCGGCAGCAAGAGGTCGTCCGCAAGAAAAGCTTGGTGGTCTTCTATGGCCTTAGTGGTCTTCGTGTGTGTTTGGGGTGGTAGATGAGTGCGGTCGCCATCGTTCCAGCCGCGGGGAGGGCCGAGCGCTTCGGGAGCGTGAAGCTCCTCGCACTCGTCAGGGGCGAGCCGCTGATCAACTGGACCCTCTGGTCGCTCCTTGACGGCGGCATCGCGCGCATCGTCGTGGTGACCGCGGAGGACGCTGACTTTTCGGATGCGCCGCTGATGGCCGACCCGCGCGTGCGCGTGACGGTGAACGAGAACCCGTCGCGCGGGATGTTCTCATCCATCCAGGCGGGGCTGGCCGTCACCGCCGGAGATCCGTTCGTGATCCTGCCGGCCGACATGCCGTTCGTCGCGAGCGGTACGGTGACCGAGGTCGTGCTCGCGTGCATCCGGCGCGGGCGCGTGACGATTCCTGTCCATCAGGAGCAGCGCGGCCACCCGATCGCGATTCCCTCCGGGTTTCGCCGCGCGCTGCTGCTCGCGCCGCCCGACGTCACGCTGAAGCAGGCGCTGTCGGCGGCCGGGGCCGAGCCCGTCGAGTTGCCGGTGGGGGATCCTGGAATCCTCAAGGACGTGGATACACCAGCCGACCTCGAACCCTGAAGCCCGCCGGCCCGCTCCCTGACATAGTTCGCCCGACCGTAGTTCCGGCGCACGGCTCAAACCGAACGCCTGCCTGGCGCACGGGGTGATGGAGGAGGTGCCGAGGTCGCCGGGCCTACCGGAGGGCCGCTGAAATCCTGACCATCGTCTCCGGGTCGAAGTCGCCGAAATGGAGCCAAGCGAACGTCTGCACGCGCAACTCCGCGGGCGAAATGCCTGGGCACCTGTCTCGAATGTCGGCCGCTATCAGCTTCTTGGCGGCATCGAACATGACCTGCACGAACGGCCCGCACCAGTCCTGGTTTCCAGGCCTCGGCGTCGAGAACATCGGCACGGATGCTCGTCAGGCCCAGCAGTTTCGTTCCGCCCTTTCCGAACACACCATCATGCGCGGCGCGTCGCTCACACCGCGGCCTGGTCGGCATGTGGGATCGCGAAGACGTGGGCGGGGTCGGCGTCGAGTCCTGCTACCCCGGCGAGCAGTCGCTGGAGGAGAACCCGTACGCCGGCGCGAGCCGGCCGTCCAGGCGCCGCTCGAAGGGCGCAATATCAACGGTGGAATTCGGCTGCGGTTCTAGACGACGCCGCCTTCGTTCTTTTCCTGTTCCGGGTCCTCGTCATAGCCCGCGCCGGGTCCGGTGCGGTCGCCCACCTGTTCCTCGGTCGCACCCTCGTGGTCCTCGGCTTGATCGTGGTCGGTGACATCGTCGATGCCGGTCGCGCCGTCGGCCTGGTCCGAAGGCGTGGCTTCGTCCGTGGGCTTCACGCTAGCGCCCGGCCTTCATCGCCTTGCCGACGCGAGCCATGCCATCGCCGGCTTTGCGCTGCGTTCGCCCGACCGCCGCCTTGACCTTGCCGACGGTTTCATCGGCCTGGCCCTCAACTCTGAGCTTGTTGTGACCGGTCAGTGCACCGACGGACTGCTTGACCTTTCCCTTGACTTGATCGACGGCTCCCTTGCGCTCGTTCTTGTTCCACATCTGCGGCCTCCAGTTTGCTGCCTTCAGCATCCGGTTAGTCGCCGGTAGAGGTCTGTCCCGTTGAGAACAGGCACCGCAGTTGCCTGGTGCTATGGTGACCACAATCATTGGAGGAATTGCATATGCGCACCGTCGTCCTTACCATCGGCGTTCTTGCCCTTCTGCTGCTCGTTAATGTGACCTCTCACGACGCGGCCTCCGCCTCGCGCTCGTTTGCCGGCGGCGGGGTCCTTCAGGCGTCAGCGCTTGACGTATTACAAGACGTGCCGAAAGCGCCGACGATCAACATCGAAGTGAACAAGGGCGGCGGTCGACAGTGGTACGCGAACCCGCTCTGGATCGCGATTGGCGTGCTCGGGTCCCTGATCGTGGTGGTGCTGATCGTCATGGCCGCCAAGGGCGGCGGCACGACGGTCCTCAAGGGCTGACTGTGACCTGGCTCGTGTGGCTCGCGCAGCTCCGCCCACGCCCGTCGTTGCGGTCCGCGCCAGTCCACGGGATCGAACACGAAGTCGGTCGTGCCATCCCGCCACGGTTCCCGCAACGACACGCGCACTCGGCCGTCGCGCGTGAGCTGCAGGCGATCGACGGCGAGCGGCCGGGATGACCAGCGCCGCGTGGAGGCTAGCCGGTGCGCAGGCGAATGTAAGAACTCGTCGGCGGGCCTAAAGCCCGCCGATGGCTGACGGTTGCAGCCGGCGGCCCTCGGGCCGCCGTAACCGCTCGCAAACACGGTATAGTTCTGCCCGGTCCAGGCCCCAACATATTCATGGCCTTAACGGCAGGCACTTCTCTCGGCCCCTACCGAATCGAATCCGCCATCGGCGCCGGCGGGATGGGCGAGGTCTACAAGGCCACCGACACGCGGCTCAGCCGCACGGTTGCCATCAAGGTGCTGCCCGAGCACTTCGCCCACGACCCCGACATGCGCGGGCGATTCGAGCGCGAAGCGCAGACCATCGCGGGTTTGAATCACCCCCATATCTGCACGTTGCACGACGTGGGCGAACAGGACGGCACCCGCTTTCTCGTCATGGAATACGTCGAGGGCGAGACGCTGGCCGATCGCCTTCAGCGCGGTCCGCTGCCGATCGACGACGCGCTGCACATTGCCAGCGAAATCGTGGATGCGCTCGATCGCGCGCATCGCCAGGGTGTCGTGCATCGCGACCTGAAGCCCGCCAACATCATGCTGGCGGGAAGCGCGGCGACGCGTTCCGGTCAGACCGTCCGCACGAGCGCCGTTCAGACGACGAAGCTCCTCGATTTCGGTCTCGCGAAATTTGCGTCGGACCAGCCCGCCCCGCTCGAGGCCCAGCCGACACGGCTCGACGTCACGGCACAGGGCTCGATGATTGGCACCCTGCAGTACATGGCGCCGGAGCAGGTCGAAGGCAGGGAGGCCGACACCCGGACGGACCTCTTCGCGTTCGGCGCCGTGCTCTACGAGATGCTCACGGGCAAGAAGGCGTTCGAGGGCAAGAGCCAGGCGAGTCTCATCGGCGCGATCATGAAGGCCGAGCCGCGGCCGATTGCGCATTCGCAGCCGCTCGTGCCCGCCAGCCTCGAGCGCATCATCGCGCGCTGCCTCGTGAAGGATCCCGAGGAACGGTGGCAGAGCGCGCAGACGATCAAGCGCAAGCTGCACTCGATCGTGCGCAACCGCGCGCGGGGCACCGCCGTCGCCGAGGCTCCGCGCCGGAGCCGGCTCGAGGTCGCCCTGACGGCCGCGATCGTGCTGGTGCTCGCGACGGTGTCCGTCCCTGCGTATCTCCACTGGCGCGGCGGCGCCGACCCCGAACCGGTGCAGTT
>CAZJTG010000001.1:14643-16222 GCA_964548865.1 uncultured Solibacteraceae bacterium
TCGCGGTCTCGGCTGAAGGCGGCCAGGCATCGCTCGCGACGGAACTCGGCGAGGGCGAAGCCGGGCACTTCTGGCCGACGTTCCTGCCGGACGGCCGCCATTTCGTCTACCTCGCCTGGTCGGACAAGACGGAATCGCGCGCGCTGTTCGCGGGTACCCTCGACTCGAAGGAGCGCACGCGGCTCGGGCCGGCCGAGTCCAACCCGATCTATGCGGCGTCGGGCGGATCCCGAAGCGCGGCTCCGGCCTACCTGTTCTACCACCGTGGGGCGACGCTGTTCGCGCAGCCGTTCGACGCAGGGAACCTGCGTTTCACTGGCGACCCGATGCAGGTGGCGGGCGAGGTGGCCAGCGGCGCCGACGGCTTCGGGAACTTCACCGTGTCCCAGACCGGCGTCTTGATGTACCTGCAGGGTGTCGCCGGGGCGACGTCCACCGGTCGGGGACGCACGGCGCAGGCGCAGTGGAACTGGGCGGGCCGGGGCAGGCGAAGCGGCACAGCGATCGAGCCCGGGCCCTACGGGGACATGGACTTGTCGCCCGACGGCCGGCTCGTCGCGGTCACGAAGCAGGACTCGGGCGCGCCGACAGCCGATGTGTGGGTGATCGACTGGGAGAAGTCCGTATCGCATCGCCTGACGAGCGACCCGGGCAACGCCGTCGGTCCCGTCTGGTCTCCCGAGGGCTCTCGCATCGCCTTCACCTCGTATCGCAAGGGCAACGCCGATGTCTACGTGAAGAACGCGAACGGCGTCGGCGAAGAGACACCGCTCCTGGAATCGCCGATGAACGAGTCCGTCGAAGACTGGTCGAGAGACGGCAAGTACATTGCCTTCCTGCACGGCAAGGACGCATTTCAGGACATCTACGCGCTGCCGCTCGACGGCATCAAGCCCGGCAAGCCGTTTCCCGTCGTGCAGGGGCAGTACCAGAAGAACGAGCCGCAGTTTTCCAAGGACGGCAAGTGGCTGGCGTATGTCTCCGACGAGAACGTCCCGGGCACGTTCGAGGTGTACGTCATCTCGTTTCCGTCCGGCCATCTCAAGCAGCAGATCTCGACGAACGGCGGCGGGCAGCCACGCTGGGCATGGGACGGCAAGCAGGTGCACTACCGGACATTGGTCAATTCCTTCATGACGGTCGACCTGAAGCTTGGCGCCACGATCGAGCATGCCGCACCCCGGCCGCTGACCGTGTCGACGACCATCCAACCCACTGCCGGCGAACCGACGCGCCACATGTGGTCGATTGCGTCCGACGGCAGCATCCTCTTGCGGGTTCCGCTTGGGGGCACCGGCGCCGCAGGAGGCGGCGCGGCGACAATTTTTCCTCCGGAGATCACGCTGGCCGGCCAGGGACGCGTGGCATCTGGCCGCAGCACCGTCACGAGCGCGCTCACGGCGATCCTGCACTGGCCGTCGGCTCTGCAGACGGATGGGACGTGAGCGCCCGCGGCCGGGCGAGCGAGCGGAGCGAGACGAGCCCTCGGGCGGGGGTGGGGCCCCGCGCAACTAGAAGAAGTGGACTATGCCGTTGACTCCCGGTACGAAGCTCGGTCCCTACGAAATCCTGGCGCCGC
>CAZJTG010000001.1:16260-45620 GCA_964548865.1 uncultured Solibacteraceae bacterium
ACCAGCGACGCCACGGCGAAGGAGAGGTTCGATCGCGAAGCGCAGACGATTGCCTCCCTGAAGCACCCGCACATCTGCGTGCTGCACGACATCGGCTGCCAGGACGGCGTCGATTTTCTGGTCATGGAATTCCTCGAGGGCGAGACGCTGACCGACCGCCTTGCGAAGGGTCCGCTGCCGCTGCAGGAGGCGCTCGGCGTCGCGATCGCCATCGGCGACGCGCTCGACAAGGCCCATCGTCAGGGCGTCATCCACCGCGACGTCAAACCCTCGAACGTCATGATGACGCCGGCCGGCCCGAAGCTGCTCGACTTCGGCCTTGCGAAATCGCAGGCCGTGCTGCCGACGGCGACGTCCGTCACCCTGCCCGGCACGATTCTCGGGACGATGCAGTACATGGCGCCGGAGCAGCTCGAGGGCGCCGATGCCGATCGGCGTACCGACATCTTCTCGTTCGGCGTCGTCGTGCACGAGATGGTGACGGGCAAGAAGGCATTCGAAGGCAAGAGTCAGGTGCTGCTGATCTCCGCCATCGCGACGTCGATGCCGGCGCCGCTGTCGGCCGTGCAGCCGGAAACGCCCGCCTCGCTCGACGACCTCGTGAAGACGTGCCTCGAGAAGGATCCCGCGGATCGCTGGCAGGATGCCCGCGATGTCGTGGCCGAGCTCCGATGGATCGCCGACGGGGGATCGGATGCCGACCAGGGCGCGTCGGGCGGCAGGGGCCGGGGGAGGATGGGCGCATGGCTGCGGCGAGTCGCGCAGGTGGCGGCGGCAACGGCAGCGGTCGTGCTCATGTGGCCTGCCTATTTGTATCTTCAGGGTCCTCCGCCACCCGAGGAGATGCGGTTCCGTGTGCCGCGCAACCTGACGGCGCAGCCGGAAGAAACGCAGGGCGGCAATAGCAATAGCGGCGGCGCGGCGACGTTCAGCCGCGCGGACAGCGCGATATCTCCGGACGGCCGGTGGATCGTGTTCGCGGCCAGGCCCGGGCTGACCGACACGATGGGGTTGTACGTCCGCCCGGTCGGCGCCGTCGCGCCGCGGCGGCTCCCCGGGACAGACGACGGTACGCGGCCGTTCTGGTCTCCCGACAGCCAGACGATCGCCTTCGTGAGCCGAGGCAAGTTGAAGAAGGTGCCGGTGTCCGGCGGACGGCCGGCGGATCTCTGTGACGTATCGCAGTTTTTCGGGGGCGCGTGGAATCAGGACGGCATCATCCTGTTCGGTTCGCCGTCGGGATTGTTCCGTCTGTCCGATCAGGGAGGCGTGCCCGAGGCTCTCACGTCCGTCGAACCAACCGAGGCTGGCCACTTCTGGCCGCATTTTCTACCTGGTGGTCGTCGCTACCTGTATCTGGCGAGATCCTCGGATACCGCCAGGAGCGGTGTGTACGTCGCATCGATCGATTCAAGGGACGCGAAAGAGCGGACCCGCGTGCTGGCGGTTGATTCCAACGCGGTGTACGTGGAGCCTGGCGCGCTCGTCTTCGAGCGAGCCGGCGCCGTGTACGCGCAGGCCTTCAGCGCAGAGTCGCTGGCCCTTTCCGGCGATCCGGTTCGGATTGCGGACGAAGTCTCGTTCGAGGCCTCGGCAGGGAAGGGCGACTTCGATGCGTCGCGCAACGGCGTGCTCATCCACTACGTCAGCAGTGCGGGCGCCACGGGCGGTGGGGACGACTCGTGGGATTTCCAGCTTGCGTGGGCCGACTCCACCGCGCAGAAGATCGGTTCCGTCGGTCCCTGGGGTACCTATCGCGGAGTGGAGCCCTCTCCTGACGGGAAACGCGTCGCCGTGCACCGGCACGATGGCGCTGGCGGCGACATCTGGGTCATGGAGCCGCCGCCGCTTTCACCGAAGCGCATCACGTTCGACGCCTCCCAGGACAACTCGTCGCCGGTCTGGTCGCCTATGGGCGATCGCATCGCGTTTGCGTCGAAGCGAAACGGCAAGTGGGGCCTGTACGAAACACGATCCGACGGATCCGGCACGGACGGCGACCTGCTCCTTGAGTCGGACCTCCCGAAAGCGCCCATGTCCTGGTCGCCGGATGGCAAGCGCCTCGTCTTCTGGCAGCACGATCCGAAAACGCTCGGCGACATCTGGATTCTGCCGATGGACGGCGACAAGAAGCCCGTCCCCTTCCTCGCCTCGACCCGGAACGAAACGCATCCGCAGGTCTCGCCCGACGGCAAGTGGATCGCGTATACGTCGGAGCTCACCGGACGCAAGGAAGTGTACGTGCAGCCGTTTCCGTCTGGTACAGGCCGCTGGCAGATTTCGCCTGACGCCGGTCTGGCTGGCGACTGGCCGCGGTGGCGGAAGGACTCGCGGGAGTTGTACTACCACTCGGTCCTGGTGGCCGGCCCGTATGGCGTTTACACGTCCGGCAACGCGATGCTCGGACCCATATATGCCGCATCCATCAAGGTTGTCGGCAGCTCGATCGAGGCCGGGACGCCCAGGGAAGTGCTTCGCGCGCTGGCCCTTCGTTATTCGCACCCGGGCAGCGACTACCACACGTTCGGCGTTTCGGACGACGGGCAGCGTTTTCTGGTGTACCAGCGCGTGATAACCACCCCGGCCGGCTCGACGCAGATCGGGCCGGAGGTGCCGATTCCCGGGCTGACGGTGGCGATGAATTGGGTGGGGAAGATCGCGAAATGAATTTGGGCGCTGTCGCGGTGCTGGCGGCCGGGGCCGTCGCGTTCGCGCAGGCCCCTGCGGCCGACCTCGACGCCATCTTCAAGGACATCGGTAAAGACCGGGCGCCGGGCTGCAGTGTGGGCATCGCGCGTGCCGGCGCGCCCGTGGCCGCGAAGGCGTACGGACTGGCCAATCTCGAACACGGCATCGCGCTCACGCCGCAGTCCGTGTTCTACATGGCGTCGGTCTCGAAGCAGTTCATGGCGCTGTCCGTGCTACTGCTCGAGCGGGACGGCAAGATCAGGCTCGACGATCGCGTCGGCGCCTACATTCCGGAGCTGCCTTCGCACACCGCCGCGGTCACGCTTCGTCAGCTGCTTCACCACACCGGAGGTGTGCGCGACTACTTGACCTTGTTCGATCTGGCAGGGCACCCGCCCGACTATGTGATCACCGAACGCGCGACGCTGGCGATGCTCGGCCGGCAGGCCGGGCTGAACTTCGCGCCTGGCGCCGAACATCTCTACAGCAACTCCGGCTACGTGCTCCTTTCGATCGTCGTCCACCGCGTCTCGGGCCAGCCGTTGGACGCGTTCGCGCGCGCGCGAATCTTCTCGCCGCTCGGCATGGCGAGCACGAAATTTCAGCACGACCACAACGCGCCGGTGCCCGGCCGCGCTACGGGCTACGTGCGCCGCGGCGATGGCTGGTCGATTGCCAACAGCTCGCTCGACGTCGTCGGCGACGGCGGGCTCTACTCGAGCGTGGACGACATGCTGCGCTGGTCGGCCGCGTGGGCGCGGCCGGAGTTCGCGCCGCTGCTGGCCCGTATGGCGACGCCAGGGACGCTCGCCGACGGCAAGCCGATTCCCAACGGTTACGGGATGGGACTCAGCCGCAGCACGTATCGCGACGTCGAGATCATCTCGCACGGCGGTGCGCTCGTCGGGTACCGCACCGTGTTCCTGCGCCTGCCGGCGCAGGACCTGGCGATCGTGACGCTCTGCAACGCCGCCACCGCCAACGCCGGGCGGCTGGGGCAGCTCGTGGCGGAGAGCTACGCTGGCTCGAGCATGACCGCCGCGCCGGCGGCCGGACCGCCGCCTCCGCCGTTTCCCACCAGCTCGCCGGTGCCTCGCGACGTGGGCCTCGCAATGGCGGGCGAGTACTCCAGCGCGGAACTCGACGCCACGTACCGTATTGCCGTTGAAGGCGAACGCGTCACGATCACCGCGGGCACGCGCAATGCCGTCGCGCTCGAACAGCTCGCGCCTGATCGCTTCAGGTTTCCGCCGTCCGGCGCTGAACTCCTGCCCGTGCGCGCGAACGGCCGCGTCACCGGGCTCACCCTCAACGCGGGCCGGGTCCGAGGAATCACGTTCGTGCGGCGACCCTAATCTCGACGGACGTCGCGGTTTGGCGACAGATCATCCGTGGACGCGCGCGGCTGCACCGGCGTGAGCGGCCGGCCGTCGGCGCCACGGGGATACACCGCTGCATGGCGGTCGAGCGCCCCCTGCATCGCCTTCATCATCTCGCGCAGCCGCGCCGGCTCGGCTTCGGCGACGTCCGCTGACTCGAACGGATCCCGCGCCAGGTTGAACAACTGGTAGTGCGAGCCGCCGGACACCGCCGACGGGATGTAGTGGTAGATGACCTTCCAGTCGCCGCGGCGGTACGCCGTGAAGTAGTTCGTGCGGTGCTCGTGGGGGAAGTGCATCAGGAACTCGTCCGGCTTCCTGGAATCGCGCTGCCCGGCCAGGAGACGGTCGAGTCTGGCGCCATCCACCACGTGTCCGCCCGGCGTCCTGGCACCGGCCACCGCGAGGATCGTCGGGAACAAGTCGTAGACCGACGCAAGCTGTCGTTGCGACCCGCCCACGGCGATCGGCAGCCGACGCTGATGCACGTTGGCCGCATCCGGCCGCGCCCACGCGGCGATGAACGGCACTCGCATGCCGCCCTCGTAGTGCGAGCCCTTCTTTCCGCGCAGCGGGGCCGAACTCGCGACCGTGTGCTGGTGGCCGAGCGGCGCGTCCGATCCGTTGTCGCCCAGGAAGAACACGAGCGTGCTGTCGGCCACGCCCAGTCGATCGAGGTGATCGAGCAGCCGGCCGAGCGAGGCATCCATCCCTTCGACCAGGGTCGCAAACGCCTGCGCCGGCGCGGGCTTGTCCGAGGCCGCGTAGTGCGCCGCATAGCGGGGGTCGCTCTGAAACGGCGTGTGAACCGCGTAGTGAGCCAGCTGAAGATAGAACGGTCGCCGCGCGGCGACGGCCTCGGTCACGCGCGCTTCGGCCTCGAGCGTGAGCGCGTCGGTGAGGAACGTGTCCGTGTCGTGGTAGCGCTCGAGATTGGGCACGGCGTGCGTGCCGCCCCTGCCGTACGCCTGGCGGCCGAAGTAGCTCCCGGGGTGGCCGATCGCGCTTCCGCCGATGCTGGCGTCGAATCCGAGGTTCATCGGATCGGCGCCCTCCGACCCGTTCGGGCCGAAATGCGCCTTGCCGACGTGGATGGTGCGGTAGCCGGCGGCCCTGAGCAGCGACGGCAGCGTGACGGAGGCCTTCGTCAGCCCCCGCCAGTTCCACTCCGGCGGCCCCTGGGCATTCCGGTTGTTGTTGGCCGGATCGATCCAGTTCGTCGTCTTGTGCCGCGCGGCATTCTGACCCGTCATGATCGAAATGCGCGAGGGCGAGCACACGCTCATCGCCATGAAGCTGCTGAACCGGATCCCGCGCGCGGCCAGGCGTTCCATGTTCGGCGTGCGGTAGTAGTCGTTGAGCGGGTACCGGACCGGACGGCCGTCTGCGCCGGTCAGGAACGGCACCGACGTGTCCATCACCCCCAGGTCGTCAACCAGGAACACGACGACGTTGGGTGCGGACGGCGCTGATGGCCGCGCGGCATTCTGGGCGGCCGCAGCCATGCCGGTCGCCACCGTCAGGATCAGCGCGAGGCGGAGCACGCGGTGGCGGGCGACGGCAATAGTGCGTTTCACATGACCCCTGAAGGCTGGCTATGTTACCGGGGAGGCGACGGCACGTCCAGGCGCGTCGCGCGCAGGAAGCGTTCGACGGCTAGAATCAAGGCCTGTGTCCTCCCTGTACCACCAGATGTCGGCGCTCGTCTCGGCCGGCCGCAAGTTCGCCGTCGCCACGGTCGTGCGTACGCAGGGCAGTACGCCGCAGGTGGTCGGCGCCAAGCTCGTGGTCAGCGACAACGAGAACGAACGGCCGCGCGGAACGCTCGGCGGGGGCTGCGTCGAGGCCGACGCGATCCTCGCGTGCCGCGACATCCTGGCCGGCGGCAAGCCGTCGCTTCGCGCGTACTCGCTCGCCGAGGATCTCGCGTGGAACACTGGCCTCGTGTGCGGCGGAACGATGTGGATTCTTGCGGAGCCGGCCGCGGATGCGACCGCCATCGGCGGGGCGGACGTGCTTCCCGAGTTCGTGGCGGCGATCGACTCAGGTCCGCCGCTTGCCGTAGCCACGCTCCTCGAACGTAACGGCGGCGCCGACCTTTCGTTCAGCGGCAGGATGATCGTCCGCCAGGACGGCCAGCGGGCGGGATCGATCGCCGATGCAGGTCGGGCTAGTGAGGTCGCTCGTCATGCACTGAAGCAGCTGCCGCACGGCACGCCGAGACTCGTGCGCATCGACGACGCGCACGATCTCCTCGTCGAGCCTGTCACCGGCAAGCCGCGCCTCGTCATCGCCGGCGGCGGCCACGTCGCGCAGGCGATCGCGCGCCAGGCCCAGTTGCTCGATTTCGACGTCACGATTCTCGAGGATCGGCCGGAGTTCGCCGACCCGGCGAGATTTGGCGGCGCGCGCGTTCTCAGTGGCCACATCCCCGACACGCTCGCCTCGATCGACTACGGCTGGTCCAGCTACATCGTCGTCGCGACGCGCGGGCACAAGCTGGATGGCGACTGCATCCTTGCGGCGGTGAAGACGCCGGCGAGATACATCGGCTTGCTCGGCAGCCGGCGGAAGGCCGTGCTCATCGCGGAGATGCTGCGCGAAGAGGGCATCTCCGCGGAGCGCATTCAATCGATTCGCACGCCGGTCGGCCTCGATCTCGGCGGACGCACGCCGGCCGAGATCGCGCTCAGCGTGATGGCCGAGATCACGAAGGAACGCTACTCGTAGTCGCGGGCGCCGGCCCGCCGACTACTTCACCGTCGCGTCTTTGATTTCGTCCTCGAGCTCGATCTTGTCGACGATCGCCATGCTTTTTCCCACGCGGCCGATCGCGGCGTACTTCCCGTTCAGCGCGGGATTGGCCGCTCTCAGAATGAAGATCTGACTGTCGGCGTCCGTCGGTTTCTGCCCGTTCTGATAGGCGAACCCGACGATGCCGCGGACGAACGGGCGCTTGTTGATTTCGGCGACGCCGATCGGCTGGAGCCTGTTGAGCGGGCCGCTGCCGCCGCGTCCCCAGTCGGCGCGTTTCGACATCATGCGGGACTGGACGTCGCCGACCTGCACGACGCCTGGCTGCACCCAGTGGAAGCGCTGCCCCCGGTAGAAGCCACGTTTGGCGAGTTCGATGATGCGCGCGACGGATTTTGGTGCGTCGGCCGCGAACAACTCGATTTCGATCGCGCCGCGGACGGTGGTCAGCACAAGGACGGGCGCGGGCTGGCTCTGGGTGGCTGGTTGCTGAAATGCGGCTGGGCGCGTCATCAGGAGCAGTACGACCGCCGCGGTGGGCACGAGAAGGCGTCGCATGGTCTTTACCTCCGTTGGAAGAAAGCCGAGAGAAGGATACGCCCTCCAGCGCCGTTCGTGTCCACCTGTCTATAATCCGCCTCGTGTCCATCGCCCCAGGCGCCAGGATCGGTTCCTACGACGTCGTTGCCAAGATCGGCGAGGGCGGGATGGGTGAGGTGTATCGCGCCCACGACCCCCGCCTTCGGCGGGATGTCGCCATCAAAATCCTGCCGGCGCTGTTCTCCGCCGACCCCGAGCGGCTGGCGCGGTTCGAGCGCGAAGCCCAGGCGCTCGCGGCCCTGAATCATCCGCATATCGCGGCCATCTACGGATTCGAAGATCTCGGCGGCGTTCGCAGCCTCGTCATGGAACTGGTGGAGGGGCCAACCCTCGCCGAACGCGTGCTTCAGGGCCCTGTGCCGATCGCCGAGGCCGTGCGATACGGCAGACAGATCGCCGCGGCGCTCGACGCCGCGCATGAGAAGGGCATCATCCATCGCGATCTGAAGCCCGCCAACATCAAGCTGACCAACGAGGACGAGGTGAAGGTGCTGGACTTCGGCCTCGCGAAGGCCATGAGTCCGGAGAGCCGCGGGCCGGAAGGCGGCGCGTCCAACTCGCCGACGCTGACCGCGCGCGCCACCCAGATGGGAGTCATCCTCGGCACGGGCGCGTACATGGCGCCCGAGCAGGCGCGCGGCAAGGTGGTCGACAAGCGCGCGGACATCTGGGGATTCGGCTGCGTGCTGTTCGAATTGCTCACGGGCAAGCGCGCATTCGAAGGGGAAGAGATTACTGACGTGCTCGCGCGCGTGATCGAGCGAGACCCGGACTGGACCCGGCTGCCGCCGGCGACGCCACCCGCGCTCGGACGGCTCCTCCAGCGATGCCTGACAAAGGACCCGAAAGCGCGGCTTCGGGACATCGGTGAGGCGCGCTTCGCCCTCGACGACATCGACGCCCCTCATCTCAGCGGCGTCTCCGCCGTCACGGCGAGCGGCACCGCGCAGGTCATACCGGATGGTCCCCGTCGCCAGTCCGCGTCGTCTCGATTCGCGCCTTGGGTCGTCGCCGCGCTCGCCCTCGTCGTAGCGGCGGCGATGGGACTCCAGCGCGCGCCGGCGGCACCGGAGGCAACGACTCGCGCGGAGCTCGCCATTCCTCCGGACGTCGAGTTGTTCAGCGGGCCTGCGATTTCCGGAGACGGGCGCGTGGTGGCGTTTGTCGGCGTGCGCGAGGGCGTTCGGCAGGTGTACGTCCGGCGACTCGATCGCTCCGACACCCGTCCGATGCCGGGCACGGAGGGTGTGAACACAGTGACCGTCTCTCAGGATGGCCGGACCGGTGCCGTCATCGCAACCGACTCGCGCCTGAAGCGGCTGACGTTCGACACCGACGTCGTCGAGCCCGTGCTCAACGGAGCCGACATTCTGACCAACGCCTCCTTTGCACCTGATGGCGCGATCGTCTTCGCCCAGGGAACGAAGCTGATGGCTCTGCCGGCGGGTTCGATGACACCCCGCGCGGTGACGTCGCTCGATGAAGCCGCCGGCGAGGTCGCGTTCGCGTGGCCGGTGGTGACGCCTGACGGTGGGAACGTCATCGTCACCGTGCGCCACGGGACGCCCGGGCGCACGCGGATGCGACTCGACATCGTGCCTCTTGCCGGTGGCAGTCGCCGAGTGCTCACCGACGCTGCGGATCACGCGGTGGGTGTGTTCGGAGGCCGGATCCTCATCACCAGAGACCGGGCACTGCTCGTGAACGAGTTTGACGATCGCACGGGGCGTCTCGTCGGTTCCTCGACGAGGATCCCCGAGGAGGTCATCTATGACGCGTTCGGTGCGCCCGCCGTGGCCCTGTCGCGCGACGGAACCATCGTCTTTGCCGGCAACGGGCTGGCGAGTGCGCGACTGGTGTGGGTCGATCCCTTCGGCGTCGAGCAGGTGGTCGCCGGCCCGCCGCGGGTCTTTACGAACCCGCGCGTGTCGCGGGACGGCCGCCAGATCGCCTTCTCGGCAAACGGCACGGTCTGGACGCTGGATCCAGTTCGTGGCGGTGTCACGCGCGTGTCGCCGGAGACGGGCGATGCCAGCATCGGGTTTTCTGTGTGGACGGCCGACAGCACGCGCCTCCTCTACCGAAGCCGCGACGGCATCTCACTTCAGCGCGCTGATGGCGAGGGCTCGCCGACCCTGCTCAAGGGCACGACGCGAAACGACTATCCCTCGTCCGTCACGCCGGACGGGAAGACGTTGATGTTTCTCAGAATCAACGTGGACACCGCGGGCGACATTCTCTCGACGCCCGTCACTGGCGGCGACATCACGCCGATCGTCGTCACGTCCGCCTACGAGGGCGCGCCGCAGGTGTCGCCCGACGGGAAGTGGTTGACGTACGTGTCCAATCACTCCGGCCAGATGGAGGTCTATCTCCGGCCGCTGAATTCCGCCGACGGCGATCGCCGCTGGCCGGTGTCGAGCGGCGGCGGCCTGCATCCGCTGTGGAGCCGCGACGGAAAACACATCTTCTACCGCGTCGGTCAGAAGCTGATGGCGGTGGAGGTGACCACGCTCCCCGAGGTGCGCCTGGGCACACCGCGCACGATGTTCGAGCGCCAGTACGAGTTCGGCGCGAACCTGACATTCCCGAACTACAGCCTGAGCCACGACGGCCGCCAGTTCCTCATGGTGAAGCGCGAAGTCGGCAGCAGCCACCTGACGTTCGTGATGAACTGGCTGAAGTAGCGCGGGAGTGCCTACTTCGCTCCTGCCGTCCAGTTCGTGACGAGTGTCAGGAACGTCGTCGCGCGCTCCTTCAGCACATCCACGACGAACTGCTGCCCATTGGGCATGGGCGCGTAGACACGCCCCTGCTCCTCGGTCCAGCCGGGATTGAATAGCGCCGTAAAGAGCACGCGCGGCGCAGAGTGCTTGAATGTGGCAGCGGCCTCGACGTCCACGACCATCAGCTGGTTCTGTGAACCGAGAAAGTACAGTTCCCGGCCGTTTCCATTCCACAGCGGCATCGAGCCGCCCTGCGTGGACACCTGCCACCGGCCACTGTCGCCGGACAACGACGCCACATAGACCTCGCGTCGTCCGGTCTGATCGCTGCTGTACGCCAGCCAGCGGTCGTCGGGGGACAACGCGCCAATCTGGTCGGCGAACGGCGTCTGAACCAGCGGCGTCAGCTTCTCGGACTTTCGGTCGTACCGGAACAAATCCATAGCCGTCGGCCCGGACACGGAGCCCGCGACGATCCACGAGCCATCCCTCGACCACCCGAACGGCCAGAGACCAGCGGCGTTACTGGCGGTGACCTCGGGCTGGCCTCGGCCATCGGACGACCGCCGGAAGAGGATGCCGTCGTTCTTGTGATCGTTGGCGTACAGAACCTCGCGGTCATCCAGCGACCAGACGGGAAGCCGATCGCCGCCCGCCTCGAACGTCAGCGGGCCGGACGATCCGCGCTTCAGGTCGTAGATCCAGATGTCGGTGTCCCTGGCGCCCTCGGCGGTGATCGCGACGGCGAGGCGCGTGCCGTCGTGCGACAGCGCCAACCCGCCTTCCACCAGGACATTCTCGGCGATGGCCGTCACGGGTCGTCCTGTCCGGTCGACCAGGATCAGGCTGGACCGACTCGTCGCGGAACCCGAGAGATACACCAGCCTGCCGTCCGCCGAAGCGCTCGCATACGCCAATTCGTTCTGGTCGAAGACGACGCCGGTGGCCACCGGGAAGACGTTGCCTGACACCGCGAGACGTTTCGCGTCGAACGCCTGCGCCCGCAACGCGCCCTCGCGCCAGAACAGCAGGAATCCTCGAGCCGCATAGATTGGCGACGAGTTGGCCGTGACGAGCCTGGTGCGCGTGCCCGTCGACACTGAGAGCGCTTCGATCGTGCTGGCGTCCTCCTTGGCACCCGCTTCGCCTGTCTGCGCGACGAACAGGAGGTGATCGCCATCCGGAAGGAACGTCGGCCATCGATGACTCTTCTCGAGCCGCTTCTCGTCGAGCGTGGTCAGGATCGTCGGTACCCCGCCCGCAGCGTCCACGATCTCGAACCCCGTGCGAAACGACCCGGCGAACACGATCTTGCCGTTCGGGCCCCAGGCGCCGCCGCGCGGCGAGGGCGCGTCGCAGACGATCTGAGGCGGACTGCCTTGCAGGTCGGTCTTCTTGAGTTTGCCGTCGGCGAAGAACGCGACCTGCGTGCCGTCCCATGACCAGAACGGCATGAGGCCGCCCTCCGTCTGCGCGATCGGCTGCGGCGTGCCGCTCGACAAGTCCCGGAGCCAGAGCGACGGCACGCCCGTGTCCAGCCTCGCGGCCGACACCACCAGCCGGCGCCCATCGGGAGACAGCGCGATTCCCGCGCCGATGTTCGTGCCCGGCGGCGGCGCGAGCAGGGCCTCGACGCGGTCGCTCGTGGTCTGCGGCCCGCGACCGCCGAGCCAGAGCACGAGAAAGATCAGAGCCATCACGAGTGCGGCGCCCGCGATCATCCACGGCGCACGTGGACCTGGCGGTGTGGCGGCTGGCTGCGAGGCCGTCGAGGGCGCACCGCTCAAGGCCGTGGGATTGCCCAGCAGGACGCGCGCCTCGCCGATGTCACGCAGCCGGAGCTTGGGATCGCGCTCCATGCATCGGCGAATCAGGGTCTGGAGCGGTACCGGCATGGTTTGCGGCAGCGCCGCCCAGTCCGGATCGCGCATCAACACGGCCGCGAGCGTCGTCGACACGTCCTCGCCCTCGAACGCGCGACGGCCGGTGAGCATCTCGTAGAGGACGACGCCAAATGCCCAGACGTCGGCACGTTTGTCCACCGGGCGGCCTTTCGCCTGCTCCGGAGCCATGTAGGCCGCCGTGCCGATGATCATGCCCATCTGCGTCGCGCGCGCCGTCAGGGTGGGCGAGTTCATCGCCTCGCCGCTCGACGCGCCCGCCGGCTCCATCGCTTTCGCCAGCCCGAAGTCCAGCACCTTCACGGTGCCGTCGGCGCGGACTTTGATGTTCGCGGGCTTGAGGTCGCGATGCACGATGCCCTGCTCGTGCGCGGCTTCGAGCGCGTCGGCGATCTGCCTGGCGATCGGCAGCGACTCGGCGAGCGGAATCGCGCCACGTGAGATGTGTGCGGAGAGATCCTCGCCCTCGACCAGCTCCATGACGATCGCGTTACTTTCGATGCCGTAGATCTGCGCGATGTTCGGGTGGTTGAGCGACGCCAGCACCTGCGCTTCGCGCGTGAACCGCGCGAGGCGGTCGGCGTCGAGCGCAAAGGCCTCGGGCAGTACCTTGATCGCCACGTCGCGATTGAGCTTCGTATCACGCGCGCGATACACCTCGCCCATGCCGCCGGCGCCGATGGGTGCGCTGATTTCGTAGGAGCCGAGGCGGGTGCCCGCCGGAATGGTTGCCAAGTGCGCTGATTATACGTGTCGATGCGGGTTCCTGCGCCGAGCGGCCGGGCACCTCGCTTCGCTGGCGTCGAATCCGCTCACGAATCGGCCGAAGAGAAGCCGTATAGAATCCGGCGCATGCGGCGGCGCTTTCGTATCGCCCTGTGGGCCATCGGGATCGCCGCGCCAGCCGGTGAAGCTTTTTCGCGTCATCGTCTGGGATAGCCGAGGCGGCAGGTTCGTCGAAAGCCCGGAGCCGGCCGGATGCTCGTGTTGGTAGATTGACGCCCGGCCGGCGCCCGTAACGGGCCAGGCCAGCTACTTCTTCGCGGCCTTCTGCTTCGTCACCATCGCCGCCACGTCGTCCATCAGCTTCTTCGCGTCGTACACGATGCCGTCCTTGATCGTGTACTTGATGCCGCCGACGCGTTCGGGACGGCCGGTCTCGTCGTTCAGCCGGACGGCGCCGTTGCCGTAGAGCACCTTGAAGTTCTGCAGCGGGTTCTGATCGACGATGACCATATCGGCGAGCATGCCGGTCTTGACGACCCCGAACTGGATCGGTTCCTTGCGCGGCTCGGCCAGCGTCAGCGCGCCGTTCATCGTCGCCGCCTGGATCACCTCAAGTGGATGGAATCCGGCTTCCTGCAGCATTTCAAGTTCGTTGATGAAGCCGAAGCCGTAGGTCTGGTAGATGAAGCCGGAGTCGGAGCCCGTCGTCACGCGCCCGCCCATCTTCTTGTAGTCGTTCATCAGGCGGAACCACACCTGATAGAAGTTGCGCCACGCGATCTCGTCTTCCGTCGTCCAGTCGAACCAGTACGAGCCATGGCTCTGCCGGCTGGGCGCGTAGAAGTCCATCAGCGTGGGCAGCGTGTACTTGTCGTGCCACTCGGCGGCGCGGAAGCGCATCACGTCGCGGCCGGCGGAATAGATGGTCAGCGTCGGATCGAAAACCGTGCCGAGCTCGAGGTGTTCCTTGAGGTACGCCTTCCATTCCGGTCCGCCCGGCTCGTGGATCTTGTCCCAGAGCCGCGCCACCTGACCGAAGCGCCACTGCTCGTCGGCCGCGTTCATGTCCACGGGCCAGGGCTGAACCACGTAGTCCTTGAGCAGCGATTCGAAGTGGCCGTAGAAATGCGTGACGGTATCGAGGCCCACGCGCGCGGCCTTGATAGCGTTCATCTGCGCCACGCCGCCCTGCTGCAGGTGCGCGGTCGTGCCGAGGCCGTGCTTGTGGGCCTCGTCGATGACGGCGGCCATGATGTCCGGCTCGTGGGCGCCGAGCTTGAGTCCGTCGATGGTCGCGGCGTTTGCCCGCACCCACGCGCGGGCGCTTTCCGGAGACGTCATGCCGCCCGGCCGCTGATAGTTGTAAATGCGGGGCGCCGCGATCTCGTTCTTCTCGCTGCGCGCCTTCTCGCTGACGCTGAAATTGTTCGGACCGAGCGCGACGCCTCGCACGGTCGTGACGCCGTGCGCGAGCCAGAGCTTGTACGCGTACTCGGCCTCGGCGTTCTTGGGCGCGCCGCCCGCGTGGACGTGCATGTCCACGAAGCCCGGCATCAGATACATGCCCTGCGCTTCGATGACCAGCGTATCCGCGGGCGCCGGCGCCTGGCCGCGTCCGCCAGCCGCCGCTCCCGCGCCACCTTGACGGCCCGGGGCCGGACCGCCGCCCGCGCCGATGCGCGTGATGCGGTTGCCTTCGACCGTGATGTTGACCGGTCCGGTCGGCGGCGCGCCCGTACCGTCGATGAGCATGACGCCGCGGATCGTCAGCGTCTTGAATGGGCCAAGGCCGGACTGGCCCCGGGGCGACGCGGGCGTGAGTCCGCCCTGGGCCTCAGTGCGGCTGGACGAGACGAAGAGTCCGGCGCTGAGCGTCAGTGCGGCGGCAAGCAAGATGGATCGGCGGGTGGTCATGGGGGCCTCCAGGCGCATCGGAATTAAACCACGAAGCTCACTGAAGAATCGGACGGCGCTGTGGGTCCGGCCGCCCGGCCCGGCCGGGCTAAGATTTAGCGCAGGAGATCAGCAATGACTGTACGAACGTTGTTTGTGGGGCTGGCGTGTGCGGTCACGGCGGGACTCGTTGCCACCACGCCGCAGGCACAGGCGCCATCCACGGCGACGGCCGATGCCCTGTTCAAGGATCTGAAGTGGCGCAACATCGGCCCGGCCAACATGGCCGGCCGGATTGTCGACATCGATGCGGTCGAGGCGAACCCCGCGATCGTCTACGTCGCAGCCGCGTCGGGCGGGGTGTGGAAGTCCGTGAACGCCGGCACGACGTGGGAGCCGATCTTCACGAACTACAACACGTCGAGCATCGGCGACGTCACGATCTTTCAGAAGGATCCGAACATCGTCTGGGTCGGCAGCGGCGAAGGCTGCGTGCGGAACAGCGCGTCGTGGGGTGACGGCGTCTACAAGTCCACCGACGGCGGCAGGACGTTCACGAACGTCGGCCTGCCGGAGTCGCACCATATTCCACGCATCATCACGCATCCGACCAACCCCGACATCGTCTACGTGGCGGCGCAGGGGCATCTCTGGGGCTACAACCCGGAGCGCGGCGTCTACAAGACCGTTGACGGCGGCAAGACGTGGAGGAAGCTCGCTGGAGGACTGCCGCAGGACGACAAGACCGGCGCCGGCGATTTGATCATGGATCCCACGAATCCCAACATCCTCTACGCGAGCATGTGGGAGCGCATCCGGAAGCCGTACGTCTTCGAGAGCGGCGGACCGAACGGCGCACTGTACAAGTCCACGAACGGTGGCGAGACCTGGACGAAGCTCGGCGGAGGATTGCCGACGGGGTCGGTGGGAAAGATCGGCCTGACCATCCATCGTCGGAACAGCAAGATCATGTCGGCGATCGTCGAGGCACCGCGAAGCACGGATCCGAAGGTCCCGAGCCAGGGCATCTATCGGTCGGAGGATGCGGGCGCCACCTGGACGCACGTCAACGCGACCGCGAGCCGGCCGTTCTACTACAACCATATTTATCTGGATCCGAACAACGCGAATCGCCTGTACGTACTCGAGGTGCCGGCGCGTGTCTCCGAGGACGGCGGCAGAACGCTGACGCGCCAGTTGCCGGGCATCGAAGGCGACTTCCACGCGATGTGGATCGATCCGTCGAACAGCGATCGCTTTTACATCGCCAACGACAAGGGCGCGTCGGTGACGTACGACGGCGGCCGCACCTTCATCATGTTCGACAACATGGACATCGGCCAGTTCTACGCGGTGACCGCCGACAACCGCGATCCGTATTATCTGTACGGCGGCCTGCAGGACAGTGGGAACTGGGGCGGTCCGTCGAACAGCCGCGATTACAACGGGATCCTCGGCGACCACTGGTTCAAGTTCCATTCGGGCGACGGCTTCCACACCACCGTTGATCCCGACGACTGGCGCATCGTCTACACCGAGACCCAGAACGGCAACGTGCGACGGCTCGACGCGACGTTCCGGCAGCAGGGCGCCGGGGTCACGCCGCGTCCGGCGACGATCATGAACTACGAAGACGTCTCGAAGGCCGAGGGCGCTGCGCCGCGCTTCAGATTCAACTGGAGCTCGCCGCTCATCCTCTCGCCGCACGACTCGAAGACCCTGTACCTTGGCGGCAACTACCTGATGCGCAGCGCGAATCGCGGAGATTCGTGGGAAATCATCAGCCCGGATTTGTCCACCAAGGACGCGGAACTCGTCAGCGGACCAACCCCCGCGATGGGCGAGCGCGGTGGCGCGGAAACGCACGGCACGCTTGTCTCGGTCGTCGAGTCCTCCGTCGTGCGCGGCGTGATCTGGGCCGGGACGGACGATGGAAATGTTCAGGTGACGAGGGATGCGGGAAAGAGCTGGACGAACGTGCGCCCGAACATTCCGAGGACCCTGGTGCCGCCCGGCACCTGGGTGAGCCGCGTCGAACCGTCGCACTTCGAGGCGGGCACGGTGTTCGTGTCGTTCGACGGCCATCGCCGCGACGACATGAAACCGTATGTGCTGAAGTCCGCGGATTACGGCCGCACGTGGGCGTCGGTTGCCGGCAACCTGCCGGTGAAATCGCCGGTATACGTGGTCAAGGAGGATCTCAAGAACCCGAACCTGCTGTTTGCCGGCAATGAGATTGGCGCGTTCGCATCAGTCGATGGCGGCGCGAACTGGCGCCGGTTGACCGGCCTGCCCACCGTGCCGGTACACGACCTCGTGATCCATCCTCGCGATGGCGACCTGATTGCGGCGACGCACGGCCGCAGCCTCTGGGTGCTCGACGACATCACGCCGTTGCAGCAACTCACGCCGGCGATTCTAGAGTCGGACGTCCATCTGTTTCAGAACAAGGTGGCGACCATCTGGAACGCGGTCAGTCGCGGCGCCACGCGGGGACATCTGATGTTCCAGGGTCGGAACCCACTCACCATCGCGCAGCGGGCGCCGTTGAATTCGCCGACCGAGCTCACGAACTCGGCGACGGTGTCGTTCTATCTGAAGAACGCGCCGGCCGAACCGGTGCAGATGGAGATCGCGTCGCTCGACGGCGCGCGCACCGTCACGCTCGATGTGCCGGCGACGGCCGGCATCAATCGGTACTTCTGGGACATGCGCTTCGCGCAACCCGGAGGACTCGGAGGGAATGCCGGAGGACGCGGTCAAGGCGGAGGACGCGGAGGAGTTGCCGGAGGTCGTGGAGGTGCCGCGGGCGCTGCCGCGGGCGCCGCGCGTGGCGCAGGTGCGGGCGACGCCGATGCACCGCCTCCACCTGGCGGAGGCGGAGGCGGTGCCGTGGCGGCTCCAGGTACCTATCGCGTCAGGATCACGACGGGCGGCAAGACCCTGACAACGACGCTGACGGTGCGCGCAGATCCGATGAGGTGAGTCAGCGCCCCTGACAGGCGTTCTGCAGCCGGCGGATCTGCTGCTGAACGTTCTGGATCTCCTGCTGTACGCGCCGCATCTGGTGCGCGATCTGTTCGGCGCGCTCGCGGTTGCCCGCCTGTTTTGCGTGCTCGAGCGCGTTCTGCAGCTGCCGCAGCTCCTGCTGAAGCCGCGCGAGCTCGGCACGGAGCTGGCCGAGTTCGCCGCAGTTGCGGTTGTCCGGCGGACGATGGCGCGGCTCACCGGGCCGCGCCGTCTGCCCGCCGCGGCCCGTCTGTCCCGGCCGCGCCCGCGACTGGGCCGCGAGATCCACGCCCAACGCGCCCACCATCACCAGTGCACCAAGTGTTGCGATTGCCCGTGACATCCTCATTCTCATTGCATCCTCCAACGACGACTGAGGCGGGCGCCGGCAATTCGTATAGACCGGCGACGTGCGTCGTGGGTGACATCAATTCGTCACGGATGGCAGATCACAATTCTTGGTTACAGAGTCGTCAGTTCATTGCAGGCGGAACGTGACCGTGACCGTGACCAACACGTCGACCGGGGCGCCGTTCAGCAGCGTGGGCGTATACCGCCATTGACGCACGGCGCCGATGGCGGCGTCGTCAAGTCCCGGGACGCCGCGAATGATTCGAGCCTCCTGTACGGCGCCGTCCTGGCCGATTCTTGCCTCGATGATCACGACGCCTTCGGCGCCCGCTGCGGCCGCGTCGGGCGGGTAGATCGGCTTCACATCGCGGATCTTCCTGGGTTCCCTGATGCTGCCGCCAACTCGAATCGGCAGGCTGGTGTCGGGCAGGGGGCCGGTCGTTGCCATCGGCGCTTCCGACCGCATCAGCGTGAGCGCCCGCTTCGTGGCCTCTTCAGCGTCAACCAGCCGGCCCTGTGAGTAGTACAACTTGGCGAGATCGAAGAATTCGGCGGGCGAGCTCTTTGCCGGCGTCCGCACCGCCGAGGCCATGGCGGCCGGAGAGCTGACGGTCACCGCCTCGCTGAGCGAGCCGATCTCCAGCTGAATGACCAACGTGGCGTTGACGCCATCTTTGATTTGCACCCGGGTACGCTGCGTTCGAAATCCCGGCAGTGCGACGGTCACGACGTAGTCACCATCCGGAAGACCGCCGACCGCGAAGACGCCGCGCGTGTTGGTGATGACCTGACGTGCGGGCGCGAGTCCGCGATTGATCTCCGAGGGTGTCTGAATCGTCACCGTGGCTCCCGGAATCACGCCGCCCTGTCGGTCGATCACGGTCCCGGCGAGGGTGGCGCCGGCAGACTGGGGCAGCGCCGATGGCGTCGCCTGGCTGGTGCTGGGACGGGCGGCGGGCCTTACAGCCGAAGCGGCCGGCAGCGCGACCGGCGCCGCCCGCATTCCTGCCGTTGGCTCGACCACTCCCAGCTCATCGACTGAGATCGCCGAGGATATTGACGGTCCCGAGAGCAGGACCGCGAGCAGCAGTATTGATGACGTCATGACCAATCCTCCGGGAAATGTCGGCGCGTGGGTGAGATCGGGTTCGATAAGGCGCCTGATGCGCGCCAGCAAGTGGCCGTGGGCGCCCACCGCCAACGCCAGGGACTCGGCGCGCGCGGACTCGAGTGAGACGAGAGCGTTAATGTAGGTCAGCCGATCGCCTGACGCGGCGATCGCCAGGTCGTCCGCGCACTGTTCTCGTTCGATCCGGATGCGCTTCGAGATCAACCATACGGCTGGGTGGTAGAAGAGCAGCACTTCAGCCACACACTGTGCGGCATTCACCACGAAGTCATGTCGGCGGATATGGGCGAGCTCGTGCGCAAGAATCGCCTCGAGCGCGGGGGCTGGGAATCCCGCCAAGAGGCCCGGAGGGACGATTACGACAGGTTTGAGACAGCCGATCACGGCGGGTACGACGATCCGGGTTGAAGAGAGCAGCGTGACGGAGCGCGCGATCCGCAGGCGACGGGCGACCATGCCGGTGGTCGCGAGGAGCCAGGGTGTTGCGACCGGCTGTGCCGTGTTCGTCATTCTACGGATCGCGATCCAGTCCCGGGCGAGCCTCGCGCTGAGCAACAGGACGCCAGCCAGCCAGATCGTCAGCAGTTCCGCGGAGTGTTCGCCCAGCCATCGTTCGATGGCCCGCCACGCTACCGATGCCGCCGTCGGCGCCGCCGACGTCTGCGGTAGGGGCAGCGATTCGGCGCGCCCGCGCTCGGCGGGCGACGCGATGCGCGGAATCACCGGCGAGCCGTCGGTCAGTCCGAACCAGAACGTCGCCATCGGCGCGATGCACATCACAAAGAGGGTGCCGCAGGCGACGAGATATCGCACGTTCGGCGACTGACGCGACAGCATCGCCAGCACTGCCGCTCCAGCGATGCCGAGAATCGCGCCTTGCCACAGGAAATCGATCAGCGCGCCCGCGGCCACGACCGCGGACTGGCTTGTCCGAAGAACGTCAATCATGGCGTGCCTCCCCGGCGCGCTTCGCCGCATCCAGCAGTCGCTCGATCTCCTTCATCTCGTCCGGGGACGCCGGTCGGCTCGAGAGTGCCTGTACGACGAGCCTGACGGTCGATCCGCCGAACGCGCGATCGAGCAGGTCGGTGACGAGGTGATTGAGCGTGTCGGCTTCCGCCTGATGCGGGCGGTAGATGTGCTGGCCGCGGACGTTTTCGCGAACCGTCAGGCCCTTATCCGTCATCACCTGCAGCATCTTCAGCGTCGTCGTGTAGGCGACGACGCGGTCGGTCAGGTCGGTGTGGATCTCCCTGACGGTGCTGGGGCCCCGCCTCCACAGGATGCGAAGGATGGCAAGTTCGGCGTCAGTCGGCCTCGGGAGGGCTCGGCGCATGGCGGCCAGCATAGCTACGAAGACAAACGTAGATCAACGTTAATCTTCGTAGGCCATCTCATGCGAGTCCTCTTGTCCGTTACTGCATCAGATGTATGATGCGTGATGTATGAGGACCACCCTCGATCTCGACCCGGACATCCTCCAGGCGGCCAAGGAAATCGCGGCTGCGCGGGGATCGACCCTCGGGAAGGTGGTCTCCGACATGGTCAGGAAATCTCTCGAATCCCCTCGCGCCGCGAGGGTCAGGAACGGCGTGCCGCTGCTGCCACGGCGCGCGCCCGGGGCGCCCAAACCCACGATGAAGCTCGTGAACGACCTGCGGGACGACGGGTGACAGACCGGTGAGCCGCATCGCGCTGCTCGACATCAACGTGCTCGTCGCGCTCTTCGACGCCGACCACGTGCATCACGATCTGGCGCACGACTGGTTCGCGGATCATCACGAGCAGGGATGGGCCACGTGCCCTCTGACCGAGGCCGGATTCATCCGTGTCGTCTCGAATCCCAAGTACCAGTCGGATGCCGTCCGCCCGGCCGTCGCGGCCGATCAGCTCCGCATGTTCTGCGGCAGTCGGCACCACCGGTTCTGGCCCGTGTCACTCTCAATCAAGGATGACTCGCGTCTGGCGCTCGCGCATGCGCGCGGACACGCGCAGATGACCGACGTGTACCTGCTTGCGCTTGCCAAGGAAATGAACGGCACGCTCGCCACGTTCGATCGTGCGATTCCACTCGCGGCAGTGAAGGGTGCGTCCGGGCAGCATCTGACAGTCATCACGCCCGGATAGGACAGCGCGTCAGCCGTCGATCGCGGCCCTCATGGCCTCGTCGATCCTCTCGTATTTGAACTTGTATCCGAGCGTCAACGCCCGCGTGGGAACAACCCGCGCGCCGCGGAGCAACGCGGCGTCCGCCATTTCGCCCACGAGGAGGCGGAGCGCCGGCGCCGGGACTGCCAGCCAGGACGGCCGCCCGAGCGCCCGGCCGAGCGACTGCGAGAACTCCGCGTTCGACACGGGATGCGGGGCCGTGAAGTTGACCGGCCCGGCAACCTCCGCGTTGTTGAGCGCCCAGACCGTCATCGCCACCCAGTCATCGATGTGAATCCACGCCATGATCTGCCGCCCGGTCCCGAGCGGCCCGCCGACGAATAGCTTGAACGGCGGCACCATCTTCGCGAGCGCGCCCTCGCCCCTTGCAAGTACCGGACTCGTCCGCGCGAACACCACGCGCACGCCGACCGCGGCCGCCGGCTGCGCTTCGGCTTCCCACGCCACGCAGAGGACACCGAGAAAGTCCGATCCGGGAGGCGAAGACTCGTCGAGCGTGGGACCGATGTCGAACGAGCCGTAGTACCCCGCGCCCGATCCCTGGATCAGCACTGCCGGCTTTACCGACATGGCGCGAATCGCGGCGACGACACTGCGCGTGCTGAGGACGCGGCTCTGACGCAGCACCTGCTTGCGCGCGCTGGTCCACCGCTTGTCTGCGATACCGGCGCCCGCCATGTTGATGACCGCGTCGGCGCCATCGAACTCACGCGCCCACGCGCCGGCGGTTCCGTCCGGCGTCCACGACGCATAGCGGACGAAGCCAGGCTCTCGTGGCGCCAGCGCATCGCGCGTGAGCACGACGACCGTGTGGCCGTCCTTTGCGAGCCGGCGGGAAAGGGCCCGGCCGAGAAACCCCGACCCGCCGGGAATGACGATCCGCATGAGTGCTAGCGTTTCCGCGCGCGAATGGTCACGCGGTAGCTGTTCTCGGCATTCAGGTTGATGAACGCGACGAACGTGCGTCCGCGGTAGGTCCCGATCGTGCCCGACTGACTGGAACTCGCAAGTTCCCATCCTTCAGGCAGCAGCACGGTGTTCCGCAGTCCCCGCAGGGACTGGTCGAAGATCAGTTCGCCGTTGCTCAGCCGGTATCCCTGATCGACCATCGCGCCCGTCAGCCGGAGATGCGCGCTCTGACGCTCCTCGGTGATCGGCACCTCGAGCGGCGCCGTGCCGCCCGATCCGGTGCGCGTGATCGGCAGCTCCTTGCCCGTATCGAGGTCGACGACCTTCGGCCTCGCCATCACCAGGTACTGCAGCGTGTCGAGCACCGCGACCTTGCCTTTGCGGTAGTCGGAGTACGTCTGTTCGATGTTGATGCGTCCGGTACCGGGCTGATCCAGGTCGTACAGCGTCTTGATGTCGTCGAAGAACATGTCTTCGTACGGGCGCGGTACAAACGCCGCGGTGGTCCTGCGCGCGTGTATGGTGACCGGATTGGCCTGGCCGCTCGGATTCGCAAACGCCAGCTTCAGGCGGCCGTCACTGGTCGTGGCCAGTTGCGCCGCCACGTTCGCCGAGATGAACGCATAGCCCCTGGGCAGCAGCACGCCGAGGCGGTAGCCGCTCAGGCTCCGCACCCAGACGATGTCGTCGCCATTCATCATGTAGGTGCGCTCGTCCTTGTACGTCTTGTAGATGACGACGCGCCCGATGCCGCCCTCAGGCACCGGACGAGGCAGCTTCGCCCGGATCTCGTGAACCGACGGGTCGTTGGCCTGCGCGTCGTACGTAAACTCGAGGGGCTTTCCCGTGCGCGGGTCGTAGACCTCGATGTCGCCGCCCTCGCTCCCGCCGCGCGTCGCGTTCACGAGCACCGTCGCCCCCACCCGCGCTTCCTCCGGCAGGAAGCGGATCCTGAACTGGCCGCTGCCCGGCTCGAGCAGCGCGTATTCGGTGTAGGCGTCCTGCGTGAACAGCCGCGCCAGCGGCGCCGATGGTCTGAGCGATCCGTCCGGATTCGTCCCGCCCGGGAACTGCGCGCCTCCGCCTCGGCCCTGGGGCGCGCCGGTCGCACCCCCGGCCTGCCGGGCGCCCAGCCAGAGGGGAACCGCCAGGGCGATCATCAGCAGAGTCAGCGCGCGCGTGTGTCTGGCCATGGTTGGATCTCCGCCGAGAGTCTACCGCCGTTCTTCGGGGTACCATTCCCCATCATGGACACCCTCAACCACTTCCTTCTCGTCCTCCATTTCGTTGGCCTGGCCATGGGCCTGTCCGTGTCGTTTTCCACGATGGTGATGGCGGGCCTCATCGAGAAGGCCGCGCCGGCCGAGAAGCCGGTGCTCGGCCGTTTCCCGTTCGCCATGAGCCGTGTGGGGGACATCGGCCTGGTGCTGCTCATCGTGTCCGGCGTCGGCCTGC
Organism: uncultured Solibacteraceae bacterium; assembly: GCA_964548865.1. Taxonomy (GTDB): domain Bacteria; phylum Acidobacteriota; class Vicinamibacteria; order Vicinamibacterales; family SCN-69-37; genus DASUGC01. The sequence goes on from CAZJTG010000001.1 coordinate 39,950, forward strand.
TGTTCCTGAAATGGGGCGGGTTCGCCGCGATGCGGCCGATCTTCCACGTCAAGCTGACGCTGGTCGCGGCGCTCATCGGCCTCATCGGCTACATCCACATGCTGCAGAAGAAGATCAAGGCCGGCGATGCCTCGGCGGCTGCGACGATTCAAGCAGTCGGCAAAGTCGCGTTCGTGACGGCCCTCGCGATCGTCATCTCAGCGGTACTGGCGTTCGAGTAGGACATGGCTCGCGCGGCGTTCTGTCTCGTCGCGGCGCTCGCAGTTTGCGCATGCGGACGGACGCCGCCGGCTGATAGCCCGACTGCCGCGCCGCCCCCGGCTGGCGTGACCGGCCCGGTCACGTTCGCGAGAGACGTCGCGCCCATCCTCTACGGCAACTGCGTCACGTGCCATCGCCCCGGGCAGGTCGCGCCGTTCTCGCTCGTCGACTACGAGGATGCGAGGAAACGCGCGCAGGCGATCGTTGACGTCACCACCGCGCGCGAAATGCCGCCGTGGCCGGCCGCCCCGGGCGAGATCGCTTTTGCCGGCGAGCGGCGTCTCAAGGACGAGCAGATCGCGACGCTGCGCCGCTGGCACGAGACGGGCGCGCCGCAAGGCAACCCCGCGGATCGCCCGCGCGCGCCGGTGTTTCCGGACGGCTGGCAGCTCGGCACGCCGGATGTTGTGCTGACGATGCCGAAGCCCTTCGATCTCGCGGCGGGGGAGGGCGATCGCTACAGGCAGATTGTGTTTCAGGCGCCGGTGGCGGTCGGGCGCTTCGTCAGGGCCGTCGAGTTCCGAACCGGCGCGGCGCCCATCCATCATGCCGTCGTGCGCGTCGATCGCACGCGCTCGTCACGGCGCCGCGATGCGGCCGACAAGGAACCGGGCTTCGACGGCGTGATGGTGGCCGACGCCAGGAATCCGGAGGGGCATTTCGTCGGGTGGGCGCCCGGGCGCGGCCCGATCGTCGCTCCTGAGGGCATGCCCTGGCGGCTCGAGGCCGGCGCCGACGTGGTCGTGGAACTGCACCTGGTCCCGGGCCGTGCGCCGGTCAAGGTGCAGCCCTCAATCGCGCTGTTCTTCACCGATAGCGCCCCCACGCGAACGCCGGTCGAGCTCACGATGGGCTCGATGTCGATCGACATTCCCGCCGGCGATCCGTCCTTCGTCGTGACATCCACGTTCGTCCTGCCCGTGGATGTCACTCTGCTTGCGCTGACCCCGCACGCGCACTACCTCGGTCGGAGCATGGACATCTCGGCCGTGCTCCCCGGCGGCGCGGTGAAGCGCCTGCTCCGCATTCCGCACTGGAACTTCCATTGGCAGCAGGAGTACCGCCTGCTCTCGCCAGTTTCGCTGGCCGCGGGAACGACGCTTGCGATGGAGTACGTGTTCGACAATTCGGAGGGCAACGAGCACAACCCGTCTTCACCGCCGAAGCGCGTGCTGTTTGGGCTCGATTCCACCGACGAGATGGCGAACCTGTCGCTGCAGGTGCTGACATCGACGCCGCTCGACGGCCGGCGGCTGCTGCGGTCGATGATCGAGATGCAGACGCGCGAGAACGTCGCGGGCGCCGAACTCAAAGTGCGCGTGGATGCGCGCAATCCGCAGTATCAGTGGGAACTCGGCCGAAGCCTGGTCGAAGCCGGCCGGCTGGCGGACGCCATCGCTCCCCTCGAGATCGCCGTACGGTCCGATCCGAAGTTTGCGCGCGCCCAGGATTTTCTCGGGCGCGCGCTGTTCTCGGTGCGCCGGGCCGACGAGGCGCTGAAGCACTTTCGGCAGGCGGTCGCGCTCGATCCCGACGACGAACTGCTGCATCTGGATCTCGGCAAGGCGCTCGTCGACATGGGTCAGTTGAAGGAGGCCATCGCCTCGTTCGAGCGCGCGCGGACCGTGAATCCGGAGTACGGCCCGGCATACGAGGGCCTCGGTGTCGCGTTCGTGCGCATGGGACGGTTTCCCGAGGCCGTGCGAGCGTTCGAGCGCTCCGTGGCGCTTCAGCCTGACTCGGCCGCCGCCCTGAACGGACTGGCGGTCGCGCTGGCGCAATCAGGCCGACTCGCGGAAGCGCTCGAGCAGGTGAAGCGGGCGCTCGCGGTCGATCCGGATTTCGCGCCGGCGAAAGACAATCTGGCGAGGATGACTCATCGCCGCCGGTGACGTGCAACAAGGACCAGCACGAGGAGCAGGACCGGAATCGCCGCCAGGTTCATCGCGACCCATCCGAATCTGTTCAGCACCGCACCAGAGGCGAGCGATCCCAGGGCCTGGCTGCCGAAGACCGTGAAGTCGTTCAGGCCCTGCGCGCGGAATCGCTCGGCGGGTGCCAGCGTCTGCATGAGCAGCACGGTCGCGCCGATGAAGAGCAGGTTCCAGCCGAGGCCCAGGAGGACGAGGCCCGTCCAGTACGCCGGCACCGCGTGATTGGACGTCGTCGCGGCGATGGCTCCCCCGATGACGACCGCGCCGGCCGTCATCATGCGGGACACGCCGAGCCGATCGACGAGCCAGCCCGTCACGAGCGACGGCCCGTACATCGCCACGACGTGGCTCTGGATCACGAACGCCGCCTGATCGATCGAATGCCCATCGTGGACGTGCATGCTGACCGGCGTCGCCGTCATCAGAAAGCTCATGATGGCGGCGGCACTTGCCGCCGCGACCACCGCGAGCATGAACGACGGCCTCGCGAAGAACGTGCGGATTGGGACTGGCACGTGATCGCCATCGGTTGCGGCGACCGGGGGCATGCGCAGGCACGCGAGCAGCACCAGCGCGAGGACCTGAACCATGGCGACCACCAGGAAGGCGCCGCTGAATCCCGCGCCGAACCAGTCCTGCCCCCGGCGGCCGATCTCCGGACCGAGCGCGCCTGCGATGATGCCGCCGACGAGTACGAGCGACACGGCGCGGCCGGTGTGCCTGGCGTCCACGCTTTCGGCCGCGGCGAACCGGTACTGCTGCACGCACGCGCCAGCCACCCCCATCAGGAACGTCGCGCCGCAGAACGCCGTGAAGCTGCCGGCCGTGATCGCGCGCGCGGCCAGGAGCGCGGCCGCCGCGCTGACGGCCGCGCCCGTGACGAAGCCCGCGCGGCGCCCGACCCGGCGGACGAAGTGCGCCGTCGGCACGGTCCCGCAGGCCAGTCCGACCACAAGTGCGGTGATGGGAAATGTCGCCAGCGCCGGTGACGGCGCGAGCGACTGTCCGACGATGCCGCCGGAGAGTGTCACGAGAGGCCCGGCCGACGCCGCGAGCGCCTGGGCGGCGCTGAGAATCGCGACGTTGCGCCAGGAGTCGGGCTGGGCGGGGGCCGTCAGCGTGAGCCTCGCAGCCCGGCGAGTTCCCGTCGAAGGTTCTTGAGGATCGGCGCCGCCGCTGGCGCGCGGATGAGGTTCCGTTCCTCGTACGGATCCACCTGCAGGTCGTAGAGCTCGTTCATGTTCTGCAGCTCGCGGTACTCGATGTACTTGTAGCGATCCGTCCGCACGGCCGAGTAGCCCATCGTGAGCATGCGGGGAAAGACGGTGTCGCTGTAGTACTCGACCAGAAACGAGCTGCGCCAGTCGCGCGGTTCGCCGGCGAGGATGGGGACGAGCGATCGGCCTTCGATGGCCGCCGGCGGCGTGAGACCGGCCAGCGCGAGCACCGTCGGCGCGAGGTCAATCGTCAGCACGAGATCGCTCGCGGTGGAGCCGGCCGCGATCTTCGTCCGCGATGGATATCGGACGAGCAGCGGGATGCGAATCGTCTCCTCGTAGGCCAGCCGGCGTTCTTCGTTCAGGCCGTGCTCGCCGTAGAAGTACCCATGGTCGCTCGTGAACACGATGACCGTGTTGTCGAGGGCGGATGCCTTCTCGAGCGTCGCGATGATTCTGCCCAGGCTGTCGTCCACCGCGAGCAGCATCTCCAGACGGCCGCGGACTTCATCGTCTGTCGTCGCCGTCTCGCGGCCGAGCGGCGGCAACGTGCCGATCCTGCGCATGAGCGCCGGCTTGTCCAACGGCGGCTTGAACGCGTTCGGCCGCCGCGGCATCACGCGGCCCTTGTACCGGCCGCGATGCCGTTCGGCCGCGACGAATCCGCCCGGCTGGTCACCAAGCGTGGCGATGCTGCCGTCGTCCCGTTGCGTCACGTTCGGATGGATGGCCTTGTGCGCCAGGTACGCGAGAAACGGCTTCCCCGTGGCCGTGGCGTTCTGAATGAATTCGTTCACGAGGTCCGTCAGGACATCGGTGACGTAGCCCTTCAGCTGTTGCGCCTGACCGTTGATGTTGACGTGGGGATCGAGGGCTTCGCCCTGTCCAGGCAGCGCGACCCAGCGATTGAAGCCGGGCCGCGGACTGGCGTCGTTACCCATATGCCACTTCCCGAAGAACCCTGTCGTGTAGCCCGCGCGCTGCAGTTCGATCGGAAACACAGGCAGGTTGTGGCTGGGCCGCGCGGTGTTGTCGATGATGCCGTGGGTGCGCGCGTACTGGCCCGTCAGCAGGCTGGCGCGACTCGGGGAGCACAGGGGCGTCGTGGCAAAGGCGTTCAGGAAGCGGACGCCTTCTCGCGCGAGCCGATCCATGTTCGGCGTCTCGATGAACGGATGTCCAGCCGCCGCGAAATCGTCCCAGCGCATGTCGTCCACGAGGATGAAGACGATATTGGGCGGCGGCGGCGATGTCATGGCCGCCTGCTGTGGCGTTGAACCGGAGCAGGCGGTCAAGAGGGCAGCGGCCAGGGCCACGAAGGCACGCCCGAGAGACCGGAGGTGGGGTGTGGGTGGCACGCGGGAAGGGTATCGCAACTACGGCGCTGACCCTCGCCGCATCCGCTCGACGATCTCCTGGACCGTCGGGAATCGATGCTCGATCTTCTTCGAGAAGACCATCGATCCGTCCAGGCGGACGTCGAACACTCCGCGATCGCCCCTGACGAGCGCGATCGTCAGGGCGGCGCCCTCGCTCGTGGCCTTCAGCGCAGCTTCCAGCCTGGAAGCCTCAGGCAGGTAGTTTCAACGGACGCAGTATTCAATCGTCAGGTGCATGGCATCGATCTTATGATCGTCGGCCATGTCCGCGCTCACGCCGCTCCAGAACTTCATTGCCGGCCGTTGGACGCCGTCGGGCGCCGCCGACTTCGTCGACGTCCACAACCCCGCGCGCGGCGTCGTCATTGCGAAGACGCCGCTCTCGACCGCCGCCGACGTTGACGCCGCCGTCGCCGCCGCCACGAGGGCCTTTCCTGAGTGGAGCGAGACACCGCCCGTCGTCCGCGCCCGCGCGATGTTCAGGTTCCGCCAGCTCCTCGACGAGCACCTCGACGAGATCGCGCGTATCGTCACGACCGAACACGGCAAGACGCTGGATGAGGCGCGCGGCAGCGTGCGCCGCGGCATCGAATGCGTCGAGGTCGCGTGCGGCGCGCCATCCTTACTGATGGGGTACGGCCTCGAGAACGTCGCGCCGGGCCTCGACTGTCAGGTGATGCGCCAGCCCATCGGCGTCTGCGCCGCCATCGCGCCGTTCAACTTCCCGGCGATGGTGCCGCTGTGGTTTCTTCCGTTCGCCGTCGTCTCCGGCAACACGTTCGTGCTGAAGCCGTCGGAGCAGGTGCCGCTGTCGATGCAGCGCGTCTTCGAACTGCTGGAGCGGTGCGATCTGCCGCCAGGCGTGGTCAACCTGGTGCAC
>CAZJTG010000002.1:0-12169 GCA_964548865.1 uncultured Solibacteraceae bacterium
GGGCGAACGAGGACACGGTCTACCACGGCGTCGAGCTCAAGAAGGGCGAGATCGTGCCGGACTACGACCGCATCCTCGAGATCGTCAGGACCGAGGCCAGGGTGGAGCGCGCCCGCAAAGAGGCAGCCGCGAAGGCTGTCGCTGCGACCGAAGCCGCGAAAGCGGCCAACCTCAAAGCCAAGGGTGGCAAGCCTCAGAAGGCCCCGCCGCCCATCCGATCATCTGGGACCCCTGCACCGTCAGGTCGGTCAGCCAAGAAGCCGAAGGACCTCCAGTCCTGGGAAGCTTCGCTGCGCGAGCCCGAATGACGTAGGCGCGGGTCCCGTCAACGTCCTACGGAGATCCGCACCATGAAGGTCCTGAATCGCATCCTCGGGCTCGTGGCGCTGCTCGTCGCAGTGCTCGCGCCCGAACAGCTGCACGGTCTGCCGCTGCTCATGGGCTACACCGTGCTCACCAACTCCGACGTGAGCGCCGTCTGGTCGAAAGCCCAGGGCAAGCTCGTGTCGGGCTACAACTTCATCTCGTCCGAGTTCAAGTGGCTGTCCGACTTCAAGGAGAAGTCGATCGACAGCTCGCTCAGAACGATGGAATACCCCGTCGATCTGACCGAAGACCGCGGAGTCACGTCGCTGCCGGAAGGCGGACGCGAGGCCGAGCCGATGAGCGTCAATGCGTATGACGCCTCGATCAGCTTCATCCACCTGAACGCACGGTTCACGGTCGCGAAGCGCGCGAAGTGGGCGCTCGCCAAGAGCCCGAAGGCCGCGCTCCAGAACCAGCTCACGTTCCAGGGCCGCAAGAAGATGGAAGCCCTGATGCGGGTGGCCTCGGACATGTTCTACGGCTACTCCACGAACTACATCTGCCAGACCTCGACGAACGCGACGCAGTCCTCGGGCACGTACACGCTCAAGAACGCGTTCGGCGACTCGGCGTTCACCGGCTCGACGACCGCGACGGCCACGTACATCGCGAATCTGATCAAGGTCGGCGACAAGGTCGCGCTGATCCGGTCGGCCGCGCTCGTGACGAACTCGGCGGCAGGCAGTGTGACTGCGGTCACGCCGGCCACGCCGTCCGTAGCGATCACCTGGGGTGGTTCGGTCGACTCCGACAACAACGACTACCTCGTGTTCTCGAACGGCGCGAGCGCGACCACGATCGCGCACACGTCGTACAGCCGCGGACTCGTCGGGCTGCGCGATCTCTGCACGACCGCGTCGGTCCACGGCCTGTCCTCGAGCACGTATCCGAACTGGAGCGTCTCGTACTCGTCCACGGCGGCCGGTCGGTTCAACGGCACGAAGTGGCGCAAGGCGCTCGACGAGATCCAGAACACGGGCCACGAGGACGCGAGCGTGGTCACGATCATGTCGAAGGGCGTGCGTCGTGACATCGCCGACCAGTACGCCGCTGGCGTGCGGTTCGACGATTCGATGAGCATGGAGATCGACGCGGAACCGAAGGCGCGCGGCCAGAAGTTCAAGGGCACGAAGCGCACGCCTCCGGGCACGGTCACGATGTTCGACCAGAAGCGCGCGGTCTACAAGAAGGTCATCCACGAGGCTTCGGACGCACCCGGCTGGGGCGACTCGAAGGAACTGATCGACGACTCCGGGTGGCTGTTCCCGGTCGAGTGGTCGGGCCTCATCGGGACCGACAACCGCAAGCTGTTCGCCTACTTCGAGGGACAGACCGAGCAGTGACGCATTGCGCCGTGGGGGCGCTCCTGGCGTGATGTAGCCTTCGGGCTGCTCCGCCAGGACTCCCCCCGGCGATCCTCATATCTCCTACGGTCCCGAGCAGGCCGGGACAGGAAAACACGATGGCGCTCGGTAGCAGGCATCTTCAGAGCAGGCTGCGGTACGGACTCGGGTCCGATCGCGCGGCCGACGAGCTTCTGGCGTCGATGGGGCTCCCCCCGACGACGGGCACGTACTGGTGGGTGGACTCGAGCACGGGCTCGAATACCACGAAGGACGGCAGGGACCCGGACAACGCCTTCGCGACGGTCGACGCGGCGATCAACGCCTGCACGGCCTCGAAGGGCGACACGATCATCGTGATGCCTGGCCATGCGGAGACGGCTTCCGCGGCGGACGCTTTCGATGCGGACGTGGCGGGCATCAGGATCATCGGACTCGGCTGGGGTGGGCTCCGGCCGACGTTCTCGTTCAGCGCGACGGCCGGCAAGTGCTCGGTCGGCGCGGCGAACGTGCAGATCTACAACCTGCGGTTCGTCGCAGGTATCAGCGCGGTCGTCGTCCCGCTGAACGTCGAGGCGGGCGCAGACGACTTCCACCTGGAAGGCTGCGAGTTCTACTGGGGCGGCACGACCGGCTACGACTTCATCGACTCGGTGATCCTGAACGGGGTCGCCAGGCCGACGATCATCAACAACCGGTTCCTCTGTGAGCCGGCGGTCGCGGGCGCAGCGCGGTGCGTGCATCTGCTCGGCGCGTGCTCAAACACCCGCATCTACCGCAACGAGTTCATGGGCGACGCATCCGTGGCGTACATCAACGGGACGTCGGCTCTGTCTCAGGGCGTGATGGTGCTCGACAACCTCGTCCACAACACGGACGCCTCGGAGCCGTACCTCGAGGTGCTGACCGGCACGACCGGCGTGATCGCAGGCACCAGGGGCCTCGCCTCGGGTGGCACGGTCGCGGCGAACGCGGTCGCAGACGCAATGGCTCACTGCGAGAACTTCGTGGTGAACACGGCGGGCACGATCGCAATCGTGAAGGGTGCGGGCGGTTCGCCGGCACTCGACGCCGACTAGTACGAAGCATGAGACACGGGGCCTGTACGGGCTGGCTCAATCCCCTGAGCCACTCCCCAGTCCGTACAGGTACCCGTTCTCTTGCGCTCACCTGAACCGGAAGACCAGACATGGCAGGCACGACGGTAGTCAGGACGCCGGCAACACCGATGGGCTCGCTCGAGCGCGAAGCGGCCTCGCAGGTCAACAAGATCGTGACGGACCTCGAGACGCTGCGCGCTGCGCTCGACGCGGGTGGCGTCACGGCGGTCACGGAGTTGATGGCCGACCACGCGACGTTCAAGGCGGTCGTCGACGATCTGAAGACCCAACTCAGCCGGGTCATCGGCGCGTCGGACAACCTCATCACGACGCCGACGCTCGGGATCGGCTCGACGCCGACCGCGGTAGCGAACGTCGCGTTCACGTACCGGGTGAACGGCGTCGGCTACGCGAAGGCGGCAGTCGCAGCCGGCACGGCGCCTGGCAACGACGTGATCCCGTCCGGCACGTTCGGAGCCTGCGCGTTCGACATCGGCACGGACGGTACGGTCGATGCGGTCGAGGCGGCTGACAACGCGACCGGCTACGCTTCGGCGGCGCTGGCCGCTGCCGGCCTGCCTGCGGTCGCGACCGACCACGTCCGCATGGGCTACGTGACCGCGTCGAAGTCGGACGGCAACTTCACGTTCGGCACGACCGACCTCAACGCGGCGAACACGACGGTCGCCTACACGAACGGCACGACCGACACGGCGATCTCGACGTCGTCGCCGGCCACGCTGTCGGCTTCGGTCCCGTCATCGACCGCAGTCAACGAGGCTGGTGATCTGACGGCCGCGCTGATTCAGGACGCGACCGGGACGATCTGAGCGTGATCCAACGGACCCCACCCGCGGGCGTCATCGAGAGATGGCAGCCTGAACTCGACCGGATCGCGCCACGCACGACGCGCGGCTACTCGCACCTGATGCTGGTGTGGGAGCCTGGCGAAGACTGGGCGCCGGTCAATCGGTGGACGATCTGGGAGATGATGACGCTCGACCGAGCCCCGCGGCTCGGGATCAGGCACGATCTCCGCGGGCCGGCACCTATCACGAGCCGGCGCTGGGACCCACTGCTCGGTCGTCAGAAGCAGACGAAGACGCTGACGATCAACCAGCGGCAGTGGGAGGTCTACCAGCGCACGGGCCTGTTCGGCAGGCCGGTCTGGATCGTCCAGGGCCGGACGGGCGGGCACAAGCGGTTCTGGAGCGACGTCGAGCAGAACCTGATCCTACTGAACGCCGGGATCGGCGACGTCACGATGCAGATGGACCCGCCCGCGCCGGGCGACCTGTGCTATGCCGAGCCGGACAACCGCACGATCGCGAAGCTCGCTGCGATGGATCTCGTGAGGCTGTACGGCGACACGCTCAGGTACCAGTCCGAAGCGATCCTGCACAACGCGCTGAACGGCCGCGAGAAGGCGACCGGCCGGGTCATGGCCGAGAAGCTGTGGTCATGGCTGGGCGACCAGGTGCTCGAGGCGCTGGACGAGCGGATGACCCGCGCGTCGGTCAACGCGATCTGGGACGGCGCGAACGCGGACGAGGCGCTGCCGGACTACGAGTTCGGCGAGGAGCAGTTCAAGGACGAAGTCGCTACTGGAGTCAGTTTCTAAACCCCCACGGAGAGAGTCATGGGCCTCACAGCAACCGAGCAGGACGCCGCGATTGCCGGCGCGTTCAGGAACGGCACGAGCTCGCTGGAAGACGAGAAGCACAGCCAGGCATCGTACCGGTTCTTCAGGATCTTCACCGACCAGTGGGGCAGGGAGTACGGCGCCGACTGCGAGAAGAAGACCCAGCACCCGTGCGGGCCGTATGCGGCGCGGTACGAGGCGCCGATCTATCCGCCCGCGAAGTACATGGTGATCACCGACACGATCCGCGCCCGGGTCGTCGTCGATACGCACCGATGGATCAGCGACTTGCTCGAGGAGCACGACATGTACTGGCAGGAGGTCCACACCTGGGCGGCCGAGAAGTCGGGCGTCAAGGCGCTGGAGCTCTACGACCGCCAGAAAGGCTGGGTCGATCCGCAGCTGCTGCCGTTCGTCGGCAAGCCGCCGATGCCCGTCTCGGTGATCCAGGCGATGCGTGCGGGCAACCCGTGGATCTTGGGCCTGCTCGTGGACGGCAAGCCCGCGCCGAAGCCGAAAGGCGCTCCGCGCGACTACTTCCCCGACGCCGAGCAGATGCGCGAGCGTGACCCGTTCCGCGAGCGCGACCCGTGGGCCGAGGAAGGCGCAACGCCCGCTGGCACGCCGCCCACGAAGAACACGGCGGCGCCGGACAGCTACCCGCACATGTACGCGCCGTCGCGCTGGTGGCTGTCCGCCCAGCACCGCGACGACTGCCTGGCCGACAAGCGCGCGCCGTTCGTCGGCAAGAAGGCAGCGGCCATCGAAGCCGCGAAGGCCGGCACGCTGCCGCCCGAGATCAGTGCCCCGAAGATCGACCCGAGCTGGGAGGAGTAGACCATGCACGACGCCGTAACCCAACCCGCGGGCAAGGTGCTCACCGCGACCGAGACGATCGCGCTCGGCGACGCCTGCCCAGGTTCCGTCTCACGCTGGCAGGTCTGGCTCGAGGAGGCCGACGGCGACACGTTCGACTGGTCGATCGCGGTCAAGGGCTCGCCTGCTGGATCGGGCCGCACGAAGATCGCGGTCGGATTCCAGAACCAGAACGCGCCCGGCACCGACGTGAACGCTGCGATCACCGTGGCCGGCAACTACCTGATCGAAGCGTCCGGGCTCGACATCGACCTCGTCTGCACGCGGACGGCTGGCACGATCCGGGTGATCGCCAGCCCGTTGAGGGGCTGATGAAGCTGCGGCCGATGCTCGGGCACCTGCGCCGCATCCTGGCCGACGAGACGCGCCGCGAGGCCGTGAGCCATGTCGTTCGATGACGTTCGCGCCGAACTCGTTCGCTCTCGTGGGTTCATCCGGGGCGCAGAGACTCAACTCACCAAGTCGCTTGCCGCGCTCGACGCGCTGGAGGAAGAAATGATATTGCGCGGCGGAGGTGGCGGAGTCGTAGCGGTTCCCGCGACCGCACCCGTGGCCGGCGTGGCTGTGGCGTTGCGCGTGGAGCGTCAACCCACAGGTGCGGTAGATAACGCTGCATTCACAACGCAACCCCGCGTCGAAGTCATCGACGGTTACGGGGATCGGGTGACTGGCAGTTCTGCGTCGATCACGGCAGCAAAGGCAACAGGGTCCGGCACACTTAGCGGTACGACTTCCGTCAATGCTGCCTCGGGACTCGCAACGTTCACGAATCTGGTTATCACAGGTACAGGTAATCACTCGCTGACGTTTAGTTCCACTGGCCTCGCGCCCGTGACGTCTGGTGTGTTCAACGTTGAGGCTGCGAGTGATCCTGATATCGACGCAATTCTTCAAGTCGATTGGTCTGGACGCACGGTTGGCGACTATGGATGGGTCGGTGGGCCAACCTGGAACGCGACCGAGGTGCTCGACGGAAGCCTGTTGTCCGGCGCCGCTGGGATGAACCATACCATCATCTCCCCGCCAGCTGGGTTCCCTGCGGGCATCACTCGTTGTTACCGCAATGTAGCTACCACCGACACTGACGGCTTTGCCTTCCTGCGTGCAGAGAATACGCTAGGCGTCCTGGCGTCCGGCTCGACGCGGTACTATCGCTGGTATTGGCGCCTAGAGTGCGCTGCGTCGATGGTCACGGGCAGCGGGGAGAATGGTGACCATCCGGTTCACGACGGCAACACTCTCGCGGTCAGCGCGTCGAATTGGCTAGTCACAATGGGGTGGCCCACCACGACCACATGCCAACCCGGTTTCTTCGGCAATGGTACAGTAGGCACGTTCCAATGCGACACCAACCTTGACCGCAACAAGGTCTACAGATTCGAGTTGGCAATCACGAGGTCGGGCAGCAACTACACCGTCGCGTTCAACATCTTCGATGAGACGGTAAGCACGACAGTGGCGATCCTGACCGCTGCGGATTTCGTCAACAACAACGACAGCGGATTGCTTAGTGCCAGGACGTTCACGTTCGCGGACGTGAACCGCACACAATCGTTCACCTTCGGGCTCAACGATTTCGATACAGAAATATGGTACGGAGATGCGCCGATGAACTACGCATCGTGGGGCGGCCTTGCCATCGCGGACGATTCAGGCGCGATTGGCGCGTATGGTTCTGTGACGGGAGAAGCGTAATATGCCAGCGATCAGGTTTCTGCATCTCGCGCAAGCAGCCGACGACACGGACGACGCGGATCAAGCGGTATCCGTAGATCCCGTAACGAGTGGGGCGCCACTTTGGGCGTGTACGGTATCGCGCATCGCGGGCACGCCAGTTGAACCTACGCTATCGGGCACGAATGGCGTCAGCAACACATGGACATCGGTAGTGTCAGCTACGGTCGGCAATCTGCGGATGACCTTGTTCCGCTCGACTGCTGCCTCTGGTACGTCGGGCACGCTGACCGCGACCTACGGTGCGGAAACGCAACTCGCAAAAGGCATCATGGTCGTCGAGGGCGTGAACTGTAATTCTGACACCCCCGTACAGACGCAATCCGATGCCGAAACGGGCGTCACATCAATCAACCTCGACACGCCACTATCGTCGTTTTCAAATGCGAACAACGCCCTGCTGACGTTCGTCTGTAACAGCCTGACGTTCGGCTCGAACTTCTCCACCACTGAACATCTCAGTTTTCTTCAGGTGGCGAACGGCTCGGGAGAATCTGGTGGCCCGTCGTTCCGGTGGTACTGGATGCCCGGCGGCTCGTTGTTGTCGCCTACCATTTCGTTCTCGTCGTCGGACTCCATTATGATCGCCGCAGAGATCGCTCACGACGGTTCGGATGCAGGCAGCGGTGGCGAAGGACCCATGGTTGGTGGACGCCTTGTTGGAGGGAGATAGCACATGAGATACCTCGGAGACTTCCTGCTCGGCTCCACAGTGTACGTGCCGTTTGACACGTTCGACGGTGGAACGGGTGCGAGCATCACGATGTCTGGCCTCGCGGTCACGGACATTGAGATTTTCAAGAACGGTGGCACTACGACCCGCGCGTCGGACACTGGCTATACGCTGCTCGACACGGACGGCATCGACTTCAACAGCCGCACCGGCCTCCACGGATTCTCGATTGATCTGTCGAGTGACGCCGACGCAGGATTCTTTGTACCCGGCGAGTACATGGTGGCCGTTGACGCCATCACCATCGACGGCCAGACGGTGCGCTTCTGGGCCGCGACATTTAGCATCCAGAACCGCTACTACCCCGGGCTCATCGCCCGCGGCGTGCTTCAGAGCGCCACGGCAACAACGGCGGTGCTCGCCTCTGCCACGAGCTTCGCGAACGACCTCATCAACGGCGCCACGCTCGTCATCGTACACGGCACAGGTAAAGGTCAGTCACGGCTCATCACGGATTGGGTGAGTGCATCGGATACCGCGACGGTCGATACGTGGACGACGACGCCGGATAACACGAGTTACTACGAGGTCTACGCCTCGCCCCCGGCAAGCTCGACGGTGTTCCCTGCGGTCAACGTTGAGCAGATCAACGCCGTGACCGTCCTCGGTGCGGGCACATCGGAAGACAAGTGGAGGGCGTAGGCGATGGCGGCCTTCGATAGCGCAGCGTTCGATTCCACGAACGCATTCGACACGGACGCATTCGACTTCGGCGCCATCACGGCCAGCACCCGCTCGCGCACGGGCCGCAACCGCGCACGCGGCGCGCTGTTCGCGATCCTGCTGCTGCTCGCGGTGGGCTGCACGACCACGACGACCGAGGTCGTGAAGTGCGAAGTGAAGGCGTATGCCCATACGGAGGCGGGTGGGGTGGTCGTCGTCGATTCGCTCGAATACTTGAACTGTGACGACCCACAGTACAACGGCATCCGCATCCCGACCGTGAGGAGCTGATGGCGACCTGGGATACCGCGGACCTCCTGCAACGCTGCCAGGACTACGCCGGTCGCCCGTCGACCGACGCGGTGTTCACAGATGCGTTCTGGTACCGGAGGCTGACCGAGGCCGAACACGAGTGGAAGCCGATCCTCGCGGCGCACTACCCGAACGAGATGTGGGTCGGCCCGTACCTCACGCGCTCGGTGAGCGACGAGACGTTCCTGTTCGGCAACGTCGCGCCTGCCGGCACGATCGCGGCGGACACCGAGTACACGCCTGCGATCGCGCTCGTCGAGGGGTTGACCTACCGGGTCAGGGCGACCGTCGTCGTGTCGGGCGGCTCGTTCATCCCGAAGGTCGGCAACACGTCGGGCACGACCGTATCGGCGTCCGCGGACATCGACCAGGAGATCATCTGCGGGTCGGGCGCGACCTGGCAGTTCGACGGGACCGGGTTCAGCGGCTCGTTCTCGAACGTGAAGGTCGAGCTCGCGGAGAACCCACTGAAGCTCGAGTTCATCGAATCGCTGACCGGCGACATCCTGAAGCCTGGCGTCTTCACGTCTGCGTCGGCCGACTACGTGCTCGAGTCCGGCCAGATCCGGGTGCCGCGGGGTCGCAGCCTGACGTTCGCGGACGGGGCGCCCTACGTGCGGATGGTGCCACCTGCCGGCACGATCAATGCCTCCTACGACTCGACGATCTACCCGAAGCGCGCTCGCATCCTGCTGGTCTACAAGGCGCTCGCACTGGCCGCGAATCGTCATGGCGTGCTCGGCGACCCGTCGCGGTTCGAGGACATGATGGACGAGCGGTGGTACGGCAACCCCGAGAAAGGCAAGATCGGGTTGCAAGCCGAGCTGCGAGTCGCCGATCACCACGGCGGCCTCGTGGGCGTCCTCGACGACGAGCCGTACAAGTGGTGGCAACCCGTCTAGGTATGAGCACCCGACTGAAGCGCGCACCAAAGAGCGTGCCGCAGGTCCGGCGGTTCCCGTCCGGGCCGTTCGTCGGAATGCGCGACTCGATCGACCCGACAGCTGGCGAGCAGGGCTTGGCGAAGATGCTCCGCAACGTCTACCCGGTCGACCCTCAGTTCGGTGGCGCGGTGCTGCATCGGCCGGGCTACTATTCGATCGACGGCGACCACACGGCGTTCAGCTATGGTCCGGCCCAGTGCTTCCACCAGTTCAAGAAGTTGGACGGCACGTCGCGCACGCTGGCGATCGTCTACTCGGCCGGCATCAGATACGAGGCCGGCGACTGGCTGCCGGCTGGCGGTACGATCCTCGCCAGCGGGTCAACGTCGGGGCCGTACTACGCGGTCACGTTCAGCGACACGGTCGTCTGGTCGGACGGGTACGGGTCGCCGTTCCTGTGGGACGGCGTGAACGCGGTGACGAGCCTGTCGTCTGCGATCCCGGGCGCGTTCTACGGCCCGCCGGTCGTCCACTACGGCAAGCTGTTCGGTATCAAGGCCAACGAGCGGTCGACGATGATCTGGTCGGAGGAGAACGATCCGGCGACTGGCTACGAGGCTGGCGGCTACAACAACGCCTGGACGCTGCTCCAGACCGACACGTCGCCGCTCGAGCGCCTGCTCGCGACGAACGAAGGGCTGATCGTGTTCAGGCGCCGGTCGATCACGGCGATCTCGGGCGAGGTGAACGAGAACTTCGCGTCGACAGGCACGCGCGAGGCGATCAGCTCAGAGATCGGCACGGCGTCGCCCGGGTCAGTGTTCTTCGGTGGCGACGACGGCGAACTGATATTCTGGGCGGACGCTGACGGCAGGCCGCACTACATGCCGAACGGCGGCACGCCGCAGCCGATCTGGGAGGACGCGCGGGTCGAGATCGCGCGGTTCGATCCCGCACGGTTCAACGCGATCCAGGGCTACTGGGACAGTAGACTCGGGCACGCGGTCTTCTGCTACGCGCTGAAAGGCGAGACGTCGAAGTTGTCCACGATGCTCCGCTACCACGTCAAAGGCGGCGTTCCGCGGCTGGCCTGCGTGTGGGACGGCTACAACATCTCGCGGATCGGCGTGGTCGAGATCGACGGCGCGCCTGCGGTGCTGCACTCCGAGAGCACGCTCGACGGCCCGGTCTACCCGGTCCACCGGCACCAGGCGCCCGATCCGGTGCGTACTCCGCTCGCCGACGATGAGCAGATCGCGGACGACTACACCGCGACGGTCGATACCAACCTTCAGATGGACGTCAACACGCCCGGCAACGCTGACGGCTATGCCGAAGCGTTCACGGCCGCACGGGCCGGCAAGCTCATCCGGCTCAAGGTCTGGCTGACCGGCGACACGGCCGTCGTCGGCACGATCGTCGCGAAGCTCTACTCGTTTACGGGCACCTACGCGACGAACGCTCTGCCTAGCAGCCTGCTTGCGACATCGACCGCGGTCAACCTGAACACGCTGCCGGCGACGGGTAGCGGCAACTACGTCGAGTTCGAGTTTCCGACCGGCCAGAACTACGCGCTCACGGCTGGCGGAGAGTACATGTGGGCGGTCGAGGTGGTGTCGTCCACCGAGAACATCCTGCTCGGTGCCGTGCTGTCGGGCTCTGGCGTACACACGGGCAACGTCGCACAGTTGGTCGACGGCGCGTGGTCCGACCACGGGACGGCAGCACTCCGTGTCCCGTTCGCGGTCACGCTTGGCGAGTCGGTCGCCCGCAAGGTCGAACTGCATCCACAGCCGTACAGCGAGCTCGGCGAGTGGCATTTCGACAGGCTCGACGTTCAGGTGCGCGCGGCCCGCGAGGTCACGCTGCTCTACGCGCAGACCACCACGCCGCACGCTCTGTCGAGCGCGGCGCTGGTCGGGTTCGAGGCCGGGTCGTCGCTATGGGATTCGGCGACGTGGGATTCGTCGACCTGGGGATATGGCGAGTCGGCCAGGCACGGCTCGCTCGGCATCGACGCCTGGGGTTCCGGCTGCGGCGTGATCCTGACGCAGTCCGGCTACGGGCTCCCGTTCTCGCTGCTGTCTGTCGCGCTCACTGGTCGGCCTGTCGGCCAAGATGCGAGGGGCCGATGAACGCCGACTGGGTGCGCCAGATGGAACGCCGCGTCAAGGCGCTCGAGGCGCTTGTGCTCTCGGAAGGCTACATCACGTTCAGCAACCAGAACGCGACGCCGTCCGTGGGTGGTGGCCGGCGGTTCAAGACCGCGAACACGGGCGCGACAACGATCACCGACCTCCACGAAGGCAAGGTCGGCCAGGACGTGGTGATCATCTTCGGCGACGCGAACACGACGATCGACTTCACGGGCACGAACCTCGACGGCAACGGCGGCGTGAACTGGTCGCCGGGCGCTGGCGATTTCATGCGCTGCGTCAAGAACTCAGACGACACCTGGAAGTGTCAGGTCACGGAGATCTAGGGATGGCTCAAGTCGGAACCCTTGTCACCTTCTC
>CAZJTG010000002.1:12179-29183 GCA_964548865.1 uncultured Solibacteraceae bacterium
CGCCGGCCACCACGATCGTCTCGAACGACGTGGACCTGAACTTTGCCGACCTGAAAGCGGCGATCAACACGGCAGTGTTCACGGACACGACGACCACGATCACGGTCAGCCAGCGATTTGCGAACGATGTGTACCTTGTCGGTCGCAACCAGGCGAACTCTGCCGACATCAGCATGTGGAAGATCAACACGTCGAACCTGCTCCAGACCCCGACAGAGATGCGGGTGGTGACGATCGCGCCGACAGCCACGAACACGTCGAACTGCGGAACCGCTGCGTTGCTGTGGGCTGGCGTGTACACGACCATCCTCGAGGTCAACAACGGCGTGGCGATGGGTGGCGGCGCGGCCCCGACGTTGGGTACGATCGGTGGATCTGGGCCAGCTTCGGCAGGCCAGAACTCGTGGCTGAAGGTGAAGATTGGCGCGACGGACAGTTTCATCCCGATCTGGCGATGATCATCGAGATCGGTGTGGCCGGCGCGAAGGTGCTCGCGAAGTACGAGGCCGCCGTGCAGAACGCCCGCGCCCTCCTCGCGGTCCAGGAGGAGAAGCGCGCGATCGCTGCCGAGGGCGTGCTTGCTGGCATCGAAGTGCCCGGCCCGATCACGTCGATCGACGAGGTGGCTGGCACGATCACGGTCGAGGATGTTTCTGACGCTGCGAAGGAGAACTGACGATGGCCGTAACCGAACTACGCGACATGACGCCGCAGCAGCTACAGGCGCTCGAGGCCCTGAAGCGCACCAACCCCAAGGTGTACCAGAACTTCATGGCGATCGCGTCCGTGCCTGCCGGGCCGGAGCGCGACAGGGTCGCGACCGACCTGGGGTTCGACGCCCGCGGCGACGGCACGTACAACAAGGGGCCGGGCGTTAAGAGCATCCTGGGGATGCAGGCGCTGGCGTTGGGCGGCGGACTGCTGGCTGGCGGCGCGCTCGCGGGCGGCGGTGCTGCGGCTGCTGGCGGTGGGGCTGCAGGGGCTGGCGCGGGCGGGACGGCAGCGGGCGGGGCCGGCGCGCTCGGTGCGGTCGGCAACTTCGCGCGAAACAACTGGCGTGACATCGCGACGGTCGGCGGTGCGGCGTACAGCGGCATCCAGGGCGCCAGGAACCAGGGCCGGTCGAACGAACTGGCCGAGCAGGCGCTGGAGCTCGCACGCCGGGACTACGAGGACCGTGGGCCGCTCCGTGAGGCGTTCACGCGCGGCGCGATGACGCCGATCGCGTCGGCACCGAACCTGTCGAGCATCTTCGAGGCGACGAACTCGACCAACCCGTTCGCGACCGGCGGCAGTCTGTCACGGCTGCACGTCCCGTCGCAACTCAACTTCGGACCGGTGAGCGGTCCGACCGGTGGCGGTGGTGGTGTCGGTGCGACGCAGCCGAAGGGCGCGAAGGGCGGGCCGACCGGCATGGGGCCTGTACCGATGCCGCCACCGACGTCTGGCGGCATGACATTGGACGCACTCAAGCCGAAGCTAGAGCCCGTGGTGCCCCCGGCGATTCGCCGAACGATGCGTAGACTGCCGATGGAGACTGTCTGATGGCGACGTTGTCGAGTCCCTACGAGGTGCTGGCCGGCCGTGGGGTCGCGGAGCCGCTGGCTCGCGAGGAAGTGCCGCTCAAGAAGCCGAACCCGTTGCAGGGCCTGACGCTTGGCGGAACGCGCACGGAGCCGACGATCAACGGCAAGCCGGCCCCGGGCCTCTACCCTCTGCCCGGTTCCGGCACGACCGGCATGGGTCCGACCGCGACCCAGCAGCCGAGCGGTACCCGGCCAGGCACTCCGTCTGCGCTGCCCGCCCGCCCGATGGGCTTCGGCGGCATCAACTTCACGCCATTCGGCCCGAACAACACGCTCAGGGCGCAGCAGATCACACCGCAGGGCATGGGTGGCGTCGGCGGCCAGATGTCGCAGCAGGCGTCCAGGGCTCGTGATCTCGCGTCAGCCGACCTCGAGGGGCTGGGCGGGCCTGACCGCGCGTCCATCGCGTCCAGCACGCTCCAGCGGCTGATCCAGGACACCGAGCCCGCGTACCAGAAGGAGTTGCGCGGCGTCGGCCAGAAAGCGGCTGCGCTCGGGCGGCTCGGCTCGGGCATGACGACCTCGGACCTCGGCGACGTCAGCCAGCGCCGGAACCAGGCGATCGTGTCGGAGGCAGGACGGCTGGCCGATCAGGCTGCGGGCCAGACGCTCGGCGACAGGCTCGACGTGTTCGGCGCACGCAACAGCGCGGCGCGTGGCTGGGGTTCGGACGACCTCGCACGCGAGGACCAGTCGTACCGCCAGGGTCGGGGCATCCGCGACGAGTACCGCGGCGAGCGCGACTACCAGGACTACATGGCCCGCTCGGCGACCGACGACCAGGTGCGCCAGCTGCTGCTCGAGGACCAGATGCTGAACTCGTCGTTCAACCGCGACCAGTCGAGGCTGGGCACACTGTCGACCGGGTTCGGCAACGTGCCGACCGATGCCTATGGCGACGCTGCCGACAGGTACGGCGAGCTGGCTGGCGGCAACCTCGACACGGTCGCCCAGTTGATGGCGATGTACGGACAGCGGAGGGCGTAGCATGGCCTTCGATCTCGGGACGCTCATTCGCTCGGCCGCGCTCGGTGCGGGCGCGTACCAGCAGGCCCAACGCCAGGAACAGGACCGCACCCGCCAGCAGCAGATGGAGGACGAGGAGCGTGCAAGGCGGAAGGCCGCTGACGCGCGCGACATCGCCCGGGACGAGCGCGACGAGCAGGAGTGGCTCATCCGGCAGGAAGGTCTGAAGCTCGGCCTCGAACGGTCACGCACGACTCCGCCCGAGATCCCGCGTCCGTACCGCGCGACCTACAACGGCGCTGCCGGCGAGTTCGAGACGCCGGAAGAAGCGGCCAAGTTCGTCATGCAGATGCGCGGCCTGCTGCCCGACCCTGACGAGCGCACGCCAGCCGATATCGAGATGGACGAACTGCGGCGTCGCGAGTTGGCGGCGCGCGTGGCCGGCGCGGAGCGCGAGAATGAGGTCGAGACAGCGCCACAGGCCGCGAATACGATCGAAGAAGCGATCCGCCTACAGGGCTCACTGAGCGGACAAATGCTCGACCCGGGTGACGAGGCGGCCCAGCGGCGGCTGATCCAGCGCAACGCGCTGATCCGGTCGCTCATCCACGACGAGGGTCTGACGCAGGCCGAGGCCGTCCGCGAAGCGAGGCGGCGTCTTGGACCCTGAACGCCTCAGGTGGCTCCGCGAGCTGATCCGTAGCATCCCAGGCTACGGGACGGCGAAGCGCGCTGCCGACCGGATCACAGACGCATCGCTCGGTGCGTTCGACGCCGCTCAGTCATTCGGCACGCGCACGGTCGCTGACGCGGAAGGCTCGTACAACTTCTTCGCGCCCGAGGCCATCGAATCGGACTACTTCGGGCGGCTCGAGGAAGACACGGCCCGGCGGCTCGCGGAGGAGGACCGGAGCGGCCTGCGGCGTGGCGCCCAGATCGCGGGCGAACTCGGCCTGACCGGCGCCGAGTACATCGGCCTCGGTGGCGGGCTCAGGAGGGGCGCTACGGGGCTCCTGCGGCCCGAGGTCGCCGAACAGGGCGCATCCCGGCTGTCCCGCATGGGCGTGTCGGCCCGGGAGGCGCTCAGGGATGCGGCTGCGGTCGCTCCGCTGGACGCGGTATCGTCGGCCCGGGAAGGCCACTCGACGGCCGATTTCCTGACGGGCATGGCCGGCGAGCCCGGCGCGGAGACGTGGTATGGCCGGGCGGCGACCGAGAGTGCCCCGGGCCGCATGGTGTCGGAGATGCTGCTGGGCCTCGGTGCCGACCTCGGGCTCCGCGGTACCGGCCATGCAGTAGGCGCGGCGCGTGACGCTGCCCCGAAGGTGGCTGACGACTTGGCTCGCGTCATGGGCGACACGCGGGGCAGCCTGGTACTGCCCGACAATCCCAGACGTATCAGGGCGGCGAAGGCCGGTAATCTGGAAGAAGTCGCTGCGATGGAGTTCGGCGAAACCGACGACGTTTTCGAGGCTGGATACGTCCTCCAAGATGGTCGGATGCTGGACTTCAGCGAGAAGGCGGACGGCGGCCAGCCCGGAATGAGGTCGGCCGACCACAGGCAGATTTCAGCAGCGTATCCAGACGACTCGCCGTTGCGGGACAAGAACCCCGGGTCTGCCGCTCCGTATATGTGGGACTTTGTATCCCGCGGAAATATCAGGTTCTCCCGCTCCGGTAGCACCCTCCTGGCGCACATGGCAGAGAAACCTACCCGTGCCCAGGTGAGGCGTCTTGAGGAGGCGATGGATGGCGCCGACAGTGTGTTCCTCGTTCGCTCCGTGGGCGAGGGGCCGGTTGCCGAGCGATACGTTGACCCGGGCGAGTCACTAGCGGACAAGCTCGACGAACTGTTCTCTGAGGACGGGCCGGACCCTCGTATCGGTGGCTTCGCCTCACCCTCGCTCGTCGCTGGGATCGCACGTACCGGCCTCGGTGCCACGGCGGGCGCTGCAGCCGCTCCTGAAGGCGAGAAGCTCGAGGGCGCCATCGCGGGTGGTGCCCTAGCCGCTGGTGCGCCTGCGCTGGTGCGTGGCGCTCGTCAGATGGGCACGCGGGGCAGCATGGTCAACCCGACGGCCCCGCGCACGGGTCGCGTGCCCGGTCAGGTCGAGGGCGGGATGCGTGGCCGCTGGTTCTCGCGGCTCCAGCGTTCGATCGAGCAGGCCCCGCAGGAGCGTGCGCCGGCCGAGCAGTGGCTGGGCATGATCCGCAACGCGAAGGGCGGCCAGGCCGGTACGGAACTGGAGTGGACGGGCATCGAGGAGGCGCTGACGGCTCGCGGCTCCGACAACCTGACGCGCTCCGAGGTGCTGGACCTCGCGCGGCAGAACGAGATCCGGCTGGGCGAGACGGTGAGGGGCTACAACCCCAGGGCCAAGGCACGCCTGGATGAACTGGACGCCCGTCTCCGCGAACGTGGACGGCTAGAGCCAGGCGAGGCCGCGGAGTACGACCGCCTCGTCAACGAGGAAAGCCTGCCGCGCACGACCGGCGCCGCACCCCAGTACGGCCAGTACACCGTGGGCTCCTACGGCCAGCGTCCCGAGTCGAACTACCGCGAGATCACGGTGCAGTTGGGTGTCCCGAAGCGCGAATCGTCTCGGTATACCGTCCAGGGCCAGCGCGGCAACTGGAGGGTGGTGGACACCCAGACGGGCCAGACGAAGGCGTTGCTCGGCGGCGATGGTGCGGAAGCCTGGCGAGAGGCCGACAACCTCAACCGTGTGGACGCCGGGCAGCAGGCAGTATTCCCCGGCGGCCACGGCGACCCCGCGAACACCTTAGCCCGCCTGCGAGTGACGGACCGCACGGTGAACGGCGAGCGCGTGATGTTCGTGGAGGAGATCCAGAGCGACTGGCACCAGAAGGGGCGGACGGGCGGGTATGGCAACAACCGTCCTGGCTGGATAGTCGCAGATGAGACAGGTGGACCAGCCGCCGGGCCGTTCCAAACACGTTCTGAGGCCGTGGCGGCCATGCAGGCCGACCCCGCGCTTCACGGGTTAGAAGTTGCAGAGTCCACGCGCATCGGTGCCGTCCCCGACGCCCCCTTCAAGAAGACCGACGAGTGGGTCGGCCTCGCGTTCCGTCGTGCGTTGCAGGAGGCCGTGGAGGGCGGGTACGACCGGCTGGCTTGGATCTCGGGCGAGCAGGCTGCGGCGCTGTATCCCGACATGCTCAGGCGCTTGGAGATCGACCGCATCGACTGGAAACGAAACGCTGACGGCACCTTTGACGTGGTGCCAGTCAGGAATCGCGGAGGCTTTGAGCGGGAGGTCATAGAGCCGCGACGTGGGCTCAATAGGGCGCAACTGGAGGAGACGGTCGGCAAGCACGAGGCCGCGAACATCAACGCCGCCACGGACACGTCCGGCTCCATCCTGACGGACGAGTTCGAGGTTGGCGCCGAAGGGATGCACGAGTTCTACAACCGTATCGTGCCGGGCGTCGTGCGGAAGGAGGCGAAGCGGCTGGGGGTCGAGATCGAGCCGGTTCGGGTCGGCGCAGACGACGTGGCGGTCAGGCGTGTCGAGGGTGTGGCTGAGAATGCCGCGTGGCCAGGGGAGGAGCGCGGGTGGCTCAGTGGGCCACACTATCTCGTCGAATCCACGGACGGGGCCAGGCACAGGTTTCCGACGCGCGAGGAGGCGGATCGCATGGCGGAGGTGTGGCGATCCGGGCGCCCATCACCGCCCCCGGGACCCACGAACCTCTCGATCCGCATCACCCCGAAGGCCCGCGACATCATCCTGAACGAGGGCCAGCGCATCGGGGCGGCGGTGCCTGCGGTGCCCGGGGCGATCGGGCGGGCGGCGGTTGGATCGGTCGTCGGTGGGATGGCGGCACCCGAGGACCGGAGACTCGAGGGCGCGCTGGCTGGTGGTGCGCTCGCGGCTGGGGCGCCTGCGCTCGCTCGCGGGCTCCGTGGCATGGACCCGGTCGGCGGCTGGATGGTCCCCGATTCGGAGCTCGTAGCGAAGTTCCGGGCCGCGCTGACCGACCTGTCGGACGACGACCTGATCGCCAGGTACCAGAAGTACAACCGTGGCCGGGCGCTGACCGAGTCGGATGCGGCGTCGTCGCTGCAACGTGACGCCGCCCGCCGGGTCGACGACAGCGCGAACGTCTACGCGGGCACACGCTCGTCCGAGTCGGGCATGAACGCGCGGGGCCGCGACACCCAGCAGCGTGCGAGGCTGGCTGCCGCGGAAGCCGAGATGCAGGCGCGCGGCCTCGAAGTCCCGAAGGACGATCCGTACCTCGACGTCAAGCCGAGCGAGGTGACGGAAGCGAACCGCGAGCTCGTGACCGGCCTCCGCACGATGTCGGACGACGAACTGCACGCGGCGATCGTCGAGACGATCCCGAAAGCGAACCCGTCCGACAACGTGATGATGGAGCGCATGGCGATCCTGCACGCGGAAGCGACCCGCGCGGGCCGCGACGTGCAGATCGACCGGGCGCTGAACGGCGAGCCGCCTATCAAGCGGCCTGGCATCGCGCCCGCGTTCCAGAAGGCGCCCGACCCGACGCTAAGGCAGCGGCGTGTCTCGCTCCGCAACGCGGACGGTGCCGCGCTCAGGGCCGAACTTGGGCTGGACGAACTGCCTCCGGCCGAGCGCATGAGCATGGAGGAGAAATGGGACGAGGCGACCGAGCGCGGGCTGGCTGCCCAGGCGACGCTGATCGCGCGGGATGCAGTAGCGACGAAGCGCGGGCTCGAGCCGGTCGAGATCGCGGCTGCCGTCCAGCGTAGCGTCGATCTGAAGGTCGAACTGGCTGACGCGCGGAACACACTGGAACTGGCCGCCCGCGCGATGAACGATGACGTCGTGCGGATCGAGTCGCAGCGGATCACGGCGATCCTCGACGAACTGAACGACCTGACCGAAGCGATGAAGCGGTCAGGCACCGACTCTGCCCGCTCGCTCGCAGCCCGCAGGTGGATGGCTGTGGACGAGGACACGTTCTCGTTCGCGGCTGGCGTGCAGGAAGCCAGGACCAGGGCCGGGCGACCGCTCGCTCAGGCCGAGTTGGCGAAGTTCGATGAGATGCGCCGTGCGATGGACGCGCTCGAAGCCGAGAACGTGCAGCTGCGTGACCGCGCGGCCCGGCTCGAGATCGTGAAGCAGGAGCAGCTGGCGATCGCGACCGCGGAGGCCGAGGCCAAGGCTGCCCGCCGTACCCGCAACCCGAACCGCGTCAAGAAGCTCGAGACGGAGCAGGTCGACCTGAAAGCGCAGCTCGCGAAGCTCGGCGTCCGGCTGAACGACCTGACCGGCGTCTCGGCTGAAGGCGTCTACCTGATCGGCAAGCTCGCGAAGAACCATATCGAACTGGCGGTGGCGAGGGGCGCACAGAACATCGAGTTGTCGCAGATCGTGGACGGCGTGCTCCGCGACCTGAACAACCCGCAGATCACGGCCAGGGACATCTACGAGGCGATGAACGCCCGGGCTCCCAAGGCCATCTCCGAGCAGCGCCGGGCGGTCCAGGCCACGGTCGCCCGCCTGAAGACGCAGGCCCGGCTGCTGACCCGCCTGGAGGACGCCGAGAACGGCCTGTTCCAGCCTGGTCGGAAGCGGCCACCGACCGCGCCGGAGATCCAGCGGCTACGTGACCGGCTCAGTGAGTTGCGGCGGGCCGCGTACCAGAGTGGGTTCGAGGCACGGCGGATCGAGCGTGCGATCCAGACGATCAACGACCTGTCGGACAAGCTGGCGAACCACGCGCGTGCCGTCCGCCGGAAACAGCCGATCCCGTCGCAGGATTTGGCCGACCTCCAGACCCGTATCCGCGGGCTCAGGCAGGAGATGCGCGTCGAGGACACGCTGTCCGACCTCGAGAACCAGCTGAAGACCGGCGAGTTCAAGCAGCCGTACAAGCCGAAGTCGCCGTACACGACGCCCGAGTTGGAGCGCAACCAGATCGCACTACGCCGGGCACGCGCACAGTGGCGCGAGGCGATCGCGGCGATGGAGCCGGCGACGGGCCGGTCCCGCATCCGCGAAGGCGCGAACTTCCTGCGGACGGTCAAGGCGACCGCCGACATGAGCGCGACGCTCAGGCAGGGGCTCTGGCTGTCCACGTCGAGGCCGGCGACCGCGATGCAGGCGTTCGGCAAGTCGGCGCGTGCGTTCTTCAGCACAGCGACTGCCGAGCAGATCGACAACGCGATCCGCCAGCATCCGAACCAACTGATCCGCGACATGAGCGGCCTGCAACTGGCCGATCTCGACGGCGTGGTATCGCAGCGCGAGGAGATGTTCGCGTCGAAACTGGCCGAGCGCCTGCCCGTGTTCGGCGATCTCGTGAAAGCGTCGAACCGCTCGATGACGACCACGCTGAACCTGCTCAGGACGGCGGCGTTCGACGATTTCGTGGCGAAGTTCCCGAACGCGACCACCGACGAGTTGAGAGCGTGGGCGAACTGGGTCAACGTCGCGTCGGGGCGCGGTGAACTGGACCTGGGCGTCGATGCGCTCAAGAGCCTGCGTGGTGCGGGCGAGGCGATGTCGCTCGTGATCTTCGCGCCACGGTTCGCGGCCTCGCGTATCCAGACGCCGGGCATGGTCGTCCGGCACTGGCAACATCCTCGTGTCCGCCAGGCGATCGCGCGTGACATGGCCGCGACGGTCGGGCTCGGGCTGACCGCGCTCGTACTGGCTGACGCGGCCGGGCTCGATGTCGGCGTCAACCCTCGCGAGTCCGACTTCGGCAAGATCCGGTTCGGCGACACGCGCATCGACCTGTGGGGCGGCGTCCAGCAGCCGGTACGGTTGCTGACGCGCGCCATGCTCCGCGGCACCGACGAGTACGGCCTGACCGGGGAGGGACTGCCGGCCAGCGAGAAGGAAGCGTTCGGCCTCCGCGATCTTGTAGGCCAGTTCGCGGCGTTCAAGCTCGCGCCTGCGGTCACGTTGCCGATGGAGTTGGTCGAGCGGAAGACTGCGGTCGGTGAAGACACCGAGCCGTCCGAGACGCTGATGCGCTCGGTCATGCCGCTGGTCTGGGAAGACGTCTATGAGACGTACCGGCTCGCCGGCCCAGAGGCGGCTGCGGTTAGCGGGATGCTCAACTTCCTGGGCGCATCAACCCAGACGTTCGGCGACTCCGAGGCCGCGACCCGCAGGAAGATCCGCAGCGCGCTCGACGCTGGCGACACGCCCGAAGCGCGCCAGATGTTGCAGGACTGGAACCGTGCGAACCCCGACAATCCGATCAGGCGGGTGCAGTAATCACTCCCCCAGGGTGATCCCTATACCACGAGGTACAGGCATGAAAACGCTGCTCGTCGCGATGACCGGGATGTCACTCGCGTCGCTCGTCGCGCTGGAGGCGGCTGCGATGATCGTGACCCAGGGCCCGATCGGCACGGAGACGGGCGTGTCCAGTATGCTCGTCTTCCAGATTGGAGCACTCGGCGCTGCCGGCTGGATGCTCATCAAGTTCGGGATGCTCGTCGGCCAGTGGAAGCGAACGCTCGGGCGGGCTGCCGCGTTCGCGGACGCGATGACCTCGCTCGAGGACCGGATGTCGCGGGCCGAGGTCCGGCTGAAAGCGCACGACGAAGACATGGCGATGGTCAGGCTGCTCGTTCAGGAGCACGGCACGCGGCTCGGCATCCAGAAGGACCCCTTCAAGGCGAGGGACACGGCATGAGCGACGACGTGACCACAACGGTCCACCGTGCGATCAAGCGGATGGACCAAGAGGACAAGCAGTTCTACCGCGGCGTCGGCCTGAAGCTGTCGGGGTTCTGCATCGTGACGCCAGTCATCGCCGAGATCGCGTTGCAGGTATTCCAGCCGGACGGGCCGGGCCTGTGGTGGGGGCTCTGGGCGTTCTGCGGGATCGGCGCGCTCGGCGGCATCTGCTTCATGTCCGAGAAGATCGGCGACAAGGTGCTCGCGTTCGTGTCGAAGATCGCGGAGCTCGCGATCCCGGCCGCGCTCAAGGCGAAGTACCCGCCGAGGGAGGGTCCCCGCGAATGAGAACGCACAAGCTGGTCCGCGACGAGAAAGGCGACGACGGCGTCTTCGGCACGTTCGAGAAGTGGCAGACCGTCGAGGAGGAGCGGCTGGGCAACCGCCCGCGGGTGAGTTGCATCCCAGCCGGCACCTACCGCTGCAAGCGTTCGTGGTACAAGGGCGGCGGGTACGAGTGCTTCGAGGTGATGATGGTTCCGGGTCGCTCGCGCATCCTGTTCCACGTCGCGAACTCCGAGGAGGACATCGAAGGCTGCATCGGCATCGGCATGAAGCGCGGCCATCTCGAGCGCAAGGACGAGGACACGGGCAAAGTCGTGAAGAAGAGGGCCGTGCTCGCGAGTGTCGCGGCGTTCAAGGAGTTCATGGAGTTCTTCAAGGGCGTGAACGAGTGGACGCTCGAGATCGTCGAGGACTTCAGGTGAGGACCGCGGCCCGGCTCGGGTTCGGCTCCCTGCCGCTAGAGGACTCGAGCAGGGCCGCGAAGCCCGTGGCGATCGCCGACGCGAAGAAGTACCTGACCAGCGTCCGGGCCGGCGCTCGGGCGCTCAGGAAGCTCCAGGCGGTCGAGGTTCACGGCCATCGCCCAGTAGGGGCTCGGGTCTACGAGACGGACGCGGTGCAGCTTGAGCGGTTGGCAGACATCCTGGCGAACGGGGGGCGCCTGTGAAGGCCGTCCCGTGGTTCCTCGTCGCCGCTGGCCTGGTCGGGTGGGCGGTCGCGCGGGAGATGAAGGGCAGTGCGGCGGTCGACCGAGCTCTGGCCGCGGAGGCCGCGGTGGCGACCCTCCGGCCGCTGGCCGACAGTCTCCGGGCCGAAGCCGAGCGCCGGGACACCCTGCTCGTCCACGTCACCGACACGATCCGGGTCGTCGTCACTCGGGAGCGGGTGGTCCAGGTCGCGGTCGTCGACACGCTCCGGGCCACGCTCGACTCGGCCCAGACCGCCCTGCTCGACACGCTGGTCGCCTCGCACGCTACGGAGGTCGCTGCACTCGAACGGCTGGCCCAGGAGCGCCTGCTGTGGGGCCAGGGCTGGAAGGACGCCGCGGAGGCCGCCCAGGCCGGCTGGGACGCGGAACGGGCACGGGCGGACGCCTGGGAGGCGGCCGCACGGTCAGGCGACCGCCAGAAGTGGAAGGAGCGGGTCGCGTTCGTCCTGACGGCGGGCTGTATCGCGTTCTGCTAGGCTCCCTCCGGGGGTAGCAGGGCCTCGAGGTTCACGAGCGCCGCCTCAGCGTGGTCTAGCCACCCAGCCCCAGTCGTGACGCGCTCGCCCGCCATGTGAACGCACGACCTCAACGCTTCGAGCATCTCCCGCGTGAACCCGAACGGCTGGCCGTGCAGGTTCACGGCTGCAGTGCCGTGCGGCGTTGGGAACCAAAGCGGCAGCGGCTCCCCGGCGATCGTCTGCGCGTGTCCGAGCGTGCCATCCACAAGCTCGACGGCCTGCACGAGATGGCTGTTCGGAAACGCCGCCCACTCCTCCGGCGTCAGTGCTGGCCTGATGCTCACGACTTCACCATCATGCTGACGATGACCACGACCCACATGACCATCGTGAGCACCACGAAGGCGAGGACGCCGTCGCTGTTGTCCTCGGGTGGCTTCGGGTCCGGGTCGAACAGCAGTACGATGAGGGAGATCATGGGACCTCCTCCAGCGCGTCCGCGAGCTTACGCACGGCTTCCTCGCGGGAGGTGGCGCGGATCTCCGGGCTGCACCACCCCCTGTGCCCGAAGTCCATCGTCACGCGGAACGTCTTGAGCACGGGAGCGCGGCGGAGGAAGTCCTTGGTCACGTAGCACACACGCCCAGCAAGATCGCCGTCCGTGTACTCGCAGATCATTTCGCCCCGGCGTCCGCTCGGAGCGCATAACACCTTCACCGGGGCCTGCTCTGTGGTGTCGAGAAGCCACGTCTCCCCCGGCCTCGGGTCGTCCGGCAGGAGGGGCGTCACGACGACGGGACACGGCCTCGCGAAAAACTTGGCGCCACCAACGCTGGCCAGTTGTTGGTCCGTGATCCCATCCCAGCAGTTGTCCCGGTCCATCCACGCCACGAATGGCTTCGCTCTCTCGCTCATCGTACCGCCTCCCGCGCGTCCGCCGCGCTCAGTCCGTTCGCATCGAAGTACCGCTCCGCGACCTCTGGCATCACCCTGAACCATCCCTTGCACAGCGGGCACTCGTGCGACTCGTAGGGCACCCGGCCCACGAGTTCGCCGTGGCCGTTGCAGGCCGGGCACTTCACGCCGTAGACGTCCAGCCTCGCGCCCTTCAGGTGGTCGAGTGCTTCCCGCAGGTCGCGCCAGGCTTCGGCCTGCTCGCGCTGGAGGCCGCTCGCGATCGCCTTCTGGGCCGCATCGCGTCGCTCCGTGACCAACGCCTCGGCGCCTGCGACGTAGGCTGCCTTCTGCTCGTCCGTCATCTTCTCGGTGCTCATCTGTCCGCTCCCATTGGAGGACTGTTTCGCATGACAGAATCCTATAGCCCAGGTTTCGCTTGCGCAAGGCCCACGCGATAGCTATTATTCCTGCGTCCACTTTCACTAGGAGATTCGAGTGGCTGACAGCAAGAGGAAGCGAGAGGTCATGTTCCGTATCGAGCACGACCTTTGGGACGAGGCGAAGCGGGTTGCCGATGAGATGGACATCTCGGTGGCCGAGTACGTGCGGCGGCTCATCAAGCGGTCAGTCGCGCAACATGCCGCGAAGTCGTGACGAGCAGCGCCACGAGCACGAGCGCAAGTACGGCCCGCCGGGCTACACCGAGTGGGGCTGGCGGCTACCCTGCATTGTCGTCGGCTGCAAGACGACGCGCTGGCGGCCGGGCACTCAGAAGGTCATCGAGTGCTGCCACCTTGGGAACGAGGGGCTCTCTCGGAAGTCGCACTGGACCCGGACGTTCTTCGCGTGCTGGGTGCATCACGACGAGTCGTACTCCGGTCGTGAGCGGTTCGAGGCGAGGTACGCGCTGAGGGTGGCGCCGACGTTCGACGACTACATCGACGTAGCCACGCTCGAGGAGGCCGTGGCGGTGACACAGATCATGTGGGACAGGTACCAGAACTTACTCGCAGACTAGGAGGTCCGATGCTGGGGCTGTTCAGGCGGGAGACAAGCAGGATCGAGGCGGCGGTGCAGGAGGCGATCGAGCGGGTGCTGCGCGAGCACGCGAACGCGACCACGGAGGAGATCGCGGCGCTCGGGACGATCCGCCAACTGCGCGCCGAGCGCGACAAGCTGGAGGACGAGATCGCAGAGCTGCGCCTTCAGGCGAAGCAGGAGGCCCGCGAGATCGAACACAAGGTTGGGCTCGCGAAGATGCGGCAGGAGGCCGAGGCGGAGATGGCGGAGGAGCGGCTAGAGGCCCGCGAGGAACAGCTCGAAGCGCAGAAGGATCTCGCGGTGGGCGAGGCGCGTGTGGCCGCTCGCGAGGAGGCGATGAAGCGGGCCGACGAACTACTCGGCCAGCAGGTCGCGCGCATGGAGAAGCTCGTGGACACGCTCGTGAAGGGTCTGCCGACTGCCGAACTGATGGTGTCGGTCGGCAAGGGCTCGAAGTAGCATGGGCATCGGCGACCTACTCAACGGTGGTGGTCTGCTGGGCTCCGGGCTGTTCGGCGGCCAGGAGTACCAGAACCAGCTGCAGAACCAGTTCGCGAACATCGGCGGCTATCCGTACTGGTCCGACTGCACAACGTCGTCAACGGTCACCATCTACAACGGCGGCCTGTACGTGGGGGCGGAGGAGGAGAAGCCGGCCAAGCCGACCTCGGTTCTGGGCTGGCTGGATGAGCGGGTCGAGAGCGTAGCGGAGATGGGCAGGGAGTTGCTGGAGGCAGCGTAGGTCACTCAACCAGGGGAGGTGTCCGATGGCTTCTGACGCAATGGCGATCAGTCGCGCGGAAGGTACGGCGGTGCAGTCAGCGACCAGTGAGGCGAGCGGCCTGGTCAAGATGGCGATCGAACAGAAGGTGCCGGTCGAGGTGCTGGAGCGGCTCGTCGCGCTGCAGGAGAGGGTGACCGACCGGGACGCGGTGCTCCAACTGAACCAGGCGCTCGGCGCGTTCCAGGCAGCGTGTCCGCCGATCTTCAAGGCCCACAAGGCCGAAATCGTCAGCAAGAGGACCGGCTCGAAGTTCTCGTACCGCTACGCGAACCTCGAGGACATCGTCAGGCATATTCGCCGGCACCTGGAGGTCTTCGGGCTCTCGTACACTTGGGACTCGACGGTCAACGCGCAGACGATGACGGTGACGTGCGTGGTGCGGCATATCGCTGGCGCGTCGGTGTCGGCGTCATTCTCGTGCCCGGTGGACGGCAACGACCGGATGAGCGCGGCGCAGTCGGCCGGCGCGGCGATGTCCTACGCGCGCCGTCAGTCGCTCGTGTCAGTGCTCGGGCTCACGACGGCGGACGAGGACACAGACGGCAGCGCGGCGCCGGAGCCGGAGTCGAACGAGCCGGTCAACCGCGAGCAGCTCGCGAACTTGGAGGCGCTGTACGACGAGGTCCACAAGAACGTCGACTTCGAGAAGTTCTGCGCGTACTTCCAGATCGGCGGGCTGTCGGACCTGCCGCAGTCGCGCTATGCCGAGGCGATCGCGATGCTGGAGAGGAAGCGCACATGATCATCCACGAGACGGACTCGCTCGGGAACCCACTGAAGCAGGGGTCGCGGGACTGGTGGGCGCTCAGGCTCGGCATCCCGACGTGCTCCAGCCTGGGCAGGATCATCCAGCCGGCGAAGATGGGCTACTCGTCCGGCGCTCGGCCCTACATCGCCGAGTTGCTGGCCGAGCAGATCCTGGGCGTGCCGACCGACCCGATGATGGAGCAGGAGTCGGACGGCGGGACGCAGTGGACCGAGCGCGGGCTGGAACTCGAGCCGCGGGCGAAGGCGTGGTACGAGCTGGAGCGCGGGGCGACGATCCGCCAGGTCGCGTTCATCACGACGGACGACGGGTCGGAAGGCGGGTCGCCGGACGGCCTCGTGGGCGACGACGGCATCATCGAGGTGAAGTGCTACGGCGCGAAGCACCATATGTCGTGTCTGCTCGGGCTCGAGGAGATCGCCCCGAAGGTGCAGGTCCAGGGCTATCTCCGACTGACCGGCCGGCAATGGTGCGACTCGCTCGCGTGGCACCCGACGCTGCCGATCCGGCTCGACCGCGTGTACCGCGACGACATCTTCATCGCGAAGCTCGACGAGTGCATGGCCCAGTTCAAGCGCGAGATGGCCGAGGCGAAGAAGCGGCTCGACCTAATCGGCTCCGCGATGATCGACGACGGCGGGCTCAAGGCCCAACTGCTGGCGAGCATCGCGCTGTTCCAGAAGGACGCTACGTCGAACGACGCGATGCTGTCGATGGACGAGATCGACGCCTACACGAAGGACGTGCGGTGGGCGACACAGAACGGCGTGCTCGATAAGGCCGACGAGGAGAAGCTGATCGAGGATGTCGTGAAGGGCCGTTGGGACGATACGAGGACCATGTGGGCGTTTATCCTGCGAAACAAGGAGGTGGTGCCGTGAAGCACTACACTGCCGTGTCGGGCGCCGCAGTCGCGGGCGCGTTCATCTTTCAGGGAGCGGAGACGATGCTGATGGTGCCGTTCCTCGGCGAGTCGTGGTGGTGGCTGCCTGTGGGCGCGTTTTTCCTGCTCTGCGGTGTCGCCCAACTGCGGTCCTACGGCAAGATCGCGGCACTGGACGTAGAGATCGGGCGAATCGAGGGCAAGATCGCTGTGTGGGAGGAGGTGGAGAAACGGCAGGACGAACTCGCCCGTGCGCTCAAGGAGGCGGACAGGAGCGACCGTCCGTGGCTCAACTGATGGCGCTCCTGCTGCTGTTCAGGGTCAGCGTCACGTTCGGCCTGCTGCTGGCGCTCGTGGGCTTCGCGGCCGAGTGCGAGATCGACTGGCGGGGGGTGGTCGTATGAGGGAGCCGACACCCGGGAGCCAGTGCGCGCAGATCCTGGCGTACATACGCCGTGAGGGCTCGATCTCGCCGAAAGAGGCGATGGCGTTCGGCTGCTACAGGTTGGCCGCGAGAGTGATGGACCTCCGCGAGATGGGCTGGCCGGTCGTCACGGAGACGGAGGAGCACGACGGCGGGCAGCACGCCCGCTACCGGCTGAAGGTGACGGACGCGGCTCTGGAGGACGCTGGGCAGCTCGTAATGTTCCGATGAGCGAGTCGTCGATCTCCCGCGAGATCGTCGCCTTCCTACGGGACCTGGGCTGCAAGGTGTCGGTCCAGTCCCGTAGGGACCCGGGCGGCTGGCGCACGCCGAAGAACCTACCGGACCTGCACGTTGTCCACGTCGGCAAGCGCGTGTGGACCTGGGTAGAGCTCAAGCGTCCGAAGGGGACGTTACGCGAGGGTCAGGGCGAGTTCAGGGACCTGTGCCTGGCGGTCGGCATGGCCTGGAACCTGCTGCGTCCGGCCGAGTACCG
>CAZJTG010000002.1:29193-43839 GCA_964548865.1 uncultured Solibacteraceae bacterium
AGCTGTGGTCGAGCCTGGACGACGCTCGAGCCTGGGCAAAGGTCCACCTGGGGGTCGAGTGAGCCCCTTTTTATTTGCCGCAGCGTGTCTCGTCGCCGCGCCGCATGTCGCCCTTGCGCGGCATCAACCGAAAGTAGTAGTGTGGGGGGACGGGCGGGCCTGGCTGATCCCCGGGACCGCTCGACGGTTGCGAGGAGTCGCCTTCATCGGCTTCTCCCCCGCCCGTCGTAGTTCTTCCACCCATGAAGGGGGTGCCCCAAATGGCTGACGAGGCCTACATCGCGAAACTTCGCGACCCTCGGTGGCAGAAGGTGCGGCTCCGCATCTTCGACCGCGACGACTTTCGCTGCCAACTCTGCGGCGGCAAGGACCGCACACTCCAAGTTCACCACCGCTACTACCTGGCGTGGGGAACTGAGCCGTGGGATTACCCGGACGACGCACTCGTGACGCTGTGCGATGAGTGTCACGCCAGCGAGTCCGCGTGCATGAAGCCGGCTAGGACGCTACTGGTGAGGGTCGTCAGCCAGTACCTGTTCTCGGACGACGTGGTCAATCTGGCCGGGTTTCTCGAGGCCCAGTTCAGCGCGGCTGCCGCGCCACACGAGGTCTTGGACGCGCTGCTGGAGCGGGCTGGACTATGACACGTCGCTGGCTGAGGCTGGATGCCGAGTGGGACGAGAGCGAGTGGCTGGACGGCCTGTCCGGCGAGGCGATAGGGTGCTGGCCCCGCCTGCTTTCGTGGGTGAAGCTTCGCGGACGACGCGGCCGATGCACCGCCCCGTCCCCGAGTGTTCTTGCGCGCCGCTGGAAGGTGAAAGTTGAGTCCGTGCAAGAACTTATCGAAGCGTCACGGCGTGACGGTGCTGTGACCATCGAGGGTGGTGAGTTGGTCGTGAATAACTGGCCGAAATACCAGGAACCAGACCTTACCGCGGCCGACCGCAAGCGCCGCCAACGCTCAAAACAGGACGGAATGGCCGAATTGTCACATGGTGGTCACGGTATGTCACGGCGTGACACTGTCGCGCGCGACCCCCGACCCCCGACAAGTGACAATCAAACTACTCTCTCAGCGCACGCCCCCGATCTGCTGGTCGGGTGGCTGAACGGGCACTCGCGTGTCCTCGACGGCTGCTCGTTCCTTGAGAGCGTATCTCAGCGCAACGAGGTCTTCGCCCAGTACGGACCCGGCGGGCTTAGGCCGAACGCATGGAAGCAACCCGATGGCACTTCGCTACCGGAGGCGGAGCGGCCACGTCTACTCGCGCTTGCGTTGTCGGTTCTGGTCACAGAGGGGCAGCGTCGCCTGATCGGGGGACAGTTCGACGGACTTCTCCGTCGTGAGATCGAGCGGGACTACGAAGCACGCAACGCCACAACCAACACGGAGCCGCTCGAATGGTGACCGACCTGGACATCACGACCGCGATTCGGAAGCTGGCGGTCGCGTTCACGAAGCCGGACGCGCCGGAGGCGGACCTCGTGGGGCTCTGGAAGCACGTCCTCGAGGACGTCGACGCGAGCGCGCTGCGCGAGGCCGTGAGCCGGTACCTTAAGAGCGACAACCGGTTCTTTCCCAAGCCCGGCCAGATGCTTTGGCTCGTGCGTGAGGTGGAGGGCGAGACGTTCGGCGAGGCTCGCCGCGAGCGTGGCGAGGGGCCGTGGGACCAGTTGCAGGAAGGCCCCTGTCCGGTCTGCCGCGCGACGATGCAGCTCCAGCCGCCACCGCGGCACTCGCACACGCACCAGGCGGTCTTCGACTGGAAGATCGGCGCCTATCGTGCGCGCACCGAGCAAGACGAGCGCCCGACGCACCGCTACCGCATCATCCACGACCGCGCCGCGCACGAGCGCGCCAAGGTCCCGGCCGTAGGAGACTGGCAATGACACCGTCGCGCGGCATCCGCCCCAAACGCCGGCAGTCGATCTTCAGGCACGACGGCGTCCATCCGACGATCACGACCGACCCCGAGCTTGTGGCGAAGTGCGTCCCTCTCTGGAAAGAGGCGGCGAAGCGGGCGAACAGTCGGTACGGCGGCGACAAGCCGGGCAACCACAAGGGCAGGAGCGCGGCGCTGTACTCGGTGGACGATAAGCTGCGCGAGCACGGCATCACCTTCGACCGCGACCCGGTGCGCTGGGCGGCCTACGAGAAGGCGGTGAGGTTTGCAGCACGGAAGGGCAGGAGGACCAAGTGACCCCCACAAGGAGAGCAGATGGCGAACATCGAAGCACGGATCACGACGCCGGCAGCGCCGGAGTACCTGGCAACCGAGATCGCGGGCAGGGCGCGCCCGATGAAGCTGCCGCTGTCGGCGTTCTCGGAAGCGGAACTGAAGGCGGTCGGCGCGGAGTACACGGAGGCGCTGCTGGCGAAGGCGAGGGAGCAGGCGACAACGGTCGCGACAGCCACGAAGGCCCCCAGGAAGCCGAAGCCGGATCAGCCGGCGGCGTAACCGGCCCAGCGGTCCAGGGGCTCGTCGAGGCAGTGCAGAGCGACCTGCGGGACATCGCCCTGCTCGCCAGGCAGCTCCTGGGCCGCGTCCGCCGGCTCGAGGGGGACGGAAGGGTCGTCCCTGGCCTCCCAGCGGCCCTCAAGCCGTTCGGCAACGAGCTGGAGCTACGTCTGGAGGGCGTCGAGGCCCTCGCAGCCGGTGTTCCGAAGGCGCTTCAAGGCAGCCCCGAGCCGGTCAGCCAGTGGGTCGACGCCGGGAGGCTGGCCGAAGTCCGGGCCGCCACCGAGGGTGCGTAACGTGCCCCTTGCGGTTACGCTTGCGCCCCATTACTGTCCCTGTGTGGATAGCGAGACACCTAGAGCGGAGGCGATGATGACGACGGCGACCGAGCGGGTGCGGAACTGGCAGAGGGGCAAGGACGGCAGCCCGATTGGTTTCACGGAGCCGATGCCGAGCGGTGTGTGGCGCGGCTGGTCGTCGTATACGGGCGTTGGCGCGTCGTTCGACAGCCAGGAGCAGGCGGAGGAGTACGTCGTCGGCTCATCGCGCGAGGCCGCGCTTGCTCGTCGTGATGCGTGGCTGGCCGCTGAAGCGCTCGTGCGCGCGGAGCCCCGCTGATGCCCACCCGAGACGGAGCCGTGAGTACCACGACGGAGAGCGAACGGGAGTATTACATCGTGCACACTTGGGGTGGTACTCGTATGCATCTATCGACCTCGGACACGCCCCGTCGTGCTCTTTGTGGTGCTAGGACGTTCCCAGGTAGTTACTTGTACGACGAGGAACGCGACGATGACATCGTGACGTGCGCCAAGTGCCTTCATTCTTACGACCTGCAAATGGAGGCGAGGCCCGCATGAGCACCCGAGACGGAGCGAGCCCGAGGCTCGAAAGGGCGGCGGAACGGTGGCGGCGTGAAGCGAATAACTACGCGGCCTTAAGTGCCCCAGGAGTCACGGATAAGACAATCATAAGCGCGATCAGGACATGCGCCGAGAGCAAGAGGCTGTCATGTCTGCGGTATGAACAAGACTTGCGCCAAGTGGCTCGCGCGCACGACGCGCTTCTGGAAGCCGCCCGCAAGATCGTCAAGCAGGCAGAACGCAATCACGTCGGCGATGCGTACCCGGAAGTGACGTGGGGAGCGGTCGATGCACTGCGCGCCGCCATCGCGGCAGCGGAGGGCGAGGCGCCACTTAGGAGCGAGACGGAATGAGCAAGCGAACGATATTGCTACTGGCGTTACTGTTCGTGGGTGGGTGCTACGCGGAATTCGAGATGAAGGCTACATGCGAGGCGGCTTTAGCGATTGCAGACGATGCCGCCGACAGCCTGTATGTGTTTCAGCACGCCAACGACTGCGCCAACTTAGAGACCCGCCCGTGAGCGCCCCCATGAGTGAGCGAGGGGAGCGGGACGTGCTCGCGGAGTGGGACACACTCAGGGCCGACGAGAGGTGGCACAACCTAACAGCTGATGGCGAAACGTATCGCAGGATCGCCCACGCCCTCGCCACCGAGCTACGCGCCGCCAGAGCGGAGGTCAACAATCTCCGGCAACGGTACGACCTAGATGTGTTCGGGTTGGACGCTATGCTGAACGAAGCACGGGCAGAGGCGGACGCCGCGCGAGCGGAGAGGGACGCACTGCGCTGGGCCCGAGACCAGGCCATACAGGCGTGGGAGGTGACGGTTGCGGAGAACAACGCGCTGCGGGCGAAGATGGACGGAGGGGTGCGAGGGTACGCGACAAAGGACGCACACGCTTGGGTAAGAGAGGCAGAATGGAACAGGGGAGTTCCTAACCTGCGCTCCGCCCTGCTGATCTTCACCGACGACACCGAGAGGAACGACGATGCCATGTAGAGACGGCGGGCCAAGCCCGGAGCAGGTACGCGAGGAGCGCGACATCCCTAAGGTGCTGTGTGCGCTGTTGACGCGACTGGAGGCATCCGCAAGCCTGGACCGCGTGCTGGCCGAGTGCGATTGGGTCGAGGCGGGCGTGGAGGTCGAGTGGGTCCGCGCGTGGTGGGCCAAGCACAAGATCGAGGACGCGCTTCGGCGGAAGTACGAGGCCGCGCGTCGTGAGGAACAGCGAGTAGCGGCGGAAGCGCGGGCGAAGCTGACGCCGGAAGAACGGCGCGCGTTGGGGATTCGATGACAGAGCGCGAGCGGGTGGAGCGCGTCGAGAGGCGCACGCGGACGGATTGGGTGTATCGCCTGGCGAGGCTGTCGAATGGTGGCGCACTTCGCGGCACCGGCACCGACCGTCGCCAAGCGCACACGGAACCGCTGTACCCCTGCGCCCACCCAGGCTGCACCACGATGCGGACGAAGGCGGAAGGCGGGACGACGTTCACGGTATGCGACGAGCACTGGGACGTAGGGCGCGAGAACGCACGTCACGAGTCGTGGGCGATGGCGGCGGTGGAGGAGCGGGAGGGGAAGGCAGTAGATGTGCTCGGGGCGTGGGAGGCGTGGAGTCCGACACGCGGCCGCGCAGATCGCGAGCAGGAGCTTGGTGAAGTCATCGCGCTGGCCTCCCGCCTCGCAACCGAATTGCGCGCAACGCTCAGCGTGGGTAAGGCGTCAGCGGACATTCCTCAGGCCGACCTCTACACAGAAAAGCCTTCGGGCGTGCATGTCGCTGAGGCCGCTGGCGCCACCCCGGAGACGCGGGAGGGGCCTTCAGTGGGGCTGGTGTACCGCGCCCGTAT
This sequence comes from uncultured Solibacteraceae bacterium, assembly GCA_964548865.1. Classification (GTDB taxonomy): domain Bacteria; phylum Acidobacteriota; class Vicinamibacteria; order Vicinamibacterales; family SCN-69-37; genus DASUGC01. The sequence goes on from CAZJTG010000002.1 coordinate 34,369, forward strand.
CGAGGTCGTCGCGGGCGGAAAGGTCGTGCGGGACTGGCTGTTCCAGACGCCGCACCGCACCGAGCTTATGCGCTTACTGGACGCATGGAACGAGGACGAGATTGCCGCGCTCGTTGAGTGCATGGACCGCCAACCCCTCCGCACCGAGGCCACCCGATGACCTCCACGCGCACGCAGGGGCAAGGGGAGGGGGAGCGGGACGACTACTTCGCCCGCATGGAGTGGGTGCCGACGCTGTACGAGGGCATCGAGACGGCGTGGAGTGAGAACGACCGGGCGTTCCTGTCCCGCTGGTCGCGCGGCAACGGCCTCCTGCATTGGGTAATGAGCGACGGTGAGACGCGCGAGCAAGCCGTCAAGCGTCTCGTGGAGATGGCGCCCGACATCATGCTCTGCCTACACGCGGGCGAGGACGAGGCGTTGCAGAAGCTGCGCGCGCTCTCCAGAGAGCCGGAGGGGGAGCGCGAGCGGTTCGACCGTCAGATGACGCAGCTCGTCGGCCCGCCCGGAACGCAGGACGCCGGGGTTCGTCGGGCGGAGCGGGATGTCCGCGAGGTGTTGGAGAGTGTCCGCGCCCACGTCGTGCGGGGGCCGGAGAGGCGGGTAGTGATCGACCCTCGCCGCGTAGGCCGCTACGAATCGCGCTCCGGCGTCGACCGTCGCCACCCAGAGACGTGCTCCGAGTGCGGCGAGCCCGTCGCGTCCGAGTGCTGTCCGTTCTGCCGTCGCCACCAAGGGGAGAAGCCCGCCGAGGGGACCGGGTTGAGAAGTTCCGGCCCACTAGGTCGTGAGATCCACGACGCCTCGGCGGGCACCCCAGGAGTCGAGGAGCGGGAGCGGGTAAGCGCAATCCTGTTCAACGAGCTGATCTTCTACGAGAGCGGCGGTTGCTGCGGGCCATTGACGTCCACGCAGGAAGTGGAGGAGATATGCGACGAACTTGCCGACCGCATCCTGGCCGCCCTCAACCGCTCCGCCCCTAGAGTCGAGAAAGACGACGAAGGTCGTCCGTACCAGTGCGGCGCATTCGTCGCTGGCGATTCGCGCTGGGAGTGCTGCCTAGAAAGCGACCACGCGAGCGACCACGAGTGGAGGTTGCGCGCGGACCCCTCCGCCTCCGTGGAGCCGGACGTGATTCGCGTGCGTCTTCTGACGGGTGCGGGCAATCCACCGCGCGGGTCCGTCAACATCGTGCGCGCCGCAGATGGGCCGGGCGAATGGTCGGGCGAGGTGCTCGCGCCTCCGACAGACAGGGAGGGCGCGCATGGAACGTGAGATGTGGCCGCAGCGCCGGAGCTTCCGTAACTGGCTATCGCGCCGGAACCCGTTTGTTATTGGCATGGTCTACGGATTCATGCTTCCCGCCTATGTGATCGAGGGCATGGCGAAAGGTTGGTGGCGCGCAATCCAAGACATGCGCCGCGACCGCGACTTCATGGTGCGATGGTCGCAGGCTCCGCGCACCGACAGACGGAGGACGCATGGCGAGTGACGTGGTGGTGGGCGACATCGTGGAGCACCTACAGACAATGCACGATATCCACGTCGGATACACGCAGAAGTGGGCGGAGGCTTCGGTCAACGCGAGGGTGACCCGCGCCGCAATCGCCGAGATCCGCTCCCTGCGCTCCCTGGTAGCCGAGATGGCAGAGCCCGTGGAGTGGATGGCTCGCATCGTCGAAGTGTGCGGCACAGATCCCCGGTTCGCGGACATGGGGAGTCAGCCTGCGCTGGCATCCCAGAACTTGCGCGCCCTCGTCGCCCGCGCCCGCGCCGCCACGAAGGGGGACGCATGAGGATACTCGGCGCTGCGGCCCTGCTGCTATGGGGAACACATATCCAGACGCTCGTCCTCATAGGCGAGGCCGAGGATGTGTTCTTCGTGCGGGCGTTGGCGGCAGGGTTCGTCCTATTGGCGTGCTACCTGCTATCGCCCGCCCGCGCCGCCACGACCAACAGGGAGGAGACGCATGGGGATGTTTGACTATGTGGACACCGATGGCCCGGTGCCGTGTCCTGCGTGTGGGAAGCCGGTCACGGGGTTTCAGTCCAAGGATCTCGATTGCATGCTGGACAAGGTTCACTGGACCAAGGTGAGCCGTTTCTACTCGTCGTGTGTGTGCGGAGAATGGATCGAGTACCGCCGGGAGCAGGTGCCGGAGAGCACGCCGCGCTTCGCGGGCTATGAGCTTGTGAGACGTCCATGACGCCCCCCACGGACGCGCGGAGGATCGACGCGCACGACAAGATGCTGCGAGCCGCATGGGACGCCCCCGGCAATCCTGACATCTGCCTGGCGTGCGGGAAGGTGGGGTCGCATACGGTGCCGTTTCCTTTCCGCGTGCTTCTCGAATCGGTGCCGTTACGACACCCGCCGAAGTGCAAGGAGTGCGGCGCAGAGATGCCGTGGCAGGTACGACGTGATTACTCGAAGGGCATCACCCCCACGGAGACGGAACGATGAGAGAGAAGCGAAGTGTTTGGGTGATCGAGCAGGGCTCGTATAGCGATTATCGGGTGGTCGGTGTGTTCTCGTCGCAACAGAACGCCGAACTGGTGGCGGCTCGCCTCGCGGACAACTACGACCAGCCCGAGGTGCAAGAGTGGGCGCTTGACCCATGCGTGGACGACATCAACGCCGGTCGCACCACGTTCTTCGTCGTCATGGCAATGGACGGCACGGTGGAACGCTGCGAGGCCGCCACGCTCTCCGGTTATGAGGTTGGCGAAACCGTGCGGTTGTGGGAGCGCACGAAGGCACCAGCCTATCGAGGCAAGCAGGGCGTGCAGGATGCTGTCAGTGGAACCGTTTGGGCCACTGATACCGAGCACGCCGTGAAGATCGTCAACGAGAGGCGGATTCAGTACCTCGCTACGCAAACTGCCCGCCCATGAGCCCCACGCCCGGAGAGACGGAGACGGGAGCGCCCCCGGAGCCGAGCGCGTGGCTGGTGACGACGGGGGGCGGACACAGATACGTCTCCCAATTCGCAGAAAGGCGCTGGTCGGACGAAACAGCCGTCCCCCTCTACACGCTCGAAGCGGCCCGCGAAGGCTACGTCCGCGAGAGCGAGGTGACGGCGTTTCGTCGCGCGATGGAAGAACTATTCCCCGTGTCCGAGGGCTTCACGGAAGCGTTCGACGACTTGGAGCGAATGGGCCTGCTCGTCGAGGTCCCGGCTGACGAGTTGTTCCGGGAAGAATGGGACGCGGACACGATGTACGTATGGGCGTGGTCGGACCTTGCCAAGGATGCGAAGCGATGAGCGACACCACCGAGGGAGCGCCGGAGCGGATCGCGCTGCATTGCGTGCGCGGCGAGTGGGTCTACTTCGTTCCACCGATGGCGCGCGGCGGCAAGATCCAGGCGGTCGAGTACGTCCGCGCAGGCGTAGAGAGGGAGCAGGTGGCGAGGGAGGTCGAAGACGTCGTGGACGAGATGCGCGACGGGTGGACACAGCCTAGTGGACCGTGTGACGAGGCGTACCGCATGGGGTGGAATCGCGCGATGACCGACCTAATGAAACGTCTGCGCGCCGCGTCCTTCCTGCGCTCCCGAGGGGCCAAGCCATGAGCGTCCGCCTGGCATCAGTCCCGCACACCGGCACGTTGTTCCTGCACCGCCTGATGCGGATCGACGGGCACCGTCACTTCCCAGACCAGGAGATCGAACGCTGGCGCGAGGCGGGCGACAAGATCGTGATCCCGCTCAGGGACCCGGTGCTGGCCCTCGTCTCGACGCTCAATCGCGGCCAGAAGGACGACATCGCGGCGCTGTTCAACCTGATAGCCCGGGACTACGCACCGCTGCCGAACGTGCATTTCTTCAGGGTCGACGCACCGCGGGGCACGGAGAACGAACGGCTCAGGGCTCTCGAGCAGTTCACGGGCGTGATCTATGGCGGCGTGGACATCGACTGGACCCCGCTGAACGAGTCAGGCGACCCGCTGGGCCTGAAGCGTCCATACGGCGAGGGCGAGATGCCCGCACCGCTGCCTGCGTTCGTGGACAGGCTGACGGACGACGTGTGCGACCTGCTCGCGGTGCATGGCTATGACCTCCCGTGGCTCCGCGAGAGGCTTGACCGAAACGCTGACAGAATCCCACATTGAGCGGCATAGGCCCCAACATGAGAGGTGATCCCAAGATGGCACGTCCCCACGGCGGCCGTCTGCCAGTCGGGTTCGTTCTGGCCCGCCTCGAGGACCCGAAGGCCCAGCAGCACGCGCTCGACCTCACGCTGACGGCCACGGAAGGGCCGCGCTGGGCGACGGTGGTGCAGGCCGGATTGCAGCAGGACCACCCCGAATACGTGAGTGGCCGGGTCACGAAGGTATCGAACCCGATCTACGCCGCCGTCGGCGACCGCATCCTGGTCAAGCAGTACACGGGGTATGACGTCGAGTTGGTCCTGCCTGACACCCCGGAGACGATGCGCTGCGAGCTCTGCAACGCGGCCCAGGACGATCCCGAGGCGCCCCAGGTCTGCATCAAGGCCCCGAACCCGCTCGGAGGCTACGGCCCGCACACGTTCGTCCCGAAGGCGACTCCCGAGCCGCTGCTGATCGTGAACCTCGAGGACGTGCTCTACGTGGAGCCGCAGACGGTACGCGAGTTTGTCCCGATATCGTCGACGGTGCAGTTCTGATGCGTGACCTCGCGTCGGACATGAACCAGAACATGGCGAAGTTCGCCTGCGAGCAGGCCGGCCAGACGCTGTCCGATCTAGGGTACCAGTCGTTCGCGGTCGTCGTCGTCTCGAAGGCCGACCAGCATGTGACGTGCGCGCTCACTCAACACGGCGATCTCGTAGGCATGGCCGACGCGATGACGGACGCCGTGGCCGACTGGGCGGGCAAACACATCGGCGCCAGCCTGCCTGAGCCGCCGGCAGACAGCCTTCAGGCGTAACGAGCAATGGGTAAAGGCGACCACCCGCGGAGCTGGGCACACTCGATCGGCCCCGTGAAGTTCGCAGAGCGGTACGACGCGCTCGACTGGCAGGCTGCCGAAGCCGAGGACCAGACCGTCCGCGTCTGCATGGACTGCCGTGGTCCGAAACCGAGCGGCAAGTGGTGCGCGACGTGCGACCGCGAGACAGATTCGGAGCGGGTCTACCTAACCGACACGGACGGGACGAGTTGCGGATGAAACGTAGTCCTCACTTCGACCCACGGGACAACATCGCCTGGATCGATTGCAGCAATCCACGGCCATTTAGGTTGTTTCCAGAGCCGGTGGCCGCCAACGACTACATAGTCCACGCGGGTCGTCCACATACCGAAAGTAAGCCCCAGGCGGCAGTAGGCGAAAATGCCCAGGGCTCACCAGCGGAAGACACCGCGTGAGCGACACGCTCTGGTACCTCCTGGGCGTCGGCATGGGCACGCTCGTGGGATGGGGCGGCGGGTTCCGGGCTGGTATAGCGTTCGTCCTCGGGAAGAAGGCGCCGTGAGCCCCAAACCCCGGAAGAAACCCGGGCTTGTGCCGCAGCCGCACGGCGGGGCACTGCTACGGGGCCCGAACGACGGGAATGGCGGTGGCAGACCGCCAGACGAGTTCAAGGCCCGGATGCGCGCGATCGCGAGCTCTGACGAGGCGCTGGCGTTCCTCGAGGCGTGCGTGAAGGGCGCGCACGGCCCTCAGTTCGCGATCAAGGCCCAGGAAGTCGCAGCCGAGCGTGGATACGGGAAAGAGGCCCAGGTCACGAAGGTCGTAGGCGACGACGCCGAGCCGCTGGTCATCAAGGTCGTGAAGGGATGACCCGCGACGGACTCAAGGCGCTTGTGGAGCAGCACGAGAAAGCGTTTGGCGTGACCCCGGGCCAGGTTACATGCTCGAAGGCGACCGCCAGGGAGTTCATGGGCGACAACCCGATGGCGGCGTTCGTGATTGAGCAGGGCGGATCAGTCGTGTTGTGGCCTGATGCGCCCGTGCTGCAACTCATTATCAGCAATCGGATGCCCTACGAAGCCGTGGTCCTCGAATGAGGGAGATCACGGTCCACGCGCTGCTCGAGCACCAGGAGCCCGTGGGCCAGTCGCCGGCACGGTTCAAGGTGGTACGCTGGGGGCGCAGGACCGGGAAGGATGCGTTCGCCGAGAACGTGACGCTGATCGGCCACGGTCCCGAGACGGACGGCGTGCCGAAGTGGAAAGGCCTCGTCCACGGCTACGACGTGATCTGGCTGGCGCCGACGATCCCGCAGGCTGCGGCCATGTGGAAGAACGAGGTCGAGCCGCGGTTCCGGCACCGCCAGGGCATCGAGGTCAACAAGGTCGAGAAGACGGTCACGATCCTGAACCCGGACGGCACGGCCTACGCGACGCTCTGGGTCCGGTCGGCCGAAGCGATCGACTCGGTGCGCGGCATCGGCAAACGGCTCGGCGGTGTGGTCATCAACGAAGCCGCGTGGATGGACCTCGAGTCTGCCTGGCGCGACGTGATCCGGCCTACGCTGATGGACTGCGGCGGCTGGGCGATCATCATGTCGACGACGAACGGCGGGCCGGACGGCCATGTCGACGAAGGCGGCACGAAGCGCAGCCCGTCGTTCTTCAACCTGCTCTGCGAGCAGATCCAGCAGGGCGAGCGTGGCCCTGAGTGGGCCGAATGGTCGGGCGATGCGCGCAGCAACCCGAAGATCACGAAGGCCGAGTTCGACGCGCTGGTCGACGAGTACCCGGAGGACAGCGTCACGCTCGCCCAGGAGGTCTACGCCAAGCTGATCGTCGGCGGTGCGGGCGTCGCGTTCCCCGAGTGGGACGACACGGTCCACGTCGCGCGGTACAGCCCCGAGGACGTCGACCGGAAGCACCAGTTCCGCTGGGCGTGTGGCGGCGACTGGGGCTACACGAAGCCGGGCGGCATCTGGCTGGTCGCGACGAGCTCGGAGCGCAGCCTGGTCCGCTGGGAGTTCTACTTCACGAAGAAGTCGCCCTACGAGGTCGGCTTCCTGTGGGGCAAGCAGATCCAGCGGTTCCCGCGGCCAGAATGGATCGCGATCGACACGCCGGCCGTGGCTGACGGCGGCCCGACGATCCTCGAGCAGCTCCAGCAGGGCATGAACGACGCGGTACGCAAGAACCCGCCGGTCTTCGTGAACCCGCCGAAAGGCGCGGGCTCGAGGGCGACGAAGAAGACGATGCTGCACGAGGCGCTCAAGTTCCGGCGCGACGACGACGGCAAGGTCAACCCGTGGGACATGCCCGCGCTCCAGGTCCATCCCGACTGCGTGAACCTGCTCCGCACGCTGCCCAAGCTGCCGCGCGACCCGAAGAAGCCGGAGGACGTCGACACGACCTCCGAGGACCATCCCTACGACGGCATCACGGCCTGGCTGATGGCGCGCACGCCATACGTCGAGCGTCCGTCCCAGAACGGCCACCATCCTGACGACCATCCGGGCTTCGACAAGCGGTACGCACTCGAACCTGTTGAGGTACGCGAAGGCGATGTAACGTGGACTCGGCTGCCACCTGGCTACGAGGAGGAATGGTGATACTCGGACGCAAGCGGTTCCTCCAGGCGATGTTCGGCGCTGCGTGCGGCGTGGCGCTCGGCGACGAGGTGCTCGACAGACTCGACCGGATCGCACCGCGGCCCGTCATGGTGGGCGGGCTCGACAACACGAGCGTGTACGGCGTGAGTGAGTCGACCTACCCGCTCTGGCAGACGGACGCGATGCCCGCGTTCGTCCCTCTGGTGACCGTGGACAGCCAAGAACTCAACCGCATCTGGCGGAAAGCGCAGACCAAGTTGATTGCCGGCTACAATCGCGAGATCACCTACTCCTTGGCGCTACCGCGATGAGGACATCGAAAGTGGTCGACGCCGCGGCTCGCGTGAGCGTGCTGAGCATCCTGTTCGTGCTGGGTGGCGCGATGATCATGGGCGTGCTGGCCTCTGAGGCCTACGACTGGTGGAAGAAGGACGCGCCGCGATGATCGGCAAGAAGACCGAGAGCGAGGTCGAGTACCTCCGGCGCCGGGTCGAGGAGCTGACGGCAGAGATCATCGGCCTGAAACGCGAGGGCTTCGACCCGCCGGCCGCGCAGCCGCCCCAGCCCCAGGACCGCGAGGAGATCGCAGGCGAGATCATGGCCGCGATCCGCGACGTCGCCGAGTGGGGCACCGAGGAATACTACGGGATGGTCGGCGAGGCTGGCGCGCTGTGCGCCGCGCATCCCGAGTGGGACGCGAAGCGGATCGCGCAGGAAGTGACGCAGGGCAGTCCTCTCAACCCGTACCGACTCTAGGACGATCATGGCCGACGACGGCGCCGAAAGCTACGCCCCCACGGCGTCAGACAGCCTGACCGAGAAGGCACCATCATCGCGCTACGGCGACGAGAAGGTGCAGAAAGGCCCGCTCGCGCTCGAGTTCGAGCCTGGATCGGAAGACGAGAAGAAGGTCGCGAAGTTCCACCTGTCGATGTGGGAGCAGCAGGACAAGCTCTTGGACAGGCCGACCGCGCAGTGGGGCGTGAACGCTGCCCGCCGGGCCGGCATATCGAACGCGAAGCTGCTCTACAAGAAGGGCGGCGGCTCGATCGACTCGCACTGGACCGCGTGGATGCCGAAGAACGCGAGCCCCGACCTGACGCCGGACGTCAACAAGGCGGCGACGCTCTGCCGGCGGCTGACCGCCCAGATGTATATCGACCCGTTCATCGCGCAGGTCGTCGCGCAGGACGGTGACGACACGAAGAAAGCCGCGTCCGAGATGAGCCAGCGCGTGCTGCACTCGCTACAGGACGAGCACGGCCTGAACGAGCAGATCAAGCAGCGCCGGGCGTTCGACCGGGCGCATACCTACGGCTCGGGCTACATCGAGTACTTCGTGGACCCCATGGGCGGCGGCCAGAAAGCCGTGAAGGTGAAGGCCCGGCCCGACGCGATCCACGCCGACCTCGCGCTGATCGACCCGATCTCGGGTGCCGAAGGGCCGGCGCTCGGTCCCGATGGCGAGCCGCTGCCCTACGTCGACCGGTTCGTCGACGAGCAGGGCAACTTCGTGGACGACGCGGAGCAGGGCGCGGTAAAGTACATCGCGAAGCTCGACTCCGAGGTGCTCGACTCGAGGCACGTCCGGCTGCTGCCTCACACGGCGGCCGACATCTGGGACGCGGACGGCGTGATGATCGCGGCGATGCCGACATGGGCCGAGGTCAAGAAGATGGCGCCGGACATCGTGAAGCTCGATGACGAGATCATCGAGGAGATCATGGGGTTCCGGCCGCGGTTCGCCGACGCGCTGACCGAGGCGGACACCGACGACATCGACACGAAGGTCGACGACGAGTGGAACGACGAGCGCCACGTCTTCGTGCTGAAGTCGTACCATCTCAGGTGCCCCGAGTATCCTGACGGGCTGATGCTGATCACGATCGGCGGCTGCTACGTGCTGCACCGCTCGAGGTGGATCGACGACTCGGACGGCGAGAAGCGGCCACTGTCGCTGCCGCTCACG
>CAZJTG010000003.1:0-11561 GCA_964548865.1 uncultured Solibacteraceae bacterium
GACGCCGGGGTGTTATGAGTTTAGAGCGCAGTAGTTTTCAGTTCTTGGTGCTTGGTTCTTGGTGCTGAGTGCGGGTGCCAGGTGCTTGGTGCCGGATCGCACTACGCCATCCGAAATCGCACCCAGCACCCAGCACTCAGCACTCAGCACTCAGCACCCCGCACTCAGCACCGAGCACCCAGCACCCAGCACTACGTCCCTAGCGCTGTCCGCCCCCGCCACCGCGATTCGGCGTCGCCGGCGCGGGCTTCGTCAGCGGCTGCGGATTCTTGACGTATTTGTCGAGCCACGCCGCCCAGCGCGACCACAGGTCGAGCAGGGTCTCGCGACTCGCGGGGCCGTGATCCTCGAACGGATAGTTGTAGAGCGCCACAGTCTTGCCCAGGCCGTTCAAGGCATGGAACAGGCGCTTCGAGTTCACGGGGTCGGTGCCGACGTTCTGGTCGTGCAGGCCGTGATACATCAGCAAGGCGCCTGAGAGCTGGTTGGCCCTGAGGAACGGCGACATGTCGAGGTACACGTTCGGCGCCTCCCACAGATCGCGACGCTCGCTCTGGAAGCCGAGCGGCGTGAGCGTGCGGTTGTACGCGCCGTCACCCGCGATGCCGGCCTTGAAGAACGGCGTGTAGACCAACGCATTCACCGTCGAGAACGCGCCGTAGCTGTGCCCGCCGATTCCGAGCCTGGTGCGATCGACCAGCATTCGCTTGTCGAGCTCATCGATCGTGGCGGCCAGGTTGTTGCGGAGGTCGTTCACGTAATTGTTGTTCATCGCGCCGGCCGCGCCGATGATGGGCGACTGGTTCTCGATGACGGCATAGCCGAGCCGCGTCAAGAACTGCTTCGTGAGCGAACCGAAGTTCGGGAAGGTCGTCGGATCGGTCAGCGAGAACGCCGGCGAGGCGCCGCCGTTGGCCGCGCTGTCGAACGCCTCCTGGGACGTGTACTCGTACGGGTAGAACCAGAAGAATCCCGGCAGCCGCGTGCCTTCCTTGTAGTCGGACGGCAAGTACACGATCGTTCTGAAGGTGAAGCCATCCGCGCGCGTCACTTCGAGCCGCTTCACGATCATCCTGGTCATGTCCGGGAACAGATCCTCGTTGTTCGTGAGCTGCTTCCGGGTGCCGTTGTCGTAGAGGAACTGCTGAGGCACTGTCGTCGCGTTCTGGCGCGTCAGCACGAGCTTCTTCTGCTCGGGATCGATGACCGTTGAAATCGACTCGGTAATGCCGGTGTTCTCACCCTCGAAGAGGCGCATCTTCTCGCCGGTCTTGATGTTCACCTTGTCGATGAACGGCTTCGGAGGCACCGCGTTCGCGCCGCGTCCGCCACCACCACCGCCACGACCGCCGGCCCCGCCACCGCTCTGAAGGTAGACACTCGTCCCGTCAGCCGAGACCATCACCGGCACGCCGCCACCAAAGCTCTTGGCCGACACCGACCCGACCGCCGACATCAGCGTTCCCGCCTGGGCGTCGCCGCCGCCCTGGGCACCGCGTCCGCCCGCCTGGCCGCCGCCACCGCCGCCGGCGCGACCGGCATCACCGCCACGGCCCCCGCCACCGCGAATGATCGTGTACTTCGTCGTCATGTCGTTCACGAACATCGCGACGGTGTTGTTGCTTTCCGTGAAGAAGATGATGGAACCGTCCGGCGAGAAGCGGACGTTCGACATCTGCGTCGGGTTCTCGTAAATCAGCTTCGCGCTGCCGTCCGTGAACGGCGGCGCCCAGTGCATGAGCCGATCCTTACGGGGCGTCTGCTGTGCGTTGGCGCCGCGTCCACCGGGAGCTGGAGCCGTCTGGCCGGCCCCCTGCGCCGGCGGATCGCCAGCCTGAGCTGGATCGGTCGTTCCTCCGGCATTCCCCGCTCCGGTGCCTCCGGCCCTTCCTCCGCGTCCTCCCGTACCGGCAGCAGGCGCGGGCTCGAGTTGCAGATAGTTGAAGCCTTGTCCGTCCTCGCGCCACATCAGATCGCGTCTGCCGTTGGCCGCACCGGCGGCGCCACCCCGCCCGCCGCCCGCTGCCTGGCCCGGCGGGCCCACCTGGGGATTCGTCGGATCGCCGACGATGGGATCCGGGCCCGTCGTCGCAGCGAGGCCGAGGTTCAACGCGCGCTCGCTGATCTTCGCAAGCGCGGTTCCGGCGGCGTCCCACACTTCTTCAATCGATCCGAAGCTGCTGACCGGCACGACGTAGGAGAACGGCTTGGTCATGCGCGTGACGCGCGCGTGCTTGCCGTCAGGAGCCATGTCCACGGCCGTGATCATCGCGGGCTTGCCGAACTTCGTGATGGTTCCCGTCGCCAGATCCACAATGCCGATCTGCCCCGTCGCGTGCCACTCAAGCAGTTGCTGATCGTACGGTGTCTTCATCAGGCTGGGATACGTCCGCAGGCGGTTCTTGTCCGCGTCCATCGACAAAGCGACTTCCGGACCGGCAGGCACCGCCGGCGGCAACGGCCGCGCCGATCGGCCGTCCGGCGGGAACACCGCTACGACGGACTTGCCGCCGTTGATCAGATCGAAGTTGGTCACGAACGTCGTCAGCAGCGACACCTTCGAAATCTGACGCGGCTTGTTCGTCGCGACGTCCGTCATCCAGAGATGCGTGGCGTCGTCGCCGAGCGTGACGTACAGCACCCCCGAGCCATCGAGCGTCCATCGCGCGTTGGTCACGCGGGAATTCGCGGGGGTCGCGAGCGTCTTCCTGGACCCGTCGGCCGCGGAGATGATCTGGAGGCCGATTGTGTTGCGTCGCGTCATCGCGCGCAGGCGGTTCGCCCTGAAGTCGATGAACACCCCGCCGAGTTCGTCGAAGGGTTTCCCGAAGATCGACATCGGCACCGGGCCGTCGCCAATATCGTCGAGGAACCACCTGCGGTCCGGGCTCGGGTTGCCGAGCGTCAGGTTCATCTCGCGCGGCGCGAGCACGGCGTCCGCGAGCTCGCGGGGCGGCATCACGTAGCCTTCGTGGGTCAGGACCTTGTCCTGCCAGCCATCGCCGATGAACGGGACCGCCGTGGCCGCGCCGGGCGGCAGTAACGACTTCGACGCCTGGGGTGCCGCAGCCTGCTGGGCCACCAGCGTCAGTGGCAGCAATGCCGCGATGGCGATGACGACGAGACGCGTCCGCCGCGACCAGCCGCTGCGAATGTTGAGCGACGAGCGAGTCTTCATAGGCCTCCGGGGGTCCATTTAACTGGGGAAAAGCTGGGTCAGCATATTACAAACGACGCCAATGACATTAACGGCGCCAACGACGCCAATCGTGGCTTCGCCGGGCATCTTGCTTCTTACTGCGGGCGGGGTCGAGTCGTTTCGCAGACCACGGAGGGCGCGCCGGGGCCTAGGGTCTCCGGACGTCCATTGGCGTCGCTGGTCCCACTGGCGTCGTTCGCGTCAATGGCGTTCCGCCTTCGCTCTTCGGCTTCGGCGGACGGGCTGTTTGCGTCGCTGAGCTGGTCGCCTTCATGACCAGACCCAGCGCCTGATTCGTGCCGCGCCGGGCGGCGTTCGCACCGCGCATGTGGCCCATTCGGACGATGACCAGGTCGTGGCCGGGAACGATCCAGGTGTTCTGGCCCCCCGCGCCCGCCGCGAGGTACGTTTCGGGCGGCAGGTTCCAGTTGCCGACGCCGTTCAGCCAGAAGAGGCCGCCGTATTCCCTCCGCCGCCACGCCGGCGCCGGCGTGCTCACGAACTTCGCCCAGCCCTCAGGGAGCAAGCGCTGGCCGTTCCACACACCGTCTTGCAGATACAGCATGCCGAGGCGCGCCCAGTTCCTGGCCGTGCCGTAGTCGTATCCGGTCATCAGGAAATTGCCGTACGGATCGGTCTCGAGCACCTGGCGGCGGATCCCGATGCGATCGAACAGCCTCCGCTGCGGGAACGTCAGGTACTCCTCCCCCTTGGCCTGAACCGCTCGCTTGATCAGGTAACCAATCGTGAGCGGATCGGAGTTCCGGTACCGGCCGTCGGTGCCCGCCGGGAACTCGACCGGACGCGTGATCGAATACTCGAACGCGTCCACCCCGCCGGTATAGATGTAGTAGTGATCGAACACGGTGTTCGGCGGCGTCCCGCCGCCCGGCTCCTGATTGCCGACGAACTTCAGTCCGGCGCTCATCTGCAGGAGATCGCGGTTGCGGATCGGCCCGCGCGGATCGCCGGGCTGCCGCCACGCCGGTACCGGCGCGGGCTGATCGATGCCGTGGACGCCGTCCTTGACCAGGAGCGCGAACAGCGTCGCGGTCAGGCTCTTCCCCATCGACCAGCTCTCGAGCTGCGTGTCCTTGGACACGCCCGGCGCATAGCGCTCGGCGACGATGCGGCCCTTGTGGACGACGAGAAATGCCTGCGTGAGGCCGGCGGGATCGGAGAACGCCGCGTCGAGCGCCGCGTCGAGCGCCGCGCGATCGACTCCGGCCGGGAGCGGCGACGTCTCCGGTCTGTCTCCCATCGGCCACGCGACGGTGGCGGCATCGGGCAGGGTCGTGCGGACGGGCACCGGCTTGAAGTGGATCCCCGGTTTCTCGAGGTTCTCGATGATGCAGCCCTGATCGCCATGGAACTTCGCGCTGCGGGAGACGTCGCCACGCGCCGTCGTCACGACGCCTGCGGTGCGATCGATCTTCCAGGTGACGTCCGCGTCCTCGCCGCGCGGCATGAAGAAATACGCGCTGTTGCGCGCGGCTTCTTCAGGCTGGCGGCCGCTGATGAACACCGCCGAGCACAGGATTTTCGCGAACCCGGCGAGCCCGTTCGACGTCGGTGAGGCCGTCGGCATCGGATACGACGTTGGCGGGGACTGCTGGGCGACGAGGCTCACACCCAGCGCGGCCAGAGTCAGCAGCGATTTCATGGGGCAACTCCCGGGGCAGATCTTACCTTCTACCGACGCGAGTCCTCTGACATGAAGCCCGCAGGGAGAGAGGAAATCGACGAACGCGGCGCCCGAGTCCAGGCGATGTGTCGCGTGCTCGGTCTGTCGACGTGTCACACGCTGTCAGGCCTGAACATCGGCCGCCCACAGTAGAACGAGCAGGCGGACCGCCAATGACAAGCGTGCGGGATGAACGGCCATGTGCGTCTTTCCGCGTCAGCTGCCAATCGAGAGCCAACCTCCCGCTTGAGCCGAAAACACCAAACGAGCGCCGCCGGCAGGCGCTACGCAAGAATCGGCTGCCTTCTCAACGTCGGTCTACCCTTCGTAGAACAGCGAAGTTGACATCGCCCGCCCTCCACGCCAGGACAGCCGCCAGCAAGCCAACGGTCATGAGCGGCAAGATGGTGCAAATCACGATTCCCGTTGGGTCAGTCGCGCGAACGCCGAACAGCGCGCCTCGAGCCGCTATCCCACCGACCACTCCGACAATAATGCCGGCACAGGCACCGATGGCGGAGCTGTGAAGGACATCTGCCAGAATTGACCACCTGATGCGTGAAGGTGAAGCTCCCAGTGCTGCCTCCAGCGTGGTCCTGTGAAGGCGTCGACGAATTTCGTCGGTGACTGACCCTGCCAGGCCAAGCAAAGCGACAGGGAACGTCACGACGAGCAGCATCGAGAATACTAGGGCACTTGCCTGATAGCGTAACGCTTGGCCGCGCAAGGTCTCCGACACGCTCACAACGCGCCTCGGTGCAACTGACTCTCCCCAAGTGGCCGTCATCACTCGCCGAATGTCGGCCCTGATACTGGGCGCCTGACTGCGAACCATCAAGTAGATGCCAAAGCCATCGTCGGGCAAGAACGCATAGAGGGCCGGTGCGGGGGGTTCGTACATCGCACCTGTCGGAATATTTCGAAGCACGCCTACAATCCGATAGCGGACCGATGGCGAGGCCCATAATTCCACGGATGGAACAGGTTCTGAGGGAGAAAGAAGGCGCGCCAGGCGCTCATTGATAACTGCGGGTCGAATCAAGGGTCCTGTCGACTGGGGGCGAGTCTCGCTTGGTTCTGGTTCTCGCCCTGCCAACAGTGATGCTCCTATCGTCGCGAAGAACCCTGAACCCACCGATTGGACAACGACCGCGACCGAGGCGGCGGCGTCCCCCCCGGGGCTCATCGTCGCCAACACACCCTGACCGGAGAGCGGCAAGACATCCGTGAAAGACGCAGCCGATACGCCATTCAGACTACGAATCGCTCTCAACGTCTCCAGCGACTGCTCGCGGTACCGGGATTCAAACGAAGGCCCAGCACCCGGCGCTCTCGTTACGCCGGCCCAAACTGGAATTGGGGTAGCGACCAGATTCGCTGCGTCGAAACCGAGATTCAGCGCGGCGATATGTTGGTAACTTCGATTGGCCAGGAAAGCTTGGTACAGCAATGCGGTCACGACAGCCATCTGGAGAATAAAGAGCCCGCGAGCAGTCTTGGCCGATCGAACGGACAGCGCAGCTGACGAGCCCCCACGGAGCACGGCAGGATCACTCCTTTTGATCACACTGCGAGCCGTCAGAATCCATAACAACGTGCCTGACGCCACGATCGCGCTGAGAAAAGCCCAGCTATGTGCCGAAGGAGACAGAGGTCCTGAAGCCAGAAACTCGGGAGGAAGAAGGAAACCCAGGAAGCGTGCGGCGTAGTAAGTCGTCGCTGTCGCAGTGACGAGCACAATGGTGCCGACAAAACATGCTTCTTGGGCTACTTCCGTGCATAGATCGAAAGGCCGGGCTCCTAGAGATAACCTGAGTGCGGTTGCAGGCGCATCGATCGCTAGCTGAGTGAGGACTCGAGTACTAGCCTGAACCCATGCTACAAGCACGAACAGCGTAACGCCGACGAAGAGGAAAGTGAGCATGCGCCCGCCCTGGGGCAACACGTACTCGGCGAATGGTCGAATGACAACACCCACAAGTTCCTGTTCCAGCTGGGAGTCCGTTGTGGTGTTGTGGATCCGAACGAAATCGGGCGTAAGTGAAGGTGCAAACGAATTGGGATCATAGGGCAACCAAAAATTAGCCCCACGAGGAAACTCGAAGTCCCTTGGCATTACGCCGACGATTGTCCACGGATCCATCCGAAGTGAGCCAGGAATCTCCACTACACGGCCCACGATCTGCGAATCGGCGGCAAACCTTGTTCGCCACAACCGATCCGAGATGAGGGCTGGAGTCGGACGGCGGCCTAGGTCACCTTCGACAAATGGAGCACCGAGTTGAGGCAAGACGCCGACGAGATCAAAGAACTCAGGGGAGACAGCGACGGCACGAATTCCCCAGTCAACGATGGCTTCGCTCTCAAGTTGAAAGACAGTTGCTGGCTTCGCGAACGCGCGCACCCGAATGAGTTTGCTTGTAGCCGCGCGATGCCGAATCTCCTCAGCGCGGTCCGGTCTCGTACGCCAAAGCGCGTAGGGCGCGGCAAGGTGAAAAATCTGACTAGAGGTCCTGACTCCGTGGTCGGCGAGCAATACTCGATCTAGTGCGGCATGAAGGGCGGTAACGGCACCGACTGCCGGTGCCAGCGTGCAAATCAGGATTGCCGCGGTCGTGCGATGTCGCCGCAGATTCCTGGCGAGCCTCACGCGAACGTGACCTCAATAATCCTTGGTGCCTCGTTTGAGTGTCAGAACGATCGTGCCGCTGCCTTCTTGCGTCGCCATGCTCTTCGGACGCGATTTCCCTGCCAGTGACAGCGCGATCCGTAACTCATCCCCGACGAGTTCGTACAACGCCTCTCTCGTCTGTGACGGCGACTCAATGATATCGAGGGTTTTCGGAGACGTCCCAGGATTTATCTTGAAGCTGTATGTTTTTTCTTCGGTCGGATTCCTGCCACCGATGAAACCGACCGCGAGCATCATGTCGCCCCGAAAGGTCAGCCGCGTCAGGCCCGGCTTCAAGTCGCGAGACCGACCGTCTTCGGCCGCCTTCTGACCGTGCCATAACCCTTCGAGTTCGGTGGGCCTCGACCCCGACTGCACGAGAGGCGCAGCCGAAGCGAGGCCCACCGAAATCGCCACCAACGCAACCATGACTACTGACCGAAGCCTGTGAAAGCCCACCAACTCCCCCCTTAAGTAGCCGTCGCCCCTGCTCTTGCGCCACGAATCAAGCGCACCCGGATGCTAGGTGCCGTACTGGGTGCACCAATGGCCATACACCGTGCAAAATGCCCAAAACAACATTCCGGGCTCGCATACATTCCCGTGATAGTTGGCACTGAAGATCAGATCGTTGCAGGGACAAAGAGTACAGGTCCCGCCCTCCTCCAGCGCGTGCACTGTGATCAGGGTAGCGGACGCAAGGACCAGGATTCCGACAAACCGTCGGAGTCTTCGAGTCATCTTGAACCTCCCGCTTGAGTTTGGTTTTTAAACGAGGGTGCAGTATGGCCCACGCCGGGGTGTCCGGTCAACTGTTCGAAGCTCACGCACATCGCCCGTTAGCCAGGAAGGTCGTGATGCTGCCGCGGCCGTGGACGTGGACGGAAGGGCGCCGTCCAACGCCGCTTGGAAGACCGGCGCGCTGGCTGCGCGGAGGGCGTCATCGAAGTTTCACCACCAGAACGTGTGGGACACCAGTGGATTGGTTAGACTTGCAAGCGAAGGCGCCAAGCCGCAATCCCACTTCGAACGGTGAGCACCGGAGGCAGGGCCATGAGGACATTCCTTTCAGCGATATTGGCGTTTGTGTTCTATGCGCTGGTTTCGGCCCAGGGTTCGCTTGCTCCTCCGACAGGTCATCAGAGCGGTCCCGATCTGTTGGGCAGGTGGAGTGCCAGTACAGGGAGTACTGAAAGCACTGGTTGGGGCCCGCGAATCGAGATCACCCAAGCTGGCGTGAATGTCACCGTCGAACCCATTCCCGGCAAGCCGTTGCGATTCAGGATCGACGGTAAGGAAACCGCCGAAGCGATTTCAGTAAAGGGCTGTGCTAGCACGGTGCGCGTTACAAGGGCTGTAGCCAATCGCGACACAGTCACGATAACGACGTGGTTGGTCGTCAAACTGACGTGTACTCACGGAGAGGAAGAGTGCGATCCGTTAATTTCCCGGCTCGGTGTCGTTCAGATGGAGGACGTGTTTGGCCAACGTAAGATCGAAAGCATCACGGCCGTCTACCGGGAAGGCCATACTTTGACAGTCGAAACGACGCGGTCTACACCTGGCGGGACGACGACAACTGCGACAACGTACCGCAAGTAAGCTCAAGTTGGAGTTTCCACTCGGCTGCGACGCCGGGGATGTCCCGGCGGTGCAGCTAAGTGCGGTCGATGTGTTAGACAAGCCGATCACGGGCGGGAGGCCGCCGTCGAGGCGACCAGGCAGGTCGTCCTCGCACGCGACCGAGCGCCATCGCCTGCGGCCTCCGGCTCTCAAACCGCTTCTCCGGCCCCCCTCCGTGATCTCCGTGTGCCCCACCCGGAGGGTCACGAGTGCAGCGTGCTATGAAGTCGCTACTTTCTCGACGCCAGCCACGTCGCCAGCATCCTGATGTCCCCGGGCG
This sequence comes from uncultured Solibacteraceae bacterium, assembly GCA_964548865.1. Lineage (GTDB taxonomy): Bacteria > Acidobacteriota > Vicinamibacteria > Vicinamibacterales > SCN-69-37 > DASUGC01. Next base: position 9,458 of record CAZJTG010000003.1, read on the forward strand.
AGATGCGGCCGCCGAATGACGGCATCTCTGCCAAAGGATCGACGACCGCCGGATCGATGATGCGCTGTTCGATGGCCGCCGGGCTCAGCTCGCGACCGGCGCGGGTGAGATCGGGCCCTTCCTTGCCGCCCACGCCATCCACGATGTGGCAATTGACGCAGAACTTGCTGAAGAGCATGGATGTCTTCTTCGTGTTCGCGTCCACGACCGGCGGCGGCCCGGAGCGCATCCTTGCGAGCGCCGCGAGAATCGAATGCAGCTCCGACTGATTTGACTGCGGCGCTTCGCGCACGCCCGGAGCAATCACTTCCGGATCGGCGACGTGCATCGCGAGCCAGGTGGCCGGTTTGCCGATGCGGCCCGCCTCGACGGGCGACGCCACGCCCTCCGGGCGATGGCACTTGAGGCATCGGTCGCTCGATTCCACGAGCGCAGCGCCGCCGATCTCCTGGATGTTCCAGGCGGATGCCCCCTGCGCCGGACGATCCTGCGCGCCCATGATTGTCAGCGCCACCACAACGGTCAGGCCCGCCGTGAACGGCAGCAGCACCGAAAGCCGCTGTCGCGCCTGTCGCGTGCGTCCGCGGTCGAGCCACGGCAGCAACGCCAGGAACGTCATCACCACACCCGGAATGACCAGCGCGCCGACGACTTCCCACTTCCCGGGGAAGTACTTCAGCAACTGGAACAGTCCCAGGAAATACCAGTCGGGCCGCGGGATGTATCCGCTCGATGTGGGATCGGCCGGCGCTTCGAGCGGCGGCGCGCCCTTGAACGCGAGCACGGCCAGCAGAATGCCGGCGACGATCGCCACCGTCAGATCGCGGGCCATCTGATACGGGAAGAACATCTCGGACCGCCCGGCCTTGGGCGTCACCGGTCCCGAGATCCCGTGGCGCCGCATCAGGTACAGATGGGCCACGACGAGGCCGACCAGTATCGTGGGCAGGACGATCACGTGCGCGGCGTACCAGCGCGTCAGCGTCAGCGCGCCGATGTCGGATCCTCCCTGCAGAATCGCCGCGGCCATTTCCCCGGCGCCGGGCGTCAGTTTCGAGATGTTGATCGTGACGACCGTCGCCCAATACGCGCGCTGATCCCACGGCAGGAGGTAGCCCGTCAGGCCGAACGCGAGGATCACGTGCAGGAGGACCAGTCCGATTAACCAGTTCAGTTCCCTGGGCTTTCGATAGCTGCCAAAAAACACGACGCGACAAAGATGGAGCACCGCGACCACCACCACGAGGCTCGCGCCCCAGTGATGGAGGCCGCGCAGAAACGATCCGCCGCGCACGCTCTCCGTGATGAATCGCACGCTGTCCCACGCGTGGTCGGGCGTCGGCGCGTAGTAGAGCGCGAGCGCGATGCCCGTCAGGAATTGGACGCCGATGCCGAACATCAGCAGGCTGCCCAGCGTGAACCACCAACCGGTGCCGGGCGGCAGCGGCTCGTCGAGCGCGTGCCGCCGCAGCGTCCGGAAGCCGGTACGGTCGTCGAGCCAGTTCGCGAGTTTCGCGAACACGCTCACAGCTCGACCTCAATCTCCGAGGTCTGCGGATTCACGCGCACGTTCACGCGCGCGAGCGGCGTCGGCGGTGGGCCGGAGACGACGCGTCCGTCCCGATCGTAGGCGCCGCCATGGCACGGGCAGAGATACTGCGCCTTCGCCGCATCCCACGTCACGCGGCAGCCCAGATGCGAACAGGTCGCCGAGAACGCGTGAATCGTCTCGCCCTGCTTGTCGATGTAGACGACCGACTGCTTGCTGGTCTCGAGCCACCCGTCAGCCTTGCGTTCCGCGAGCACGGCGGCAAACGGCGCGTTGGGCGGCAGATCGAAGATCGACCCGGCCTTGCGCCACCGCCGCGACACGGCCTCGCGTCGAGGCGTGGCGGCGGCGCCCACGAGACCGGCCAGCGCCGCGGTCATCACGCCTATTCCACCGTTGACGAACCGGACAAGAGCACGACGGCGATCCTCGAAATGCGAAGCCATTTGGTCGGCGAAATCATACTTGAACTGGCGAAATCGCCGGATGGCCTAATCCCCCACTTCACCTGGGCAAGTGTCTATACTGGTCGGATGTCTCGTGCCATTCCGCACT
>CAZJTG010000003.1:11571-42277 GCA_964548865.1 uncultured Solibacteraceae bacterium
AATCCGGCCCTCAGGAACATCGCCATCGTGGCGCACGTCGACCACGGCAAGACGACGCTCGTCGACGCCCTGCTGCACCAGAGCGGCATCTTCCGGTCCAACGAGCGCGTGGCCGAGCGCGTGATGGACTCGAACGAACTCGAACGCGAGCGCGGCATCACGATTCTCGCCAAGAACACGGCCGTCCACTATCACGACTACCTCATCAACATCGTGGACACGCCGGGCCACGCGGACTTTGGCGGTGAAGTCGAGCGCACGCTGTCGATGGTCGATGGCATCATGCTGCTCGTGGACGCGTCAGAGGGTCCGCTGCCTCAGACCCGCTTCGTCCTGCGCAAGGCCCTCGAGCGGCGGCTGACGCCCATGGTCGTCATCAACAAGATCGACCGCTCGGACGCGCGGACGCCCGAGGTATTGAACGAGGTGTACGACCTCTTCATCGACCTCGACGCCACCGAGGATCAGCTCGACTTCCCCGTCCTGTACACGAATGCCCGGCTGGGTACGGCGACGGCGAAGCTCGAGGAGCCCGGCCAGGACCTCCGGCCGTTGTTCGACGCGGTCGTGAATCACATGCCTCCGCCGCGGGGCTCCGCTGACGCGCCGCTCCAGGCGCTCGTCGCCAATCTCGACTCGAGCGACTACCTGGGCCGGCTCGCCATCGGCCGCATTTTCAACGGCCGGGTCAAGGTGGGCGACCCGATCGGCGTCTGCAAACTCGACGGATCCGTGCAGCGGACGGTGGTCACCAAGCTCTACACGTTCGAAGGACTCAAGCGCGTCGATGCGGCCTCGGCGTCCGCCGGGGACATCATCTGCCTCGCAGGCATCGAGGGCATCATGATTGGCGAAACGATCGCCGACGCCGAGAATCCTCAGGCCATCGCCACCATCGCCATCGACGAGCCGACGGTCTCGATGATCTTCGGCGTCAACACTTCGCCGTTCGCCGGACGGGACGGCCAGTTCGTGACCTCGCGGCAGATCAAGGATCGGCTCGACCGCGAGCTCATCGGCAACGTGTCCATCCGCGTCGAGCCCACCGAGACGCCCGAGCAGATGAAGGTCGTCGGCCGCGGCGAGCTCCAGCTCTCGATCCTGATCGAGATGATGCGCCGCGAGGGCTACGAGCTCCAGGTGTCGCGGCCCGAGATCGTCACGAAGGAGATCAACGGGACGCGCATGGAGCCCGTCGAGGAACTGGTCGTGGACGTGGCGGAGGAGTACCAGGGGATGGTCATCGCCCAGGTCGGCATGCGCAAGGGCATGATGACCAAGATGATCAACCACGGCAGCGGCCGCATTCGCCTCGAGTTTCGGATTCCGGCGCGCGGCCTGATCGGGTTCCGCACGCAGTTCCTCACCGAGACGCGCGGCACGGGCCTCATGCACCACAACTTCGAGGGCTGGGAACCGTGGCACGGCCCCATTCCCTCCAGACCCACGGGCGCGCTCGTCTCCGACCGCGCCGGCAAAGTCACGGCCTACGCGATCGCCGGCCTCCAGGAACGCGGCGAGATGTTCGTGGATCCGGCGACCGACGTCTACGAAGGCATGATCGTCGGCGAGAACTCCCGCGACAACGATCTCGATGTCAACATCACGCGCGAGAAGAAGCAGACCAACATGCGGGCGTCGTCGGCCGACGAAGGCATCCGCCTGATTCCACCGCGTCGCCTGAGCCTCGAGCAGGCGATCGAGTTCATCAACGACGACGAGCTCGTCGAGGTCACGCCGCACTACCTGAGGCTGCGAAAGCGCGTGCTGGCGGCGAACATGCGGCCAAGGCGAGAGACGTAAACACGTGGCGATCTGCTGACCGGGTGATTCGGTGATTTGTGAGTTGGCCACTCCGGGTGCGTGACGGACTGAAACCGCTCGTCGCACCGGTGCTGCTCGCCGCGTTGTTCGCGGCCGTCTACGCGGTGCGCGTGCACAAGGAAATGGTGGACTTCGACGTCTACCGCCGCGCGGCCGTGCGGGCGGTGCATGCCGAGAATCTGTACCGCGCCGACGACGGGCACTATCAATTTAAGTACCTGCCGCTGTTCGCCATCCTCGCGCGGCCGCTCGCGGCCGTGCAGGCGCCGGCCGCGAGAACCGGATGGTACGCGCTCTCCTGCGCTCTCCTCGTGATCCTGGTCCGATGGTCGGTCCGCGCGCTGCCCGAGCGCCGACGCCGCGAGCGGGTCCTCATCTGGCTCACGGCCATCGTGACGCTCAAGTTTTTTGCCCGGGAGCTCCTGCTCGGCCAGACGAACGTCGTGCTCGCCGCGCTCCTGACGGGCGCGCTGCTGGCGGCGCTGGTGGATGCGCGCAGGACGGCCGGCGTGCTCGTCGGCCTGGGGGCCTTCGTCAAGGTATACGCGCTCATCCTCGTCCCGTGGCTGCTCGTGGCGGGCGGCCTCCCGGCCGTCGCCGCGGCGGTCTTCGTCATGGCGGCCGGGCTGTTGGCCCCCGCCCTGGTCTACGGCTGGCAGGGCAACCTCGACCAGCTCGCAGCCTGGTACCGCACCGTGACCGACACGACGACGCTGCCGAATCTCCTGAACGCCGAGAACGTGTCCGCGATGTCGGCCTGGACCAAATGGACCGGCGCCGGGCCGCACGTCGTCTGGCTCGCGCTCGCGACCATCGCGATCGCGGTCGTCCTCGTGACGTTCGTGGTCAGCCGCCGCAAGGACGTCACCGAGCCGCTCTACCTGGAATTCGGCCTGCTGACGCTGCTGATTCCGGTGATCTCGCCGCAGGGCTGGGACTACGTGCTGCTCGTCGCCACGCCAGCCATGGTGTGTGTGATCGATCGCTGGTCGGACGTCAGTCGTCCATGGCGCCTCACCACCGCCATCGCGATCGCGCTCGTGAGCTTCACGATGTACGACCTCATCGGCCGCGCCGCCTATCGCACGCTCATGAGCGCCGGCGTCCTGACGATCGGGACGATGATGCTCTCGGCGTGTCTCGTGAATCTCAGAATGAAGAAGCTGGCGTAGCCCAGGCCAGGCTCTTCAGAAACGCCGCCACGCTGGCTTCCCATTTCGCCACCGTGCGCGCCGGCCCGACCACCTTCACGAAGTGCGGGCCCGCCGGCGTCTCGACGACGGCCGCGAGCTGCCGGAATCCCGGCTTGTTGAAGCGCTCGGCCGATCCCGGCGTCACCTCCCCGACGTACGTGCCCGCCACATCGACGAGCGTGATCTTGAGCCCTGCGGCGCTCGCGAGCGTCGTGGTCTTCGCCACGTCCGTCGACGGACCGCCGTTTGGCTGCGCCACCTGGCCGATCCAGCGATCGAGATTGGCCTGCACCGACCCGCCCGTGCCGCCGAAGAAATAGAGCGTCGCCGTGGCGTCCTCCACGTCACCCGCGACTCTCGGCAGCGTGAAATCCGCGAGCCTCATCGAGGAACTCGGCGTCCTCGACACCCATCCGGCGGGAACGGTGAACTTCAGCGCCGCCGCAGGCGACACCAGGGCAAGGGCAAGTACTCCGACCAGAACTTTCATTGAGATCATTCCTCAGGTGGCACGATCGCCGATTTCCGGCCGAGACGGGTCAGCAGGACTCCCGTCAGCACGGCGCCGGCGCCAATCAGCTTGTCTCGGGTCACCGGCTCCCCGAGCAGCAGCGCCGCGAAGCTCATGGCCACGACCGGCACCAGGTTCGAATACATCGACGTGCGCGCCGCGCCGATCTTCTGCACGCCCGTGTACCAAATCAAGTACGCCACGTTGAGCGCCAGCAGGGCCGAGAGGACGAGCGAGGCCCAGGTGTACACGCTGACGCGCCCCCAGTCGAGTCCGAGAAACTGCGGGAACGTGAGCGCCACGTAGGGCACGCCGCCAATGGCCATTGTCATGCCCGTGACGAAGAGCGGCGAGTGGCGCGCGATCAGCCGGCTGGCGCCGATCGTATAGGTCGCCCAGCAGGCCACCGACAGCATGATAAGCAGGTCGCCGCCGAGCGTCCCGCCGCCGTACGAGGCGCCGTGGCCGACCACGAAATAGATGCCGACGACCGAGATGGCCGCCCCCAGCCAGTGCAGCGGCGTGATGCGCTCGCGCCCGAGCACAGCCGACGCGACGGCCACCACGACGGGCGTGGCGCCGATGATGAGGGCGGCGTTCGACACGCTCGTCGCGGCCACGCCGCCGACGAAGCAGTACTGATACCCGAGGTGGCCGACGAGGCCCAGCCAGAAGAGTCCCCATTCGTCCGCGCGCGTCAGCGGATGGGGCGTGAAGAAGACGGACGACATCGGCCCGGGGCGGCCGCGTGTCACGCGGATGGCGACGAGAAAGACTGCGGATGCCAGCACCAGCCGCATGGCATTGAACGGCTGGGGCGGGATCTCGTCGAACGCCTGTTTGATGATGCTGTAGTTGACGCCCCAGATGACGACCATCAGCACGAGAAGGGCGTCTATCCGGCGCATGGTAAATACAGGGCCGGGCCGTCAGGCGAGGCAGGTCCGGCGGGGCCGCGGCCCCGCCCTACTGCTTGGTCCCCTGGATGTCCCGAAGCGCCTCGTTCAGCAGCGCGTCCTGGTCCGTCGCCTTGATCTCGCGACGGATGAGCTTCGACGCGATCGCCACGGACAGGTCGACGGCCTCGGCGCGGATCTGATCGATCGCTTTGGCCGTTTCCCGCTGGATCGTCCGCTCGGCGTCCTTGCGGATGTTGGCGGCCTCGGCGATCGCCTTGTCTCGCAGTTCCTGGCGGAAGCGATCCGCGTCGGCGCGGCCGCGGTTCAACAGGTCTTCGGCATCCACTCGCGCCTGCGCGAGCAGCTTGCCGGCGTCCTGCTGGGCGCGCTCGAGCTGTTCCCTGGCCTGACGCGCGTCATCGACCGCCGCGGCAATCGTCTTCTGCCGCTCATCGAGCGCCTTCATCAGGGGCTTCCAGGCGAACTTCGCCAGCGCCCACGCAAGCACGAGAAACGTCGAAATCGTCCAGATGTACAGGCCTGGATCGACTTGGACGAGCGGATTCTGCACAGCAGCCGTCCTTTCCTCTTCTACAGCGGGCGCGCCTCGCGCGCCCGGGCCCGACCGTGTTACTTGGTCAGAATAACGAGCAGGCAGGCCACGACGGCGAGAATCGCGACGCCTTCGAGCAGGAAGAGCGGCAGCTGCGTCGCGCTCGTGATCTGCGGCGTCGCGCTCGGCTGGCGCGCGATGCCTTCGGCCGCGCCCGCGGCGAGCTTGCCGATGCCAATGCCCGCGCCGATGACGGCCAGTCCGGCGCCAAGGCCGGCTCCAGCGTAGGCAACGGCAATCGAAGTAGCTTGTGCGGCTTCCTGCATGCGAATCTCCTTCAGAGGGACGTGGTTAAGCGGTACCTGATTAGTGGTGCGAGTGAATGGCCATGCCGATGAACACGGCCGACAACAGCGTGAACACGTACGCCTGGACGAGCACGACGATGATCTCGAGGCCAGAAATCGCGGCCGCGAGCGGCACGGAGAATCCGACGCCGACGCCGATGCCGGCAAACGGGCCCATCATGCCGGCGAAGGTGAACACGAACGACAGGATCGCGAGAATCGCGATATGGCCGCCCGTCATGTTGGCGGCGAGTCGCATCGTCAGCGCGAACGGCCGGACGAACAGGCCGATGATCTCCAGCGGAATGAGCAGCAGGTAGAGCGCCTTCGGCAGACCGTGCGGCACCAGGTTCATCCAGTGCTGCACGAAGCCGTGCGCCTTCGAGCCGGCGGCGATGATCGCGACGAACGTGATCGACGCGAGTCCCGCGGTCACGTTGAAGTTGCCGGTCGCCGTCGCGCCGCCGTGGATCAGGTGCTTGAGGAACGAGTCCTCGGCCGAATGAATGAACACGTGATCGATGAGCCCGATGGTGTCGAAAATCGGAATGAGGCCGATGGCGTTCGCGCCAAGGATGAAGAAGAAGAACGTCAGGAGCAGCGGCGTCCACGTCCACAGCCACTTCTTGCCGACATTCGGCAGCGCAATCGTGTCGCGGACGAACTCCACGACGGCTTCAATCGCGTTGATCTTCGCCCCCTGCGGCACGTGAGACTGGGCCCGCAGGTACCGGCGCACGGCTGACGTGACGAACAGGAACACCAGAATGGCGACGACCCAGATCATCAGCACGTGCTTCGTAATCGAGAAATCGATGCCGAAGATCGGCGGCAGGTGAAACAGCGCGTCCTGGCCGTTGGCGACGTGGCCGACGAAGTCGAGGCCCTGCTTGGCGCCGTCCGCGGCGGCAGCGCCGCCGTCCGAGTTCGCCAGCGTGGCACGAAGAATCGAATCCAGACGCATCGACTACCGGCTCCCCGTCGCGCTCCGGGCGCGTGTCGGCCGGGGCCGCTGCCCCGGCTGGCGTGAAAGGCGTGCGATCCACACGGCTTCGACCGCGTACAGGCCGATGAAGAACGCCGTGAAACTGAGCCCGAAGGACCGCACCGGAAGTTCCGCCACCTTCACCATTACCGCTACGTACGCCACAAAAAACAGGACCTTCACGAAGAAGGCCCGCAACATCAGGCCCGCCACCTCCGCCGGATTGCGGCGGTAGGTTCGCACGGTCACGATCCAGGTCGCAACTGCCGCGATGAGCGGCCCCAGCAGGCCGCCGAACACGGGCCGCGCGATCTTCTCGTACCCGAGCGCGCTGGCGATGCCGATCACGCCGAGCGCCACCCCGGTGGCAGTCACGGCCATCACTAGCGCCGGCGTCAGCGACGCCATAGTTCCTTGGCCACGAGATACAGGCCCGCCACAACGCCGAAGAGCATGCCGACCACGAGTCCGTTCGGCGCGGTCCCCAACATCCGGTCTGCCGCGTATCCGAGCCCGCCGCAAAATGCGAGGGCGCCGATGAGTGAATACCCACTCGTCGCCGCGGGACCGGCCTGCTGCAGGCCTGTGTGGAAGGACCGAAGTGTTCTGAGCCACGTCGGTCCGCGCTCGTCGCCCACGGCCACAGAATCTCCTCCCGCGCCACGTGCGCCCCAGCGCGTCCTTGGACGCCCTCCGGAACCCACAGATATTACAACACCTTGTGAATTAGTTCACTAGCGGTTGCGGCCAACTATACTCGGAGGTATGCGTGGAAAACTGGTCTTCGCCGCTGCCCTTACCGGCCTCATCGCCGCCTCGATGTCCTCGCCCTCGGCCGGCCAGCGCGAGCGCCGCGAACGCGGCGTGCTCGTCAGTGCGGCGACGAACAACGACGCCCCGGTCGCCGACATGGAGGCCGCCGATTTCCTGGTCCGCGAAAACAACGTCGTGCGCGAAGTGCTGCGCGTGTCTCCGGCGCCGCCGCCGTCCCACGTGTACTTTCTCGTGGACGACAGCCAGGCGACCCAGCCGCTCGTGCAGCATCTCAGGCCGGCGATGACGACGTTCGTCGCGAGGATCGCCGCCCTCAGTCCGTCGCCCCAGCAGGCGCTGATGACGTTTGGCGAGCGGCCGACGCGCCGCGTCGACTTCACCCCCAACCCCGAACCGCTCCTGGACGCCTCGAAGCGCTTCTTCTCCATTGCCGGATCCGGCGCCTATTTCCTTCAGGCGATCATGGACGCCACGCGCGAGTTGAAGAAGCGCGAGGCGGCCTCGCCTTTGATCGTCGCGTTCGTGTCCGAGAACGGGCCGGAGTTCTCGAGTGAATTGCACACGCAGGTCCGGGACGCGCTGAAGTCCTCCGGCGCCTCGCTGTGGGTCGTCACGCTCCAGCAGGGCGCGCCCGCCCAGAGCGGCGCGGCGCGCGAGCGCGCCGCCGTGCTGGGGGACGCGACCCGGGACAGCGGCGGCATGAACAAGGTCGTGCTCTCGGCGCAGGGCATCGAATCGGCCTTCACTACCGTGACGAACCTGATTACGTCGCGGTATCTCCTGATCTACGGGCGTCCCGAGTCCCTGATCCCTCCGGATCGGATCGAAGTCACGTCGCGGCGCAAGGACGTCCGCGTGCGCGCGGCGAAGTGGACCGGTCAGTGATCGCACGGCTGGCCGCCGCGGCGGCGGTCGCCGCACTCCTCCCGGCAGCCTCCGCCGGCCAGCAGAAGTTCCGGGGCGGCACCGATCTCGTGCTCCTGACGATTACGGTCGTCGACGGCCAGAACCGACTCTACGCCGTCATTGACCAGTCGGATTACCAGGTGTACGAATACGGCGTGGCGCAGGAACCGACGAATTTTTCGCGGCAGGCGCTTCCGACCGCGCTCTCGCTCGTCATCGACACGAGCACGAGCATGGACCTGAAGCTGCCGATCGCGCGCGAGGCGGCCGGCGGATTCATCAGGCGCATGGGTCCGGACGACGTCGGGCAGGTCATCGATTTCGACAATCAGGCCAAGATCCTGCAGCCGTTTACGAGGGACCGCTGGGCGCTCGATCGCGCCGTCGGACGCATGGACGCCGGCGGATCGACGTCGCTCTACAACGCCCTGTACACGTCCTTGAGCGAATTGCGGCGCATCCGCGCCGAATCCGGCCCCGACCTGCGGCGCCAGGCGATCGTGCTGCTGTCGGACGGGCAGGACACGTCGAGCATCGTTCCTTACGAGGACGTCCTCGATCTGGCGCGGCGCTCCGAAGTGGTCGCCTACAGCATTGGCATCGTCGACAAGGACGCCGAGAAGGGGGCCGGCTGGAACGAAGCCGACTTCGTGCTGCGCACGCTGGCGCGCGAGACCGGCGGGCGCGCCTATGCGGTGACCGATGTGAAGCAACTCCCCGCGGTGTACGGCCAGATTGCCGACGAGCTGGCCAACCAGTACACCCTGGCGTATGTGTCGAAGAACACGAAGCGCGACGGCGCCTTCCGCAGGATCAGCGTGCAGATCGCGCGCGGCAACATGACCGCGCGCACGAAGGCCGGCTACTTCGGCCCCAAGGGCGCGCTGTGAGCGCGGCCGGGCGCGTGGTCATCATCGGCGCCGGGCCGGGCGATCCCGGACTGGTCACGGCGCGCGGCGCGAGACTGCTCGCCCTGGCCGACGTCGTCGTCTACGACCGGGCGGCGGAGCCGGTGCTGCGATGGGCGGCGCCGGAGGCTGAGCGGATCGACGCGGGCGGCCCTGCAGAACGCGACGTCGCGCAGGATGCGATTTCGATGCTGCTCGCCGAGAAGGCCCGCGACGGCCACACCGTTGCCCGCCTGAAGTGGGGCGATCCGTTCGTGTTCGACAGCGGCGCGAAGGAAGCGATGTTCCTGCACGAGCAGGGCATCGCATTCGAAGTCGTGCCTGGCGTGCCCGCGCTGCTGGGCGCCTCGGCGTATGCCGGAATCCCGCTGACGCATCCGAGCGCCGGCGACTCGCTGCTGCTCATCCGCGGCAGTGAGGGCACCGCCGAGGACGACGGCCCGGGAGTCGAGTGGCCTGCGGCGGCAGCACTCGACGGCACGCTGGCCTGCTGGGCGACGCCGAGGCTGGCCGCGATGGTGCTCCAGCGCCTCATCGACCAAGGACGGTCGGCCGACGAGCCGGCGGCGATCATCTACCGCGGGACGCAGCCCTCGCAGCGCACGCTCACCGGCACGATTGGCAGCCTGCTCGAGGTGGTCACGGGCGGCGGCGCCACGCCGGACCCGGGCTGGCTCCTGGTCGGAGACGTCGTCAACCTTCGGGAGCACGCCCGGTGGTTCGACGAGCGGCCCCTCTTCGGCAAGCGCATCATCGTGACCCGGTCGATCGATCGGGCGCGGGAGCTGAGCGATCCGCTCGAGAATCTCGGCGCTGAAACGATCATCGCGCCAACGTTCAGGATCAAGCCGCCCGAGGATCCCGAAGCCGTGGATCGAATCGCCGCGTCTATCGATCGCTTCGACTGGATCGTGGTGGAGTCGGCGGTGTCCGCGGCGCGGCTGCTCGCGGCCATCGCGCGCGGCCCGCGCGACATCCGCGCGCTCGGCCGTGCCTCGCTCTGCGCGGTGGGTCCGTCGACCGCGGACCAGCTCGCCACGTTTGGACTCAAGGCCGACGTCGTGATTCCTGAACTGCGGGCGGAGGGTGTCGCCGAGGCGATGGTGGCGCACTCGACCGTGGATGGACGGTCGATTCTGGTGGTGCGCCCCGACCACGAACGCAGCGTTCTCGCCGACACGCTGACGGAGCGCGGCGCCCGCGTGACCGACCTCGTCGCGTACACGACCGACAGCGATGCGCCGGATTCGCCGGCCGCCCAGCGCCTCTACCGGCTGCTCCTCGATGGTCAGGTGGATGCGGTCACGTTCACGAGCCCCACGGCGGTACGGCGCTTCGCCTCGCTCATCGGCGAAGAGCAGGCCGCGGATCTGCTCGGGACGACGGTGGTCGCCACGATCGGCCCGGTGACGGCTGCCTCGGCGCTCGAACTCGGCATCAGCCCCACGATCGTTGCCGACCCGTACACCGTCGACGGACTGGTGCAGGGGCTGGTGCGGCACTTCACCAACAGATAGTTCCGGGTGCGGGGTGCATAGTGCGGGGTGCGCCATCGGCCTCGGTCGGCACCGGGCACCCGGCACCCGGCACCCGGGGCATGTCTACCCCCCGAAATACGACGGCAGCGCCATGTCGCGCATCGTGCGCAGGCCGGGCTGCGCCTGAAGGACTTTCGGGATCGAGTTGACGGTGATCGCCGCCGTCGCGATGTCGCCGTGCACGCCACCGGAAATCATCGATGAGATCGCCGGGCTGCCGCTGATCCGAACCGCATCGAACGACTCGGGCGCGCCGAGGTACGCCTCCATGTGGAGCTTGATGATGGCCTCGCCCTTCCGGTACCCAATCCCGTCCTGCACGATGCCGCACACCTGGCCAGGCTGCACCGTGAGGAACTGGCTCGACGTCACCTTCTCGCAGATCTTCGGCTGAATCTCGTCGGTGACCTTGTCGAGCTTCCAGCCCATCGCGTCGGCAATCATCGTGATGGACTCGGCCAGCCCGACGTGGCGGACGGTACCACCGTCCACCTTCTTCATGAACTCCTCGGGCGTGAGCCCGGCGCCGATCTTCTGCTGGAACGGCAGGCGCCGGATGCTGGCGTCCTGGACGCGCGCCACTTCGATCGCGGTCACGTTCTCGCAGACACCCGTCAGCGCGATCGGCAGCGCGTCCATCGTGAACCCGGGATTGACACCGGTCCCGAGCACGGCGACGCGCGCGCGCCTGGCCAGCGCGTCGATCTTCTTCGCGGCCGCCGAATTGCTGCGCACCGGATAGGCCAGTTCCTCGGTGGTGGACACGATCGCCACCCTGAGTTTCAGCACCGCTTCAAACTCCGGCACGACGCGCTTCAGGCTCGAACTCGTGAAGAGCACGGCCACGTCCGGCTTCGTCGCGCGAATCGTCTTCGCGATGTCCGCGGCGACTTTCACGCGCAGCCTGCGGCCGACGCCGCAGACGTCACCGAGATCCCGGCCCGTCTTGTCCGGGTCGATGTCCACGGCGCCCACGATCCTGAATCCCTTTCGTGACGCCACCTGGCGCACGACTCCCGCGCCGATGGGTCCCAGTCCGATGTGTAACGTCTTGATAGGCACGATCCAGCGCTCCTTTGTCTCCGCCACGGTGGTGCGGACAAACAATAGATTGTAGCTGGATCAAGTAGGATTCTGCGTGGATGGCACGCTGGACTCTGGCGGGATCGGCCGCGCTGGCCGTGGTGGCGCTCGCCTCCGCGGCACCGCAAGAGCGAGCGCGTCAGGCCGCCGCAGCCGCACCAGCGTCCCCCGGGAACGCCAGCTACACGATCGCGGCGGCCCTCGACCCCGGCCGGCATGAGATCGCGGCCACGGGCCGGCTGACCTGGCGCAATATCACGCGCCACGCCGTGTCTGAACTGCGCTTCCACTTGTACTGGAACGCCTGGCGGGACACCCGTTCGACGTGGATGCGCGAGCAGGCGCTCGGGCGCAACCGCTCGCTCGCTCGCCGCCCGGCTGAGGACTTCGGCGGCATCGACCTCACGACCCTCGCGACAGGCGGCAAGAGTCTCCTGGCAGGCGCCAGGTTCATCGCGCCTGACGACGGGAACGCCGACGATCGCACGCTGCTGGCGGTGCCGCTCGACACGCCCGTCGCTCCGGGAGCGACCATCGAAGTCGAGTTGGGCTGGACAGCGCGCGTGCCGCGCACGTTCGCACGCACCGGGCGGATCGGCAGCTATTACTTCATCGCCCAGTGGTTCCCGAAGGTTGGAGTCCTGGCAGACGATGGCTGGAAGGCACGCCAGTTTCACGCGGCGACGGAGTTTTTCGCGGATTTCGGGACGTACGACGTCACGTTGACCGTGCCTCGAGGATGGACCGTGGGCGCGACCGGCGCGCTCGCGTCGGCGGCCGAGATCGACGCCGGCCTTGTTCGCCACCGCTTCGTTCAGGCAGACGTCCACGACTTCGCATGGACGACCAGCCCGGATTTCGTCGAGCACCGCGAGCGATTCGAGGAGCCCGGCCTGCCGCCGGTGGACATGCGGCTCCTGTTGCAGCGAGAGCATGCGGGCCAGGAGTCGCGCCACTTCCGCGCGACACGAGCGGCGCTCAAGTACTACGGCACGTGGTTCGGCCCCTACCCCTACCCGCAGATCACGATCGTTGACCCAGTCACGATCTTCAATGCCGCCTCCCAGGGCGAAACCACCGGCGGGATGGAATACCCCACGTTGTTTACCGCCGGAACCCGATGGTGGCCCCCGGCGCGAGGTACACAGCCCGAGAGCGTGACCGTCCACGAGGCCGGACACCAGTTCTGGTACGGCCTGGTCGCCACCAACGAGGTCGAGCACGCGTGGATGGACGAGGGGCTGAACACGTATGCCACCGCCCGGGTGCTGGACGAGGCGTTCCCGGGCCACTTCGTCGCAAGCGGCCGCTACTTCGGCGGTCTTGCCGGCTGGGAATACACCGACGTGCGGTGGTCGCGCGCCATCGACGGCAACCGGCTGAACGCCTTCCGGCCCGTCTCCTCGAACGACAACCAGTCCACGCCGACGTGGAAATATTGGCCGGGCTCGGCCTCGGCAACCAGCTACAACAAGACCGCGCTCTGGCTGGCCACGCTCGAACGCACGATCGGCTGGGACGCCACACGCGCGATTCTCGCGACGCACTTCCGACGCGGCATCTACCGCCACCCGACACCCGAAGAGTTCTTCGCGATCGCCAACGAGGTTCACGGTAAGGACCTGACGTGGTTCTTCGACGCCGTGCACCGCAGTTCGGCGACGTTCGACTACGGCGTCGGCCAGGTTACGTCCGAGTCCACGCCCGACGGATTTCGGCACTCGGTGGTCGTCCGCCGCCTCGGTGACGGCGTGTTCCCGACTACGGTGCGGGTCACCTGCGGCGGCACCGTGCGACTGCTGACGTGGGATGGCGCGGATCGCTGGAAGGCGTTCGAAGTGCGCGACGCCTCCCCCATCACCAGGGTCGAGGTCGATCCCGATCGTGCTCTGTTGCTCGACGTCAACTACACGAACAACAGCTGGTCCGCGCGCCCGCGGACCGCCGACGCTGCCGGCAAGTGGGCCCTGCGCTGGCTAACCTGGGTGCAGGAGGTCCTGCTCACGTATGCCTTCTTCGCCTGATCGCGCGGCGGTGGCGCGGCCCCGGACGCCCGTGCTCGGCGCGTTTCTCGAGGGCTGGCGGCGCGTGATTCGCGCCCCGGCGCTCGCGGTGGGCGTGATGGGCGCGACGTTCCTGTTCGCGCTGCCGATGGCCGCGGTCGTCCATCGCTCCATTTCGGCGCACCTCGGGTCGAGTGTCGAAGCGGAAGCTGCGGCGGCGGGGTGGAACGCCGGCTGGGCCGCCGAGTTCGACGCGGCCGCCACGGGCCTGTCTCGTACATTCACGTTCGAGATCCTCGGCTTCGGCGCGACGATGGCGACGGTCAGCCGATTCCTGGACAACGAGCCCCTCAATCCGGCGTTGGCCTGGGCGGTTGGTCTGTACATCGCGCTCTGGATTTTCCTGTCGGGCGGCATCCTGGACCGGTTCGCGCGCGGCCGGCCCGTGCGCACGGGCGCGTTCTTCTCCGCCTGCGGCACCTACTTCTTCCGGTTCCTCCGGCTCGCCGTCGTCATCGGCGCGGCGTACTGGTGGCTGTTCGCATGGCTGCATCCCGTCCTGTTCGGCACGCTCTACAACCGATGGACGCGCGAGATGACGGAAGAACGCGACGCGATCGCCCTCCGCGCCGCGCTGTACGTCGTCTTCTTCGCCGCTCTTGCGTTCGTGAATCTCGCGGCGGACTTCGCGAAGGTCCGGACGGTGGTCGAGGATCGCCGCAGCATGCTGAGCGCGCTGTCCTCGTC
Organism: uncultured Solibacteraceae bacterium; assembly: GCA_964548865.1. Lineage (GTDB taxonomy): Bacteria > Acidobacteriota > Vicinamibacteria > Vicinamibacterales > SCN-69-37 > DASUGC01. The sequence continues at coordinate 25,843 of CAZJTG010000003.1, forward strand.
ACTCCGATTCATCCGTCGGCGTCCGTTCCGCACGACCGGGCTCTACGTGCTCAACCTCGTCGCCGCGCTCGTCATCGCGCGGCTGTGGTACTCGTCGGCGCCCGCCGCCACCGCGGCGCCGTGGCTGGCGCTGCTCGTCACGCAGATCTACCTGCTGTTGCGGATCTGGGCCCGGCTCGCATTCATGGCGTCCGAAACGGTGTTCTTCCAGGGCGAGCTCGCGCATGCGAACTATGTTGCCTCGCCCGAACCCGTGTGGCCCGAGTCGCCGGCGGCGGAAGCCCTCGGGAGATTGACGGATTGATGGATACTTCTCTCATGACGCGGGCGGAAAAGATCTCGACATGGTTGCGCGATCGGGCCGGCCTCGCCGGCGCGCAGGGCTACGTCTTCGGCCTCAGCGGCGGCATCGACTCGGCGGTCGTCGCGAAGCTGTGTCAGCTCGCGTTTCCACAGCGGGTGCTGGGCGTCCTGCTGCCCTGCTACAGCCATCCGCAGGACGAAGAGGACGCCCGGCTGGTCGCCAACGCGTTCGCGATACCGGTGGCCCGGGTGGATCTCGGTGAGGCCTTCGACAGCCTGAGCGCGTCGCTCCAGCACGCCGTGAAAGGGCTGCCGACGCACGTCTCCTCGATCGACATCAAGCAGCAGATGCCGGAGGCCAACATCAAGCCCCGGCTGCGCATGGCGTCGCTCTACTTCATCGCCAATTCGCTGAACTACCTGGTCGCCGGCACGGGCAACAAGAGCGAAATCACGCTCGGCTATTACACGAAGTACGGAGACGGCGGCGTGGACGTGCTGCCGATCGGCGGACTGCTGAAAAGCGAAGTGCGCGCGCTCGCGCTCGATCTGGGTGTGCCCGAGCGCGTCATCACCAAAGCGCCGACCGCCGGACTCTGGGTCGGCCAGACCGACGAGGCCGAGATGGGTTTCTCGTACGACGCCCTGGAGCAGTACCTGGCGAACGGCGCCGCAGCCGTTCCCGCCGGCGTCGCGGATCGCATCGAACGGCTGCGCCGCACATCCGATCACAAGCGCGCGATGCCGCCCGTCGCGCCGGTGTGACACCTCAAACGCACACAGGGATCACCAAGCAAAGGTAAAGATCACCGAGAATCTCTGGGGGAGGCCAACCCAAGAATCCTTGGTGATCTCTCGTACCTTAGTGATCTCCGTGTGTGTCTGAGGCGATCTACTTGACGACCGCCACCGCATGCGAGCGGCGCGGCTCGGCGCCGCCCTCGACCGTGCGCTTCGCCGGATCGACGACGGCGGCGGCGGCGTAGCCGTACTTCACTTCGCCCTTCCGCCCGACCTTCGTGAATGAATGCCCGCGGGCCTCGAGGTCCGCGAGGATCGTCCGCGCGATCCGGTCTTCGATCTGGACATTTGAACGCCCGCCCGGACCGCCACCGATGAGAAAGCGCGGCGCCTCGATCGCCTGCTGAGCGCCGAGACCGCCATCGACCACGTTCAGGATGATGTTGTAGACCGACGCCGGTATCCACGCGTTGCCGGCGCAGCCAACCGCGAGCCGCGGCGCGAAGCCCGGAACGCCATAGGCACCGGTCGCATCACTCGCCGGCGCGAACACCAGCGTCGGCACGCTCGTTGACGACGAGCGCATGAGCGGCAGCGTCGCGCCAAACCCGCCGCCACGCCCGCCGCCGCCACGGAAGTGATCGTTGTAGAGGAAGCCCAGCCCCTTCGACACGTAGTAATTGCCGCCCCAGGTCGAAAGCGTCTGCGTGAACGCGATCATGTTGCCCTCGCCGTCAGCCACGACGAACGACGTGGTGCCGGTCTGGACGCGTCGTCCCTCGAGCGCTTCTGGGCCATCGAGCAACATGGGCAGTGACGGCTCAGGCGCGCCGCCGCCTCGTCCGCCGGCCGCGCTGAAGACCTTGTTCGGGTCGATGAGTTTGAACCGATCGAGCGCGTGACCCGGCTCGAGGTGGTTGCCGTAATCCACCGCGTAGCGTTCGGGATCGGCGATCCGCGCGCCGCCGTCGCGCACGCGCCAGGCCTCGACCGCGTAATGGAAGTAGTCGGCGTCGCGTGCGTACGTGGCGCCGGCCTTCAGCATGTAGTGATCGAGAATGTTCAGCGACTCGATGATCTGCAGCCCGGTCGGCACCGGCGCCGGCACCGAGTACACGAGGTGGCCGCGGTACCGGCCCACGATGGGCTTGCGTTCGATGGCGCGGTACTGGGCGAGATCCTCGAACGTGATGACGCCGCCGTTTGCCGCCATGTCCTCGGCGATCTTCCGCGCGATCGATCCGCGATAGAACGAGTCGCCGCCTTCTTTCGCGAGCGTGCGCAACGTCTCGGCGTAGTCCTTGTTGACGAATCGATCGCCGGGCCTCGGCACGCGTCCGTTCGGCAGATAGATCTTCGCGGCCTCGGGGTACTTCGCGAACGAATGGCGGCCCTGGGCGATCGATGTTGGCAGCGCCTCGTCGAGAATGAATCCCTCGTCGGCCAGTTTGACGGCCGGCGCGATGAGATCCGCCCACGCGATCTTCCTGCTGCCGTACTTCTTGTAGAGAACGTCGAGTCCGGCCGGGATGCCGGGAATGTTGGCGACGGTGGGGCCATCAGGCGCCGTGCGCTGCCCCGTCGGTGTGAACAGCTTCGGATTGCCTGGCGTGGCGCCGCCGGGCGTCATGTCCTTGTACTCGACGACCACCGGCTCGGTCATGCCCTTGAGAAACAGAATCGCCTGACCGTCGCCGCCAAGACCGGACGCTTCGGGCTCGACGACGCCGAGCGCGAAGGCGGTCGCAATGCCCGCATCGATGACGTTGCCGCCCTTCGCAAGCACGTCCGCGCCCGCCTGCGACGCGAGCGGATGGCCGGACGCCACCACGGCCCTGCCCGGTCCCGCCGAGGGCTTGATCGGCGGCTGCACCGCAATCATCTCGTCGATGAGCCGTTCGAACTCGTCGAGGTCCTTCGTTTTCGCGATCCGTGGGAGGTACGTGTCGCGCAGCGCGTCCCACGCTGCGGCCGACGGACCGCTCGTGTAGTACATCGACTTCAGCGTCTGCCAGACCTGGTTGAAGGCGGACGTCCAGCGCGCGGGGTCCATCGCAGCCACGGCGATCTCCGCGGCGCCCGCATCAACCGCGCGGGGCGCGAGCACGCGCCAGAGCGCGTGCTGGCTCGCGTCCATGAAGACCGCCGGCGGGTCGGCGTCGCTCCTGCTCGGGTTGCCGTTGTACCCGGCGTTCGACGTCGCCAACGTCGCAATAAGCAGCTGTTCACCCTCCGCCGACCAGGCCGGCCCCCCCAGCCCCCGCGCCGCGCGGGTCTCGGGGGCGGTCGGGACAGCGCCTGCCGGACCGCGACCTCGTCCGGCACCGGGCGCCACGGCGGCAGCGACCGGTGCGGCCGTCGCGGTCACGTACACGCCGCCCGCGCCGGATCTCGTCGCCGCGTACGCCACGCGAGCGCTGTCGGGCGCCCATGCGGGATGACTCTCGACTCCCGGTCCGCGCGTCACACGCCGCGGCTGGGCCTTCTCTCCGCCCGCGATGTCGCGCACCCAGATGTCCGCGTCATTCCCGGGCTCGGCCTCACGATCGGAAACGTATGCGACGGATTTGCCATCCGGCGAAAGGCGGCCCTGCCAGGAGGATTCACTTTCAGGCGTCAGCGCCGTCAGGCCAGCCTGATCGAACAGGTACAGGCGCCAGACACCCTGCGGCTGACGCTGCGAGATCACCATCGCCCCCGATGGCGCGACCGATGGCCAGCGTTCGTCGCCATCCATCGCCGGATACGTCATCGACGTCGGCACGCCGCCGCCGGCGGGCGCTCGCCAGAGCGAGAACTCGCCGTTGATGCTGACACTGAACACAATCGCTTTTCCGTCAGGCATCCAGACCGGATCGCGTTCGGCACCCCACACATTCGAGCGCAGCGCGGCTGTCACCAGGCGCCTCGGATCTTTTCCATCCGGCGTCATCGTCCAGATCGCGTCGTAGAGCGTGACGGCGATGCGCTTGCCGTCTGGCGACCAGGCAGCCTCGCGCACGCCGGTCGTGACCGGCGATGCCGCCTGCGCAGGCGTTTCTCGTGTGGCCGCGCCGCGGACCGGCGCGAAGAGGGAGACCAGCAGCACGAGCGCGGTGACGCCGAAGCGAATGTGTGTCATGGCGATCCGCCGGGTCGACAGACCCGGCCCCCACAAGGCGAGTCGACGGACGCGGCCTCCTAGATCATTGACTTGACGGCTTCAACGATCGATCGCGCAGAAATGCCGTACTTGTCGAGCAGCACTTCCGGCGGACCGCTGCGCGGAATTTCTCTAACCGCGAGGCGCTGCACGCGGAAGCCCTGATCCCACACGGCTTCGCTCACCGCGTCTCCGATGCCGCCACTGGCGTAGTGGTCCTCCACGGTGACGATGCGTCCCTGCGTGGCCCGGCCCGCCGCGACCAGCCCGTCGCGATCGATCGGCTGCAGCGAGTAGAGATCGATGACGCGAATCGCGATGCCCTGCCCCGCAAGCGTCCCGTGCGCCTTGAGCGCCTCGAACAACGTGATGCCCGCGCCCACGACCGCGACGACGTCCCGGTCGCTCTTCCGGAGGGTCTTCGATCCGCCGGCGACGAACTTCTCGTCGACGGAATACAGAATCGGCGTCTTGGGTCGCGTCGTGCGGATGTACACCGGTCCAGGCGTGGCGGCCGCCAGCGCCACGAGGCGCTCGGCGCACACGGCGTCGGACGGATACAGCACCGTGCAGTTCGGCACGCCGCGGAACATGGCGAGATCCTCGAGGGCCATTTGCGACGGACCGTCTTCGCCGATCGACACGCCGGCATGCGAGCCGGCCAGCTTCACGTTCACGCCGGAGACACCGGCCATGCGGACGAAATCGCAGGCACGCTCCAGGAACGCGGCGAAGCTCGACGGAAACGGAATCGCGCCACGCGACGCGAGCCCCATCGCCGCGCCCACCATCGCCTGCTCGGCGATGAACGTCTGATAGAACCGGTCGGGATGCGCTTTCTCGAAGCGTTCGCTGAACGTGGAATTCTTCACGTCGGCGTCGAGCGCCACCACGCGACGATCGATGGATCCGAGCGCCGCGAGCGCGGTCCCGTACGCCTCGCGCGTCGCCACGCTGTCGGTCGGCGTGTACGCCGGCGCCGGTAGCGCGGCAACGAAATCCGGCAGCGCGCCCTCGGCCCGCCGCCGGCCCGGCTTCGGAATCGCCGGCGCGGGATCGGAGGTCGTGACGATCTGCGCCCTGAGCTCCGCCACAGCCTGGTCCGTTTCCGCGCCCTTCTTCAGCGGCTTGCCGTGCCAGTTGTCCTTGCCCTCGAAGATCGAGCAGCCCTTGCCCTTGAGCGTCCTCGCGACAATGACGGTGGGCTTGCCGGACGTGCGGCGGGCCTCGGCGAGCGCGGCCAGGACCTCCGACATGTCGTGGCCGTCTATGTTGATGGTGTGCCAGCCGAATGCGCTCCAGCGCGCGGCGTGTTCTTCCGTCCTGCGCTCCCACATCGTCGCGCGGCTCTGACCGTAGCCGTTCACGTCAACGATCGCGCAGAGGTTGTCGAGCGAGTGGTGCACGGAGACGTGCGCAGCCTCCCAGACCGAGCCCTCCGCGGTTTCGCCGTCGCCCATCAGGACGTAGGTGCGGTAGTCGGATCCGATGCGGCGGGCGTTGAGGGCAATGCCGACGCCCGCCGAGAGCCCCTGCCCGAGCGAACCGGTGGCGACATCGACGAACGGCAGCCGCGGCGTGGGATGACCCTCGAGATCCGACGCGAGTTCGCGAAGCTTCATCACGTCGCTCCGCGGAAACGCGCCGGCCAGCGCCCAGGCTGAATAGAGAATCGGCGCCGCGTGCCCCTTCGACAACACGAAGCGATCCGCCTCGGGATGCTGCGGGTCGTGCGGATCGAAACGCATCTCCGCGAAGAACAGCGCGGCGATGATCTCCGCAGCCGACAGACATGTCGTCGGATGTCCCGATCCCGCATGTGTCGTCGACAGCACGGAATCGATTCGAAGTTCGGTGGCGAGATTCTTGAGAACGGCGATTGATATTAGTGGTGCAGGCATGCAGCGCGCGAAAAGTCTACTGTACAATCGGCCGGATGGCGCTGCTGCGCGTCGCGTCACTGGTGGTCGTCGCGATTTGGACCGGCGGGCTGGCGGTCCTCGGCTTCGTTGCGGCGCCCGAGATCTTCAGCGCTCTCGAGGCGGCCGACGCCGCGCGCGGCCGCGTGCTGGCCGGCCAGGTATTTGGCGCCGTCTTCGGCCGGTTCCAGCACTGGTCGTGGGCGCTCGGGAGCGCGCTCATTGCCTTGTTGCTCGTCCGGGCGCTCCTCGGTCCGCGTCCACGACATCTGGGCCTTCGGGTGCTGGTCGTCGGCGTGATGCTCTCGCTCAGCCTGATCACCGTATTCGCGATCACGCCGCGGATCGACCACATCAGGGCCGAGACGTCCGGGACCGTATCCGCGCTGCCGGACTCCGACTCCCGGAAGGGAGAATTCGGGCGGCTGCACGGGCTGTCCACGGTGTTCATGCTGATGACGCTCGCGGGTGGCGTGGGATTGCTGTGGGCCGAGTCGCATGACACGCACTAGCGAGTACGCAGGGCGGAGTGCGCGGTGCGTAAGGCATAAGGCGCAAGGCACAAGGCACAGGCCATCAACGACATGAACATCAACGAATTACGAACGTCCATCGTCGCCGCCGTCGCGAAGGCCGCCGCCAGAGACGCCGCCATGACCGCGGCCGTGAGATTGCTGAAAGAGAATCTGCCCCACTACACGTGGGCCGGCATCTACGTCCTCGAAGGCCAGGAGCTCGTGCTGGGGCCGTACCTGGGCAAGCCGTCGCCGCACACGCGCATCCCCCTCAATCGCGGCATCTGCGGCGCGGCCGCGAGCCAGCGCGCCTCCATCATCGTCGACGACGTGAACAGCGACCCGCGGTATCTGGCCTGCAGCATCGAGACGAAATCGGAGATCGTCGTGCCCATCCTGCGCGGCGACCAGGTCCTGGGCGAGATCGATATCGACAGCGACCGCCCCGCCGCGTTTACGGCGGCGGATCGCGAGTTGTTGGAAGGCATCGCGGCGGCGCTGGCGGCGAAGTTCTAGCCGGCCTTCTGCTATAGTTTTCGACACCGTGAGTCCGGACGACATCAGACGGGCCGTCCTGGAGCGCGAAGACGTCGCGAAGTACCTCCGCGTCGACCCGCACGCGCCGGCCGCCCCCGCAGAGGATGCCAAGGCTCGAATCGAGAGCTACCTGGAAGAACTGCGGACGACCCAGCGGTACCGGTTCTACCGCGCCCTGCAGCATCCGCTGTATCCGATTCTTCGCAAAGTCGAGCGCATGGCCGAGCACGTGGAGTACGCCAGGCAGGGCGTGAAGCACGGCCGGGTGGTGTACGTCTCGAATCACAAGAGCCATCTCGACTACCTGATCGAACCGCTGGTGCTGGACGACCACGGCATCCGGCCGCCGCTCCTCGCGGCGGGCATCAACCTGTTCGGGGGCGCGCTTGGCCTGCTGCACAAGCACGTGACCGGCGCCGTGCCGATTCGCCGGAACAGCCGGGATCCTCTGTACCTCGTGACGCTGCGGGCGTACATCGCCGAACTGCTGAAGGAGCGCGACCTTCTGTACTACGCCGAAGGCGGCCGCAGCTATTCGGGCGACCTCAAGGCGCCGAAGACGGGCCTGCTGCAGGCCGCGCTGCTCGCGGATCGCGAGGAGCTGTCGATCGTCCCGATGGCCATCGCGTACGACCTCGTTCTCGAGGAGCGGATGATCTCCCGCGAGGCCAGCCGCAAGCGCAAGCGGCTGTTCACGCAGGAAGTCGCCGAGATGGTGCGTCACGCCGTCGGCTACGAGTCGCGGGCCTTTGTCACGTTCGCGCCGCCGATTCCGCTGGCGCCGTTCGATCCGGAGTCGCGGCGCGACCTCGTCACGCTCGCCCACCAGGTGCAGGACGCGGTCGGCCGGTGCCACAAGGTGCTGCCAACGGCGCTCGTGGCGTCGGTGATGCGTCCCCACATGACGCGCGCGGAGCTCGAGTCGCGACTGGAGGATCGCGTCGGCTTCCTGGCGGACGCGGGCGCCAACCTTGCCGTGCGCAACGCCCGGCAGGCTGTCCACGAGGGCGTCTCGGCGCTCGTCGGGCGCGACGTGCTCGTGGAGGAAGGCCAGACGCTTCGCGTGCGCGACCGCATCACGCTCCGGTACTACGCGCACACGATCGCGCACCTGCTCACCGCCCCGCGAAGGACCACGCATTGATGCTCGAGGCGCTGCCGAAGGCGGCCTTTTCGGTCCTCGCCGGTAGCGCCGTCCTGAAGAAACTCGCGTCCCGGTACGGCATGCGCCGTTCCGGCGGATTCGCGCGGCGCTTCATCGCCGGCGAGAGCGTCGCCGAGGCCATCGACGCCGCGCGCCAGATCGAGGCGCAAGGCCTGCTCGTCACGCTCGACCTGCTCGGCGAAAGCGTGACCACGTCCGATGAGGCGACGCTCGCCACCAGCGCGTACCTGGACGCGATTGCCGCGATTGAGGAGGCCGGCGTCGGGCGCAACATCTCCCTGAAGCTCACCCAGCTCGGCCTCGACGTCGATCGGGCCACCTGTATCGACAACCTGCGCCGGATTCTCGACGCCGCGACGAAGGGCGGCTTCTTCGTCCGGATCGACATGGAGAATTCGCCGTACACCGACGTCACGATCGAGATTCTCGAGGTCGTCTGGCACATCGGCCACCGCAACGTCGGCACCGTGATCCAGTCCTATCTGAAACGATCGCCCCGGGACATCGACCACCTGAATTCGATGGGGGTGCGCGTCAGGCTCGTGAAGGGCGCCTATCGGGAGCCGCGCGACGTGGCCTACCAGCAGAAGGCGGACGTGGACGCCGCATTCATCGAACTGATGCGCGTCCTGTTGCGCGAGGGCACGTATCCTGCGATTGCGACCCACGATCCGGCGATGGTCGAGGCCACGAGGTCTTTCGCCGCGGCTCAGCACATTGCCAGGGACAAGTTCGAGTTCCAGATGCTCTACGGCATCCGCCGCGACCTGCAGGCCTCGCTCTCGAAGGAAGGCCATCCGTTCCGCGTGTACGTGCCGTTCGGCAAGGAATGGTTCCCGTACTTCATGCGCCGCCTGGGCGAGCGCCCCGCGAACGTCGGGTTCGTCGTGCGGAGTCTTCTCAGAGAGAAGTAGCCCGGGCCACTGGTTCGGAGTTGGCGTGATGGGACCGGCTGACGTTTACAGCGCTGGCTACCGCCAGCGCTGGCACGCCACGCTCCCTTCGCGGCGATTCCATGCTCCGGGTGCGGGCCGCCTCGGATTCGCTCGTCCCATCACGCCAACTCCGAACCAGATGACGAAGAACATCGCTCGAGCGCACGAGACACTGAACGGAGCGATCCGCCGCTCGGTCGCCATTCCGGCGCGAATCCGAAGCGGACCGTCAGCGATGCATGAAATCGTCGCGGAAGAAGCGAAGCGTGCCCGCGATGGCGGCAGCCGTTGCGAAAGCGAGAGGTCGCACGCGAGCGGATTGAGCGAACGATTTCCGGGCCGCTGAGGCCTGAGCGTCGGAATGGCGACCGGGCGGCGGGTCGCTCCCCGGAGGTGATTCGTCAGGCCAACGACCTCACCGTGTCCACGAGCACATCGCGGCAGACGGTGACGTCCGCGACGTTCACGTACTCCTCGGTGCTGTGCAGCCCGGCGCCGCCGGGCCCGAAGAGCACGGACGGCATCCCCGCTCCGGCAAGAATCGCGGCGTCCGTCCAGAACGACATGCCGATGGGCTCGGCGTTGAGGCCGGCGCGCGCGAGGGAGGCGGCGAGCGCCGAGGGGAGCGCGTGGCGCGGATCGACCTGGTACGAGGGCCGAAAGGCCGCGAGGCGGGCCTGGGCGTGAAAGTCGCGATCGTCCTTGCGCAGCAGCGCGAGCAGGTACTCCATCTCGCGCTCGACCGTCGCCGCGTCCTCGCCTGACACCGTGCGCCGCTCGATTTTCAGGTCGCAGCGATCCGGATAGCTGCTGAGTTCCCGGCCGCCGTTGATGATCGACGCGTGCACCGAGCCCGTGCCGAGGTATTTCACGGGAGGCCGCGCGCGCAGCTCACGATCGCGATGCTCGAGCGCGCCAAGGACGCGCCCCATGTACGCGATGGCATCGCGGCCTTCCTCCGGGCGGCTGCCATGGGCGGCGCGGCCGTGCGTGACGATGTCCACCCACGCGAACCCCTTGTGGCCGATCGCCAGCCGCAGATCGGTCGGTTCGGTCACCACGGCCATGTCCGCGCGCCACTCGTGTACGAGCGCTTCGGCGCCGAGACTCAGACACTCCTCGTCGGCGACGCAGGCCACGATGAGCCGGCCGCGCGTCCACGAGGGCGCGAGCACGGCGGCGGCCGCGATCATCGCCGCGACGCCGCCCTTCATGTCCTGCGAGCCGCGGCCGTACAGGCGGCCGTTCTCCCTGCGTGGGACAAAGGGGTCGGTCATCCCCTCGACGCCGACCGTGTCGATGTGTCCGCAGAACATGACCGCCGGACCGGGCTCGCGGCCCTCGAGGACGCCGACCGCGTTCGGCCGCCCCGGCGCGGCGTCCTGCATGACCACGTCAAGCCCTGCGTCCGCCATAGCCGCCCGCGCGACCTCGGCCGCCTCGGCTTCGCCCGCCGCGCCGGGAACCAGTGACGGATTCACGGAGTTGGCGGCGACGAGATCGCAAAGCAGGGAGATCGGATCCACGATGCGATTTTACGCCGTACGCGTTATGCGTTACGCCTTACGCTTTGCGCGTTACGCAGCCCCGCACCGCCCACCACGCACCGGGCACTCGGCACCCGGCCAGCGGCACTCCGCACGTAAACTAGGCCCGTGATCATCGCCATTACCGGCGCCTCTGCCGGCATCGGCCGCGCCTGCGCCGAGCGGCTTTGTCGTGACGGACATGTGGTCGTTCTGAACGCGCGGCGGGCGGAACTGCTGAACGAGGTCGTCGCGGCCATTTCGTCCGCCGGGGGGCGGGCGCTGGCGGTGCCTGGCGACGTGACCTGTGCGGACGACATGCGGACGCTGGTGTCGAAGAGCGTCGAGGCGTTCGGCCGGCTCGACGTGATGATCTGCAACGCGGGGATCGGGTTCCACGGTACGCTCGCCGAATCGACGCCCGGTGTTTCCAGGCGCCTGGTCGACGTGAACATCCTTGGCACACTCTACGCGGCACACGCGGCCCACGAGGCCTTCCGAACGCAGGGATCCGGTCATGTCATCGTGATTTCATCTGTAGCCGGCCTCCGCGGCGTGTCGGGCATGAGCGTCTATTCGGCGACGAAGGCCGCGCAGGTGGGCTTCATCGAGGCGCTGCGCACCGAGTTCCTGGGCTCAGGCCTGCGCGCGTCGATCGTCTATCCGGTCTCGACGCGCACCGACTTTCACGCCGCGATGCACCGCTCGTTCGGCCACGCCGTGGAAGGCAAAGGGCCCCGGCAGGACGCGGCCGCCGTGGCGGACCTGGTGGCGCGGTGTGTCGCGAATCCGCGCGGCGAGGTCTTTCCGTTCTGGCCTGCGCGCCTGCTCCGCCTGGCCAACGCCATTTCGCCGGCGCTCGTCGATCGCTTCATGCGGCGGTTCGGCCGGCGGCGGCCGCACGTCGCGAGGGACCCAGCCAGTGACTGACGCGATCGACGTGCGACGGCTCGTCGGTACCATCGCCGATGCGGTTCGCGCTCGCGGCGGCCGTGCCGTGCTCGTCGGCGGCTGCGTTCGAGACGAGTTGCTGGGCCGCACCCCGAAGGACTTCGACATGGAAGTGTTCGGCGTGGCGGCGGCGGACCTGCGCGCGCTGCTCGACACGTTCGGCCGCGTCAATCTCGTCGGCGAGAGCTTCGCGGTCTATAAGATCGGAGATCTCGACGTCTCGCTGCCGCGACGCGACTCCAAGGCCGGCCGCGGGCACAAGGGGTTCGTCGTCGAAGGCGATCCCGCGTTGTCGTTTGAGGACGCCGCCCGTCGGCGCGACTTCACGATCAATGCGATCTCGCGCGATCCGCTCAGCGGCGATGTCATCGATCCGTTTCAAGGCGCCGGCGACCTGGCCGCCCGTCGGCTCCGTGTCGTCGATCCCGAACGGTTTGCTGACGACAGCCTTCGGGTGCTGCGGGCCCTCCAGTTCGCCGCAAGGTTCGATCTCACAGTGGACGCGGAGACGCGCGCGCTCCTCGCCGGCATCGCGCTCGACGACCTGCCATCCGAGCGCGTGTGGGGCGAGATCGAGAAACTGCTTCTGCGAGCCGCCCGGCCGTCGATCGGCTTCACGCTCGCCCGCGACCTCGGCATCGTCAAGCGCTACTGGCCGGAACTCGACGCCTTGATCGATTGCCCGCAGGAGCACGAGTGGCATCCCGAAGGCGACGTCTGGATTCACACGCTCATGGTGATCGACGAGGCCCGTAAGCGCATCGAGGGTCTCGACCGCGGTCCGGCGGTGGCGATGATGCTTGGCGCGGTGTGTCACGACCTGGGCAAGCCGGCGACCACGGCGTTCGTGGATGGGCGAATCCGATCGCCCGGCCATGAGGAGGGCGGCGTCGCGCCCGCGGCTGCGCTCCTCGATCGCTGGAACGTGCACAGCATGGACGGCTACGACGTCCGTCGAGCCGTCCTCGGCCTGGTCGCGCACCACCTCAAGCCCAGCGCGTTCAAGAAGTCGCCGGCCCCTGTGAGCGACGGCGCGTTCCGGCGGCTGGCGCAGAAGGTCGATCTCGAACTGCTCGCCCTCTTCGCGAAGGCGGATTGCCACGGCAGGACGGGCACGTTCGACTGTTCGGCGATGGACTGGTTTCTGGAGCGCGCCCGCGCCCTGGGGGTTGAGCACCAGGCCCCTCCGCCCATCGTGCTGGGGAGGCACCTCCTTGAGCTCGGCGTCCGGCCGGGCCCCAGGATGGGTGAGATCCTGAGGCAAATCTACGATCGACAGCTCGATGGAGAGGTGCGAACCCTCGAGGACGGAGTGTCCCTGGCCCGAACCCTGGCGGGGACCCTGAACCAGCCATCCGAACCCGCCCCCTGAACCCGGCTCCCCGAACCCCATCTGAGTTACATTAGGCGTTCAGACTTCTGACCCGAAAGGATCCCCTATGCGAGTTGTGTACGGAGTTACGTGTGCTGCCGCGATCGCTCTTCTCGCGGCCAATCCATTTGCCCAGGCCCAGGACGCCAGCAAGGGCGTTGCGGGCGGCGGCATTACCGTCGCCGGCTGGACGGGCAAGGTCGATGACTCGAAAGAGAACACCGGCCTGACGCTGAAGGACGCCAAGTTCATGGCCGAGGGCAAGGGCTTTCACATCACGACGGGTCCGGCCGTGACGTACTGGAACCCGAAGAACGTCGCGTCCGGCAACTACACGGTCAAGGCAACTTTCATGGAACCGAAGTTCCAGGGTCTCAACAGCCATCCGCATCCGTACGGCATCATGATCGCGGGCAACGACCTCGACACGCCGAACATGAGCCTCCTCTACTGCTCGGCCTACGGCAACGGAACGTTCATCGTGCGCGGCTTCGGTCCGGCGTCGTTCCGCGTGAGCGCACCGCGCCCGGAGGCCAACGCCGCCATCAAGAAAGTCGCGCCGGGCGAGTCGGTTGCGCAGGAAGTCGCGCTGTCCGTGAAGGGCGACAAGATCGAGTGCGCCGTCAACGGCACGGTCGTGGGCAGCTACGACAAAGCCGCCGTCGTCGGCGCGGGCAAGCTGAAGTCCACCGACGGCGTCTACGGACTCCGCTTCGGCCACAACACGGAAGCGGTCGTCACCGGCTTCTCGATGACCAAGGGCTAGGTTTCGCTGGTTCAGAGTTCGATGTTCAGGGTTCAGGGCTCGCAGCTCTGAACCCTGTTTTTTTTTGCGCACGCGTCCAGGACCTTCTCGACAGCCCGTTCTGGGGTAACTTACGCCCTCTGTGAAACTTCCCCACCCCCTGGTGCTTCTGCTCGGCTGCGTCGCGGTCGCGGTCGCGCTGACGTGGGTGGTACCCGCCGGCAAGTACGACCGTCGTGAGGATCCCGCCACCGGCCGATCCGTCGTCGTTCCGGGTACCTACGCCCGCGTGGACCAGACACCAGTCGGCGTCATGGGCGCGCTGCTGGCTGTGCCGCGCGGTGTCGTGGCCGGCGCGGATGTGATCCTCGTCGTGCTGTTCGTTGGCGGCGCGTTCGGATTGCTCGAGGCGACAGGCGCTCTGGGCCGGCTCGTCGGCGCACTCGTGGGATGGAGCACACGCCGCCATCGGGTCGTGATTCTCGTGAGTCTGGGCTTCGCGACGCTTGGCGCCCTCGAGAACCTGCACGAAGAAATCATCGCGCTCGTGCCGGTGCTGCTCGTGCTGAGCGTGCGGTTGGGCTTCGGCGCGCTGACCGCGCTTGCCATGAGCCTCGGCGCCGCGGTGGTCGGCGCAGCGTTCGGACCAACGAATCCGTTTCAAACCGCGATCGCGCTCAAATTCGCCGGCCTGCCCGCGATGTCGCAGCCCGGCTTGCGCTTCTCCCTGCTCGCCGCCGCGGTCGCCGTCTGGATCGCCTGGACGATCGTCATGTCGCAAAAAGACGACGTGCGGCCCTTGATTGATGAGCGGGGGCCGGCGCGCGCGTCGCGACGCGATTTCGTGCTGCTCGGCCTGGCGATCGCGCCGTTCGTGCCCTACGTCTACGGCGTGATCAACCTGGATTGGGAGTTCAACGAGCTCTCCGGCCTGTTTCTCGTGTCCGGACTCGCGATCGGTGTCGTTTCCGGACTCTCGGTGTCCGGATCCGCCGCAGCGTTTCTGAAGGCGATGGAGGGCATGCTCGCGGCCAGTCTCTTCATCGGCGTCGCGCGCGCGATCAGCCTGACGCTCAACGACGGTCAGGTGCTCGACACGATTCTCTACTCCCTCGCAACGCCCCTGTCCGGATTCCCGGGCCAGGTGTCCGCGCTGCTCATGATCCCGATCCACACCATCTTGCACGTGCCGGTACCGTCGGTGAGCGGCCAGGCGGTGCTCACGATGCCGGTGTTTGCACCGCTCAGCGACCTCATCGGCCTGCCACGCGACGCCGCGGTGTTCGCCTACCAGACGGGCGCCGGCCTCTTCGACATGATCGTGCCGTCGAACGGCGCGCTGCTGGCGATGCTGCTGGCCGCCAGGGTGGACTACGGACGCTGGCTCCGCTTCGCGCTACCGGGCGTCCTGCTGGTCGCGCTCGTGGGCGTCGCCGGGATCCTGCTGGCGCGATAGCAGCAGTGGGCCCTCGGTCTAGAATGGGGCATTCATGAAACGGGTCCTGGCGGCAGCGGTGCTGTTGTTCCTGGTGCTGGGGCCAGTGCTGGGTGCACAGCGACGCGGCGGGTTTCGCTCGTCGATGGTGGCTGCCATGCGCCCCGCCCCGTACGACAGCCAGTTCACGCTGGCGCGCCTTTCCTACGATCGCTATGGCGGTTGGGCGGCGGACTGGCCCGAGATGGAGAGCAACCTCGGCCGCGTCCTTCAGGCGCTGACGACCCTCAGGGCGCAACAGGAACGCAACAACGTGTTCCGGATGGACAACCCCGATCTCCTGAAGTTTCCCGTCGCGTATCTGTCAGAGCCCGGCTACTGGTATCCGTCAGACGAGGAAGCGGCGGGCCTCAAGACCTATCTCGACAAGGGCGGCTTCCTCATCGTGGACGACTTCCACTTCCCGGAAGAGTGGGCGGTGTTCGAAATGGCGATGCGCAAGGTGCTGCCGGGAGTGACGATCGACCGGCTCGACATCTCGCATCCGATCTTCAACACGTTCTTCCCGATCAAGACACTCAAGGTGCCGTATCCAGGCCGACTGGGCGAGATGGGGCTGATGGGTGAGTTCTATGGCATCCACGATGCCGAGGACCCGTCGAATCGATTGAAAGTCGTGATCAACTACAACATCGATATCGGCGACTACATGGAGCACTCGGGCCGGACGCTGTACGACGTCGCGCCGTCGAATGAAGCCTACAAGTTCGCGATCAATTATCTGATCTACGGGCTGACTCATTAGCCTGGCCGCCCGCAGAGCGCGAGACCCTGTTACTTCACCGTCCTGAAGCCGACGTGATTGCTGGCCGTCGATACCTCGCCTTTGCCTCGAGTGCCGACCAGGTACCGCGAACAGTACTGGTTCGTGCAGAGAAACGCGCCGCCGCGCTGCACGCGTTTCTTCGCGCCGGGCTCGTCCGGATCGTACGAGTCGGCGGGCCCCTTGGGGTTCACCGCGACGCCTGACGCGGCGAGCGTGGCGTAGTAATCGGGTCGATACCAGTCACTCACCCACTCCCAGACGTACACCGCTCGACCGCCGGAGGAGCTCACCGAGGAGGCTGCTCTTGCCGGCGCCGTTCGTCC
>CAZJTG010000004.1:0-41948 GCA_964548865.1 uncultured Solibacteraceae bacterium
GGCGGCCTGACGGCCTCCGGTCCGGTGCCCATCGAGGTGCCGGTGGAGGCGATCGAGTCGAGCCCGGCGGGGACGCTGGCCAGGGTGCGCTTCGCCGTCGGAGTCGCGGGCGACGCGGTCGTCACCGGAGACAGGCGGCTCAAGGCGGCGCGCGGCGCCGCCTCGGGACGCGCCGACGGGTCGTGGTGGAAGAGATTTTTCAAAGGTTGAGGTAAACGCATGCCGGCACTCGTGGTCGTGGGCGCCCAGTGGGGCGACGAAGGGAAGGGCAAGATCGTTCATTACCTGGGCTCTCAGGCCGATTGGGTCTCGCGCTACCAGGGCGGCAACAACGCCGGCCATACCGTGGTGTTCGGCGGGCAGAAGTACGCGCTGCATTTGACCCCTTCGGGAATTCTGGCCAAGGGATGCCGCAGCGTCATCGGGAACGGCGTCGTCGTCGACCCGAACGCCTTCATCAAAGAGGTGAAGATGCTGGAGTCGCGCGGCATCCGGGTGCGTGGACGCTTGTTCCTGAGTCTCGCCGCCCACGTGATCCTGCCCTACCACATCTACGTCGACACGCTGCGCGAAGAGGGGGGGCGCGGCATCGGCACCACCAAGCGCGGCATCGGCCCCTGCTACGAGGACAAGGTCGCCCGCATCGGCATCCGCGTGGCCGACTTCCTCGACCCGGAGCAGTTTAAAAAACTGGTCCGCAAGAATCTCAAAGTTCGCGCCGCCGAGCTCGCCAAGGTGAAGCCTCTTAAGGAGATCGAGAAGGAGGTCTTCAAAGACTACGACCGCCAGCGCCGCTTCCTGGCGCCCTTCGCGGCCGACGTGTCGCTCCTCCTCGACGGGGCGGTCAAGAAGCGCAAGAAGCTGCTCCTCGAGAGCGCGCAGGGCTCTATGCTCGATTTGGATCACGGCACCTATCCGTTCGTGACGTCCTCCAACCCCGTCGCCGGGGGCGCCTGCGCGGGCGCGGGCATCGGCCCGACGGCCATCACGGCCGTCATGGGCGTGACCAAGGCCTACACCACCCGCGTCGGCTTGGGGCCGTTTCCCACGGAAATCGACGGACACGTGGCCCACTACGTCCGCGAGGTCGGCAAGGAGTACGGCACCACCACCGGCCGCGCCCGCCGCATCGGCTGGCTCGACGTGCCCCAGCTCAAGGCCGCCATCCGCATGAACGGCATGACCTCGCTGACCATGACCAAGCTGGACACCCTCACCGGCGTACACCCCATCAAGGTCTGCGTGGGTTATAAGCTCGGCAAGAAGAAGCTGACCGAATTCCCGGTCTCCCGCCGCGATCAGCTCGAGGTCGAGGCCGTGTACGAGAGCTTCCCGGGCTTCTCCGGGGACCTGAGCAAGGCCCGCAAGTGGTCCGACCTTCCTCGCGGCGCCCGGGAGTACGTCTTGGCCGTCGAGAAGAAGCTCGGCGTGCCGATCGCCATCGTCTCCGTGGGCCAGAGCCGCGAGCAGACCATCGTCCGCGACCCCAAGATCCTCTGGGGCTGAACTGAGACCGCCGAGGCGCCCGTCCGGGGAATCAACCTGGACGGGCGCCTCGCTTTTGCTATAGTCCCGGGGCCCGACGCCCGGCACGTTTTTGCGGCTGTTTCGGCACTTTGCGTTCATCCAAAATGGACACCCGGAAAACGACGGTTTCGCCGACGAGGAATGCGATTGTCAAGGCCATGGGTCTTGACAACGCAAACGCGTCTGCTATACTGCGAGTGTCGCGAGTTGGAACGACAAACCGGCAAACCATCCGCGAGGGTGGGGCGCAAAGCGAAGGGCCTCGGGCGTCCGAGGTCGCCTGGCTACCGAAACCAAACATGCTGATCTCTGGCGTGACGGACGGATTTCGCTCGGCCTCAGCTAGCCATCGACGGGACAGAGGGGTTCGATGGTTGGTGGGGCCGGGCCTATTTTTGGCCCTCCTGACGGTCTCCCTGCGGGCCATGGCCGAGACCCCGGTCGGCCTCGCCGCTCAAGGCGTCGATCCCCGCGTCGCGGTGGAGAACGCCTGGGGCCTGGACGTGCGCGACGAGCAGGGCCGGCCCGTGACTCGGGAGCAGGTCCAGGCCGACCTCAAGGCCGTCTCGGTCAAGCGGGCGGGGGAAAACGCCTTCACGTCCGCCCTGCCCAAGGCCAAGGCCGTGTTCGCCGCGCTCGAGCTGCTGGCCGAGGCCGCCGCCGCGTGGCGGCTCGCGGGGGAGCTGTTCCGGATCCCGGATTTGACGGCGGCCTTGCCGGGAGGCAAGCCGAAGCTGGCCGTGCTGTACTGCGCCCTGCTAGGCCTGGCCGCCGCGACCGTCGTCTACCGTTGTCGGGCCTCCTCCCGCCTCGCCTTCGTCCGTTCTCCGCAGAGCTCCATCGAAGTCCTCCGTTGTTAAGACCTTCGCCAACCCCCCCTACCTAAATACGAAGGTCGTCAGGGACCGGTCCCGGAAACAATTCCGTCACCCGCCCCCAGCCGGATAACCGCACTATAGAGGGTCCGATGTCTACCCTGGAGCGGGTCGCGTCTGTGGTCTCTTCCTATTACGCGCGCGCGCGAAACCGCGCCGTGCCCTCGCGGGCGCGGCTCGGTTTGGCGTGCGCCGTGCTGTCTTTGGCCGCTCTGTCCATACGCGCGCGCGCGCAGAGCGTCTACCCGCCGGCGCCGCACTCCGAGGTCAGCCTGAAGACCCCGAAGGAACTGATCTCGGCTTTGCGCAGCCAGGACCCCGCGACGCAGAAAGCCGCGAAGGCGGTCATGGGCCGGGCCGACAAGGCCATGGTCGGCGCGTTGCTCGTCTACGGGGTCGGGGCCCGGCGCGACGCCGGCATGAAGGTCGTCCTGCGCATGGGCCGCCCCGCCATCCCGGCGGTGCTGGAGCTGCTGGACGACGAGCAGGCCGGCGCGGCCGCCGGCGGCGCCCTGTTCCAGCTGCTCGGCGCCCAGGACCAGGAGCGTCTGCCTGCCCTCGCGGCCTGCGCGAAGAAAAACCCCCGCGCCGGCGTCTCCTGCGCGATGACCGCCTTCAAGATCGCCGGCCCCGGCGCCTCCAAGCATGCGCGCGACCTCGGCTCCTGCGCTCGGGAGGGGGAGGACGAGGCGCGCGTGTACTGCGCGGCCGCCGCCGGCAAGCTCGGCGCCGGAGCCGCGGGGGCCCTGGTAGACCTGCTCGCCGCTCTCAAGGACCCTCATCCGGGCGTGCGCGCTCAGGCGGCTGAGGCCGTCGGTTTCGCCGGCAAGGGCTCGCCCAAGGCGGTTGCGGGCTTGAAGGCGGCCTCCGGAGACTCCTCTCCCGAAGTCGCCAAGAAGGCCAAGGCCGCGCTGAGGAGACTGACGGGTGCGTAAGATCTCCTGGCGCCGGCTCCTGGCGGCGGCGGCCCTCGCTGCTGTGACCGGCCTGCGCCCGCAGTACAGCGCCGACGCGGCGACCCGCACTCTCGGCACGGGCGGCGCGAACACGGCCTACGTGGGCCAGCGCAACGTGCTCTACGTCCCCGGCCGCGGTTACTGGGCGTTCTTCAAGTCGGTCAACTCCGACCGCGTCGTGTGGCGCTGGTCGAAGGACGGCCAGGACTGGTCGGCCAAGGACGACTCGGGCAACTGGACCACGCAGGCCGACGCGATCCCCTTCCTGCAGACGGCGCCCAACGCCGCCTGGTCCTTCGCCAGCATCTGGTACGCGCCCGACCTCAACCGCATCTACGTGGCCGCCGCGGACGCCCTCGGCGTGCAGGGCAGCGGCGGCGGCTCGACCACCAACGGCCGCACCGGCGACACCAGCGGCGACCTGCTCTTCATCCGCTGGGGCACGCCGCAGGCCGACGGCTCCATCACCTGGAACTCGACGATCCGCCAGCAGCGTATGACCGTCCGCGCCAACACCTGTCAGAACGTCAGCAACGGCGGCAACCAGACGTGGGACCCCTTGGCCCGCCACTCCGCCCTGATCGTCTATTCCTCCGGAACGACGGCGTCCTCTCGCTTCGTCGCCGTGGCGGCCGACACCAACCGCAACAACGGCGGCGTCTACGATGCCGCGGGCGCCATCGTCACGACCAACCTGACGATGGACGTCACCGGCTACCACGACACCGGCGGCGTCGCGCCGATCAACGTCTACACGTACTGTCACGAAGCGACCGGCGCGAACACGGACAATACGCTCGACATCGTCGCCGGCCCGACGATGACCCCTTCGCGCGACGGCGTCAACGGCCGGGTCCTTCTGGTCGCGCGCAACGACAACCTGACCACGGGGGCCGATTCCAACGCCGACGCGGCCTTCATCACCCTCGGCCACACCAGCCGCGACGTGACCGCGATCGCCACCGACGCGAACATGAACGGCGCGGTCTACCAGCTGACCGCCACGGATGAGAACGAGGGTTGGGGCGTCTCGTCCATCAACGAAGAGGGCACGAGCATCACGCATTTCGCCTACGTCAACCAGAACGGCGACCTGGCCTACCGCCGACGCACCGCCCAGGGAACCGTGACGGCGGCCTTCGATCTCGATACGCGCGGCACCTCCGGCGCGGGCGGGCTGCCACTGTACGAGCCGGCGGTCTCCTTGACCAAGAAGAACCAGTCCTGGGTCACCAATGACATTTATATCGCCTACGTCAGCACCGGCCGCACCGAGCTCCACTATATGGCGTGCCGCTCGACCGCGACCGCCCTGGCCTCGGGCTGCGACACGACCCGCGTCTTCCGCACCGGCGTCGAGCTCAACAACCCCAAGCTCGGCTTCTGGGGCGAGCGCAACGAGCCGATGCCGATCATGTGGTCGGACGTGGACAAGGTCTACTTCGACAAGATCATCACCTCGACGTTCGCGATCCCGAGCGTGACCAACGTCAGCACCGCGGCAGCCTTCAACGCCTTCCTGACCCAGCCCAACTACGACGTGATCATCGCCGGCACGAACTTCGAGTTCGTGACCGGCGCTTCGACGCCGACCCCGCGCTTCCAGATCCTCGCCAGTTCCGAGACCCAGACGGAGATCACGGTCACCTCGGTCACCTATATCGGGAAGACCTCGATGCGCGCCTCCATCGTGCTCTCGACCTACGTCAACGCGGGCTTCGACTACGATATGCGCATCATCCTCGGCGACGGCCAGGAGGTTCCGGCGCGCTTCGATCGCAACGGCGGCGCGGGTTCGAACGTCTCGCTGCCTTTCCGGCTCAATCCTCCGTCGCTGACCAGCGTCAGCGACAACGGCAACGGCCAGCAGGATCCCCTGCCGAACGCCTTCGTCTCCGCCGGCACCATCCTCAATAACGACGGGACGCAGAATCTCAGCCGCGTCGTGCGCCTGACGGGCTCGGGGTTCATGAACTGGACCGGCAACACCGGAACCATCGTGCCGAGCGCGAACACCGTTCGAATCCAGTTTCAGCGAGACTCCGACGGCTACATCGAGCCCGAGATCCGCGTCGCCTCGATGGTGTACTCCGGCGGCACCGTGGTCTCGGCGTACGTGCGCGCCTCCACGGTCGCCCAGCCCGGACAGTACACGATCCTGCTGACGAACCCGTCCTCCGGCACGGCGCTGTCGAACGCCGGAACCTTCTATATCACCGTCCCGACCGCCTCGATCACCAGCCCCGCCTCCGGCAACAACCTGGGCCTCGCCTTCGTCGCCGGCAACGTCGGCTTCAGCGCGGGCGGCTTCGAGGCGGGCCAGACGGCGGTGAGCTCGGTGGCGGTGCGCATCACCCACCTGGCGACCGGAAAGTCTTGGAACGCGACGGGCAACACGATGACCGCGTCTTTCGCGGATGATGAGTCGCGCTGGAACAAGGTGGCGCTGGCGTCGCCCGCCACCTACTACAACTTCCCGTTCAACACGTCGGACGCGAACAACATCCCGGACGACGGCCCGTACGAGTTCGCGGTGCGCGCCCAGACGCGAGACGGCGGCATCGGCGACCCGTACAACCCCTCCAAGATCTCCACCGTCGCGGTCAACCTCGACCGTTTCGCGCCGACGGCGACGCAAGTGGCTCCCTTCGCCTTCCCGACGGTCACCGGCGCGACGAATTCCATTACGGCTATCAACTACTTGTTTGCGGACGCCGGCACGGGCGTGCTCGTCAGCAGCATCATGATCCAGGACATCGGCATTCCGACCGGCTCGACGGATACCTGGGTCGCTTTCACGACCGCCGGCGTGCTGCACGTCGCCGATCAGCAGGTGTGGCTCGCGACCGGGCCGGTGGGCGCGAACAACTACACGCCGCAGACCATCTTCGCTTCCGGCCAAGTCGGCACGGTCGGAGCGGTGATCGACAACGCCTCGTCGATCAAGCTCCCGCAATGGGAGAACGGGCACAAATACGCCGTCTCGGCATTCTCCAAGGACGCCGCCGGCCGCACGGTCAACACCTCGACGAGCGGCACGTCCGGCTATACCGTGTTCGTCTACGACACGCAGAAGCCCACGGTCACCGTCACCTTCCCGGCCGGGCTGGCGACGAGCTCCGGAACGGCCACGTGGGTGACGAACTTCACGTCGCTCTCCGGCCTCATCCGCGACAACGTCTCCGACGCGCTGGATCCGCAGCACATCTTCGTGCGCATCGTCGAGCTCCTGCCCGGCGCCGCGGAGGCTCCCAACATCAATCGCTATGTCAACGCCTCCGGCAACGGCTTCACCTCCGACAGCTCCTACAAGCAGTTCACGCAGACCTTGTCGGCCGCCGACGCCTCCGATCCGTGGAACTGGGATCTCTCCGGCATGAACGGGATCTTCAACGACGGCCTCACCTACCGCATCGAGGTGTACGCGGCGGACGGCGCGGGCAACTCCACGGGCACGGCCGTCTCGCCCCGGCACCGCCTGTATCTGCGCCTGGACAACACTCCGCCGGTCGTCTCCCGGGTCCTCATCAGCACGGACTCTCTGAGCAGCTCCTCCGTGGTGATCGGCACGAACTCCTCGGTCGGACTGTATCAGTCGACCAACCCGCTCCAGTCGATCCGGCTGCATCTCAACGACGGCACCGGTTCCGGCATCGCCAACGCCCGCTTCAACCTGCGCTACAACGGCGTCGCGGGCCTGACCCAGTTCGACCGCCTCAATCCCTCCTCGTGGGTCTTCCAGAATCCCGAGGTGACCTACTACTGGAACAACGCGACCTCGACGACCACGCCGAACTTCCAGGTGGCTTTGGCGACGGGAATTCCCTGGCAGGAGTCGCAGAACTACTCCATGCACTGGGAGATCACCGACATCGCCGGCAATCTCACGGTGTACGACTGGAACTTCAAGTACGACACCTCGACGCCGACGATTTCGGGCATCAGCATCGCCTCCGGCACGACCTTCGGCGATTCGGCCGACCTGCCGAACGCGATCACCGGGCTGGTGGTCGACGAGCTCAATCAGATCGGCAAGGATCCGGCCGGCATCTTCCAGGTCGGCGTCGGCGTCCAGCGCATGAGCGACAACCTGTGGTTCACGCTCGGCGGCTGGTCGGCGACGCGCGCCGACCCCGTCATCACCTCCTTCTCGGGCAACAACTGGTCGCTCACGCCGCTGGGCAGCCAATCCGGCCTTTTCTGGAACGCGCGTTCCACCGAGACGTACTCGCTCTACGTCTGGGGCCAGGACGCCGTCGTGTCGACCTACACCAACGTCAGCTCCTCCGTCGCGCTGAAAGGCGTGTTCCAGTGGGAAGTCCAGGCCCCGAGTTCGACCCTCGTCGTGCCTTCCACCACGACGAACAACGTGTGGTACTCCTCGCACACCGGCTTCAACATGCCGTTCATCATCACCAACGCCTACGACCTGCCGGCGTCCGGCCCCGGCCAGGGCTCCGACAACGCGTGCGCGATGTCCGGCGGTCCCGGCGTGTGGCCGGGCGGCTCCCGCAACATCTGCGCCGAGGAGGTCGAGATCCAGGACACGTCCAGCGGTCTCTGCTGGAACGGCGCCGGCGCCTTCGCGGCGACCTGCGGCACGCCCGGCGCCTTCCGCACCATGACCGTCGTCGCGTCGAGCTACACGCTCGACACGCAGATCGGGGTCGGCGGCGGCCTGTGGGAGACCATGCTCACGGGCAACACCTACCGCATCCGCGTGCGCGGCAAGGACGCGGCGGTCACCTCGGGCTTCGTCTGGAAGCCCAACACCGAGGTCCCGGCCACGCCGGCGGACTGCAACAGCGTCGCGCTCTCCAACGGCGGCACGCGCTGCGTGCGCGTCGACAAGGCCGCGCCCGTCACCGTCATCACCGATCCCGTCCACAACAGCGACATCACGGCGCCGGTGGCGTCGATCAGCGGCAACGCGTCGGACACGGGCTCGGGCCTGGGCAAGACCTTCCTCATGATCTGTCAGGACAACGCGGGCTCGCCCGATCAGACGAAGTGTCTGACCGACCTGACCGGCTCGGGCACGTTCACGGGGGCTCCGACCTGGTTCGAAACGACCGGCGGCGCGTGGACCTACAACACCAACGCCGTCACGGCCTGGACGGTCGGCGTCTTCTACCACGTCATCGTGCGCTCGACCGACGCGGTGAACAACCTCGAGCCGTGGACGGCGGCGGCCGCGTCCAACTCCAACCACGTGCGCATCCGCATCGTCGCGCCCGGCGCCAACGGCGTCATCGTGAGGCCCTCGATCGCCGACGCGAGCTATCCGTTCTATCAGCCGACGGTCCTGACGACGATCACCGGCACCGCCAACGGCAACACGCACGCGCAGGTGCGCATCCGCGAGACCGACAGCAACCTGTATTACGACAACAACGCGCCCGGCGCGGGCTGGATCGGGATCAGCACCTGGGTGACGAGCCCGACGGGTTCGCTGATCAACGTGGGCACGCGCGAGTACCTCTACGCGTTCGGCGGCTCCTGGCGCGTCAACCAGAACTACACCGTCGACCTGCGCGTCTGCAACGGCGTCGAGGGCGGCTGCTCCGGCGTGCTGGCCACCGAGACCTTCGTCATCGACTCGTCCGCACCCGTCAACTCCGTCTCGCTGCCGACGTCTCCCGCGCACCGCGCCGGCTCGCTGGCGGCCTTGTCCGGAAACGTCTCCGATCCCTCGGCGCCGTCCCAGCCGAACAGCCTGAACTCGGCCAGCGTGTACTACCGCGTCATCCGCATGAAGGACGCGCGCGAGTGGGCGGTCAACGCCTCGACCTTCGTCGCGCCCCCCGGCGACAATCTCATCGCGTCCGATCAGGGCGGCGGCCTGTTCACGTACACGACGACCTACCTCACGTCGGAGCAGATGTTCGAGGACGGCTACCAGTACCGCGCGAACCTGTTCGCGACCGACAAGGCCGGCAACGCCGGCACGGGCGTCGGCGCGGTCTTCCGCTACGACATCTCGCTGCCGACGGCGACGATGACGGTCCCCGTGCAGGGGGTCATCATCAACAGCCTGCCGACGATCTCGGGCACCGCGCGCGATCCGAATCCCAAGCTCGGCGACTCCAACAGCTCGCCGTCGGGCGTGCAGACCGTCGAGATCCAAGTCCAGCGGCAGTCCAACGGCTTCTACTTCAACGGCACCAACTTCGGCGCCGCCGCTCCGACCTGGCTGGCGGCGACGGGCTTCTACGAGTCCTCGCCCGGCGTCGCGACCTTCACGTACACGAACGCCAACCTGGACGCGGCCCTGATCAGCGGCGTGTACACCGTCGCGGTGCGCGCGCGCGACGTGGCCGGCAACACGCAGAACGTCTTCACCGCGGCCGCTTCCTCGTTCACGATCCTGATCGACAAGGACGCTCCGTCCGCGGGCGTCTCGCAGCCGAGCCTGACGGCCTACACGGCGGCCGGCGCGGCCGCGGTCGGCGTGCAGGGCACGGCCTCGGATCCGCTCGTCGGCGGCACGTCCGCCGGCCTGCTGATCTCGGGCGTCGACGTCCAGCTGTGGTACCTGATCGATCCCACCAGCTACTACTGGAACGGCTCCACGTTCACGGCGTCGGTGGCCTCGGTCCAGGCCAACGGGACGTCCTGGAGCCTGCCGCTGGTGCCCACCGCGGCGCAGTACGGCTGGGCGGGGGACAAGGTCTACTACACGCGCGCCCGCGTCCACGACGCCTCGGTTCTGGCGGACGGCACCGTCTCGGCGTCGACGGGCAACCTGTCGGCCTTCACGCCGATCACCTCGTTCATCGTCGACGGCACGCCGCCGGTCTCCACGATGACGAGCGTGACGGACGGAGGCTACTACAACGCCCTCAGCTCCCTGTCCGGCACGCATGACGGCTCGCTCGCGGGCACCGACAAGGTCGAGATCCGCATCACCACGAACCCGGCGACGGGGCCCGACTGGACCGGTTCCTCCTATACGTTCACGACGCCGTATTGGACCACGGCGACCTTGGCGGGGAGCAACTGGACCTACTCCGATCTGACCGGCGCGTTCGCGGACAACGAGCGCTATTACCTCTTCGTGCGCGCCACCGACCTGGTCGGCCAGCAGCAGACGCCGGTGCCGGTCTACGGCATCAACTACGACGTGACCCCGCCGGCTCTCTCGATCGCGTTCCCGAGCAGTCCGCCCGCGAATCCGCCGTACTCGAACAACGCCGAGTCGGCGCGCGTGAGCACCTACACCTACGGCTCGATCTCGGACTCGGGCTCCGGCGCCTCCGGGGTCGCGCAGGTCTGGCTCGGCATCTCCTCCGGCGCCGCGCAGAACGTCTGGTGGAACGAAGCCGCGCGCGATTTCACGACCAGCCAGACCACCGTGGCCTGGTCGACCCAGGTCTACTCGGGCGGGACGGGCTGGCAGTACTCGGTGCCCGAGCTGCAGGCCCGCCTCAACGCGGGCGGAGACGGCGTCAACTTCTCGGTGTTCGTGTACGCGCGCGACGTCGCGGGCAACACCGTGAACTTCTCCGTCGGCATGCTGCCCGGCGCCTCGGCGGCGGGCCAGACCCAGCCGTTCAAGTACGACATCGCGCGGCCGACGTCGACGGTCTCGGTCCCGGTCAACGGCTCGGCCGTCAACGCCTTGACCGAGTTCTCCGGCGCCGGCGTCGACCCGGGCGCCAATCCGTCCGGCGTCCTGCGCAACTACATGGCCATCCGCCACACGGACGGCGGCACGGCCCAGATCGGCTGGTGGAACTGGGGCACGGGCGCCTTCGACTCCGCGATCGCGGACCCGCCGCCGGCTCCGCCGAGCCCGGCGTGGACCCAGGTGTCGAGCACGCCGGTGCAGGGCCTGGGCTCGCTCGCCTGGTCCACCGCCGTGCCCGCCGGCATGCTCGAGTCGAGCGCGACCTACCGCGTGGTGTCGGTGACGCTCGACCAGGCGACGAACATCCAGCAGAACCCGACCCCGGCCGGCTCCGGCGCGGCGTTCCGCTACGACACGCAGGCCCCGACCGCGACGATCACCGGCCCGGCCTACGGCGCCTATCTGAACGCCGCCGCGCTCGGCCAGATTCTCGGCACCGCGACGGACGAGACGCGCGGCGCCTCCGGCCTCCAGTCGGTGCAGATCCTGCTCAAGCTGCAGACGGCCGAGGCGTACTGGAACGGCGGGACGTCGGGCGTCTTCGCCACGGACTACGACACCAACGGCGGCACCAAGTACTCGCAGTGGCGCACGGTGACCGGCACCTTCAACTGGAGCCAGGCCTTCCCGCCGATGGCGCCCGCCGAGTCGAAGGCCATGCGCCTGTGGGTGCGCGCGACCGACAACGCGGGCAACGTCAGCGCGTTTCCGTCCACCGCCCAGCTCGACGCCGACCAGAACGCCGACGGCACGCCGGCCCGCCCGTTCGTCTACGACAACACCCCGCCCGTCACCGCGGTCACGGCGCCGGCCGCCCTGCTCAGCTTCGCTCCGGCCACGGTCACCGGCACCGCCCAGGACGCCTTCCCGGCCAACGAGCCCTCCGGCGTCGTGGACGTGCGCCTGCGCCTGGCCCGTTCGACCGGCGAGTTCTGGGACCTGTTCTCCAGCACCTGGACGGCGAGCCCGGCGTTCTCCAACACCGGCCTGACCGGCCTCAACCCCTGGTCGTTCCCGTTCCCGGCCGGCACCTTCACCGACGGCTACCGCTTCGACGTCAACTCGCAGGGCGTCGACGCGGCGAACAACGCGGAGACGGCGATCTCCACCTACTCGTTCGTGGTCGACCGGAGCACGCCGACGAGCGCGATCCTCTGGCCGAACACGGGGGCGTTCGTCTCCTCCGCGGCGGTGACCATCCGCGGCTCGGCCGAGGACCGCTTCTGCTCGCTCAATCCGGCCTTGTGCAACGCCTCGCGCCAATACGAGACCGGCATCGCCGGCGGCGGCGTCACCGTCGCGCTGGCCGAGGTCGTCGTCTCCACGACGTGGTGGGACGGCGCCAACTTCGCGTCCGGCTCGCCGGTGTTCCTGCCGGCGGCCTTCGTCGGCTCCTCGTCGGGCACCTGGACGTTCGCCCTGCCGCCCGGTGCGCTGACCTCGACGAAGGTGTATCGCGCGGTCGTGCGCGCCCAGGACCGGGGCGGCAACCTCGACATCGTCACCTCGACCAACACCTTCGTCTACGACGCGGTCGCTCCGGTGGCCTACGCGACGGCGCCGACCGGCTTCAACGGCCAGGTCGACGTCATTTACGGAACGGCGCGCGACGACATCCCGAACACGCCCGCCGTCGTGCGCCTGACCATCCGCGAGACCGCGCCCGCCAGCCAGTACTGGAACGGCGTCGCCTGGCAGGTCGGCCCCGTCGAGCTCTCCTCCGGCGTGATCGGCTCGCTGATCACCGGCACGACCTACGCGTGGAGCTATGACGCGACCTCGGTCGCCTGGATCAACGCGGCGACCTACACGGTGACCGCGCGCGGCGTGGACGGCGCGGGCAACGTCGAGGCGCCGCACGGCACGCACGACGTCGAGTTCTACCTCGAGGCGCCGACGCCGAGCCTCGTCCTGACCCAGCCGTCCGCGCCGGACCTCAAGCACTACGGCCCGAACTCGGCCGGCCAGGTCCTCACCCTGCTCGGCACGGGCCAGAACCTGCGCGCCGCCGCGGGCGCGCGCATCGCCCTGCAGCGCCTGACCGAGCCGACCAGCTACTGGCACGAGCCGACGCAGTCCTGGACGAACGACGCCGCGACGTTCACGCCGGTCAACGTGACGCCCGGCAACCCGCAGACCTGGACGCTGAGCCTGACGGCGCCCTACGCGGTCTTCGACGCGTCCTACAGCGTCACGGCGACCCCGGTCAACAACGCGGGCCTGCTCGGCACCGCCGTCTCGCGCACCTTCGTCTTCGACCGCACGGTGCCGCTCAACGCCATCACGAACCCGGCCGCCGTCGCGTGCCAGGGGGCCAACGCCTGCTTGAGCTCCCTGCCGACGATCTCGGGCACGGCCTCCGACGCGACGAACACGACCCCGCCCTCGATCACCGCCGCGGGCGTGAAGGTGCGCCTGAAGAACGCGGTCACCGGCGAGTACTGGAACGGCTCGGCCTTCGCGCCCGGCATCTTCGACATGGCGATCGACCCGGCGAACTTCTCCGGCGGCGGGCCCTTCACGTGGAGCACGACGACCTTGGCCGGCGCGGCGCTCAAGGACGGCGAGGACTACATCATCCTGGCGCACGCGGCCGACAAGGCGGCCAACGATCAGACGGTCGAGGCGTCGATGGCGAACTTCACCTTCATCTACGACACCTCGACGCCGACCGGCATGCTGAGCCAGCCCTCGTCGGGCCACGTCTACTTGAACCTGACCACGATCTCGGGCACCTCGGTCGACCCGGGCGGGGCCAACCCCAACAACAAGTTCTCCGGCGTCCAGCGCGTCGAGCTGCAGATCTTCAGCCCCGTCGACGGCGTGTGCTGGAGCGACGGGGCGGGCTCGTTCTCGGTGGCCTGCCCGAACTTCTTCGTGGCCACGGGCACCACGCCGTGGTCGTACACGCACGCGTCGCTGACCGGCGGCCTGGTCTCCGGCCAGCCCTACACCTTGACCGCGCGGGCCATCGACTTCGCCGGCAACGTGCAGTCGCAGTTCAGCGTGCCGCTCTCGAGCCGCACGATGAGCGTCGACAAGTCCGCGCCGTCCACGACGATCACCAAGCCGCTGGCGGGCGTGGCCTACCGGTCGACGCAGCTGACCGGCGGCACCGCGCTCACCGGCACCGCCTCGGACCCCGAGGCGGCGCAGTATCAGCAGAACGACGCGCTGCAGAGCGTGCAGACCGTGATGTGGTACGTGCTCGGCGGCACGAGCTACTACTACACCGGCGTCGTGGACCTGTTCCCGAGCGGCAACGGCACCAAGTTCTCCTCGAACACGGTCGAGGCCGCGCAGTGGCTCAACGTCACCTCGGGCACCGACACCTGGGCGTCCCTCTTCGCGGGCGCCGACTGGATCAGCGACCGCCAGTACTACGTCAAGGCGCGCGCGCGCGACCGCGCGCGCGACGTCACCGGCGCGATCGTCGGCAACCTGCAGAACGCCTTCGTCAACAACGTCAGCTACAACGCCTTCAAGGTCGACGACACGGCGCCCGTCTCCGTCGTCCAGAATCCGCCGGTCACCGGCTTCCTGCAGAACCTGAACTCGATCTCCGGCACGTCGAACTCGGACCTGTCGCTGGCGAACACCTACTACCTGCGCGTCTGGTACGTCGTCGGCGTCTCCAGCTTCTACTGGAACGGCAACGCGTGGGGCGCGGCCAACGTGCAGACCCAGCTGCCGGTCCAGGTCACGGGCTCGACCGGCACGGTCGCGTGGACCTACCCCGGCTCCCTGCTGGGCTACGCGCCGCCCACGATCACCCAGGCCGACGGCACCGCCTACGGCATCGCGATCCAGGCGCTGGACAACGCGGGCAACCTGGAGACCCCGACGACGGCCCAGTACATTCTCGACCAGGTCGGTCCGAACGTCGTGATCTCGACCCCGATGGCGGCGTTCCCGAACTACGGCGCGGCGCGCCCGCTCGCGCAGCTGCGCGGCCTCTCCTCGGATTCCCCGGCCGGCGTCTTCCGCGTCGACCTCGAGATCCGCCAGGTCTCCGACACGCCGAACCTGTTCTGGGACGGCTTCACCTGGACGGCCGTCCCGAGCGTGGTGCCCGCGCTCTCGACCAACCCGTGGACGTACGCCGCGCCCGCCTGGATCGACAACAAGCAGTACCAGGTCCTCGCCAAGGCCGTCGACCTGGCCGGCAACGACTCCGGCTTCGGGGCGCCGGTCGTGTTCAAGTACGACGTCAACAAGCCCTCGACCACGATCCTGGTGCCGAACCAGCCCTCGTACCCGCTGTCCTGGGCCGGCACGCCTCTGTCGGGCACCGCGCTCGACTGGGTGACGAACCCCTCCACGGAGGCCAAGTCCGGCCTGACCGCCGTCGAGATCGCGATCCGGCGCCTGTCGGACGGCTTCTACTGGCAGGGCGGCTCGTTCAACGCGCCGGTGGCCTTCCGCACGGTGTCGACCACCACGCTCGATCCCGCGTCGTGGACGTATCCGCCGTCGAACCCGGCCGGCGACTCCCTGCCGGGCTGGAACGACAACGAGTCCTACACCGTGGACCTGCGCGCGACCGACAAGACCGGCAACGTCGAGGATCTCGTCAGCTATACCTTCACGTTCGACTCGTTCGCGCCGACCACCACCATCACGACGCCGATCGACCAGACCTACGCGACCGCGTTCACGCTCTCCTCGGGCACCTACTCGTCGGTCCCCTCGCCCATCAGCCAGATCACGGTCGCGATCCGCAACAACCTCGACCAGTACTGGAACGGCGCGGCCTTCGCGGCCTACGGCGCGGGCTCGAGTTGGCGCCCGGCGCAGATCCACGTCTCGTCGTGGACCTTCACGGACGCCGCGCTCGCGACCTTCATCAACACGACGCAGAGCGACCCGCGCCCGTACGAGTTCTTCGTGCGCGGCGTGGACGCCGCCGGCAACGACAACCGCGGGCTCGCGCAGCCCACGGCCGGCACCGGCCGCACGCTCAAGGTCGACTACTTCCGCCCCGTCTCCTTGATCACGTATCCCGCGGACAACAGCGCCCTGCCCAACAGCATCACGCCGATCACCGGCACCGCGGAGGACAAGGTCACCGCGCTCGCCGTCGTCGGCGTCGGCCTCAACCTCGTGAACCTGAAGGTCATCCGCATCGGCCCCGGGCTCACGGAGAACTACTGGGACGGCGGCGCGTGGAACCCCGCGGACCAGGGCTTCAACATCCCGACCACCCTCGGCGGCGCGGTGCAGACCGTGCAGACCTTCCAGAGCCAGGGCGGCGCGATCGGCGAGAACAGCTTCCTGGACAGCTACCGCTACCGCGTGATCTCCCGCGCCGAGGACCTGTTCGGCTTCGTCGAGACCGTGCTCTCGACGACGAACTTCGTCGTCGACCGCGCGACGCCGACCGCGACCTTGCTGCGCCCGGCGCACGGCTCCTACATCAGCACGAACACGCTGACCTTGTCCTCCGGCACCTTCTCCGAGCCGACGGGCGCCGGCGGCTACACCTCCGGCCTGCAGCAGGTGCGCCTGCAGATCGAGGACATCTCGGACTTGGCCGTGCCGGCGCACGCCATCCCGAGCGGCCAGCGCTACTGGAACGGCACGGCCTGGCAGGCGGGCGCGATCAGCACGACCGCGGTGGTGTACACCAGCACCTGGGCGGTGTTCAACATCCCGACCGACTGGGTGCGCGGCGACGCCTCGCCCAACGGCCGCCAGTACGCGATCCGCGCGATCGCCACCGACCTGGCCGGCAACGCGGGCGCCTTCCCGAACTACTTCGTCTCGCGCGCGACGTTCACGTTCGACGGCACGCCGCCCGATTCGACCGTGGTCTTCCCGGCCGGCCCCGACGACGCCGACGCGACGAACCTGAGCACGATCACCGGCACCGCCTCCGATCCGCTGGTCAACTCGTCCTCCGCCGACGTGCGCGCGGTCTACATCGCCGTGCAGAACGACGCGTCCAACCCCGGCGATCCGAACGCCGGCTTCTACTGGAACCCGGTCGCCGGCGTCTGGACCGCGGGCGTGTTCTGGAGCACGACGGCCTTCACCCCGGCGACGGGCGAGTGGCAGTTCAACTCGGCGCCGCTCGATTCGAACCTGAACCCCGGCTCCTACTACATCATCAACTCGAGCGCGACCGACAACGCCGGCAACGTCCAGCCGCTGGCGACGGCCGGCCAGCCCGGCCGCCGCCGTCTGCGCTTCACGCCGCCGCCGGCCGACACGACGATCGGCTCGCCGGCCAGCCTGCAGTACTACAACCAGCTCGTCGGCTTCGGCGGCACGGCCAACGCGCCCACGACGACCATCGAGCTCCAGCTCAAGCGCGCGGACACCGGCCAGTGCTGGGGCGGCGGCGCGACGGGCTTCGGCTGGGTGTCCTGCCTGGTCGACAACGGCACCAACACGCGCGTCGTCTATCCCGCGGCCGGCAACTGGACCTACCCGCCCGGCGGCGAATCGCTGCCGGACTGGTCCCTGGTCAACAACACCACGTTCACGCTGCGCTCGGTCGGCGTCAACTACGCGGGCGTGCGCGAGTCGCCCGTCGAGCTCGCCCAGTTCTACGTCGACCGGTCCTCGCCGATCTCGTCCGTCTCCTTCCCGGCCAACGGCGCGTTCCTGGCCAGCACGCCGACGCTCGCCGGCGCGGTGAACGACCAGTTCGTCGGCCCGACGGGCAGCGGCTCCGGCATCAAGAACGTCAAGATCGAGCTGCGCCGCCTGGACAACAACTTCTACTGGAACCAGCTCGTCTCCACGTGGACCGCGGCCGTGGCGCAGAGCACGGCGGCCTACAACCTGGGCACGAACTCGTGGACGTTCAGCTCGATCGTCTCGACCTTGACCTGGCAGGACGGCCTCAGCTACTCGCTGGCCGTGTTCTCCGAGGACAAGGCCGTCGGCTCGCCGACCGGCAACGTCGAGGTTCCGGCCGCGCCGATCAACTTCACGTTCGACTCGACTCAGCCCTCGGTGGCGATCTCGGTGCCCGGCGCCGCGCCCGCGCGCCAGGCGTTCGCCTTGCCCAACGCGGGCTTCTCCGGCACCGCCTCGGCCACGGCGCCCAACACCGTGCGCGAGGTGCAGGTCCGCGTGCAGGCGGTGGCGGGCTCGGTGTTCGCCAATCCCGCGGCTTCGCTCGCCTTCAACCAGGCCGACGGGAACCAGGCCTGGTTCAACGCGGTCAACGGCGGCGGCTGGGCGACGTGGTCGGTGTCGAGCGGCATCCCCTTCGTCAACGGCAGCACCTATCTGATCATCGCGCGCGCGCAGAACCAGTCGGGCACCTTCACGGTCCCGTACTCGACGCGCACGATCATCTACGACTCCTCGGCGCCCGTTTCGGGCGTCTCGGTGCCGGCGAATCTCTCGATCATCAACGCCCTGCCGGTCATCACCGGCACGGCGGCCGACCAGCCGACGGGTTTCCCCGGGACCGTGACCCAGATGAACGCGCGCCTCAAGCGCCTGAGCGACAACTTCTACTGGGACGGCTTCGGCGCCTGGAACGCGGGCGTGCAGACGCTGGGCCCCGGCCAGGGCCTGAGCGTGTACCCGTCCACGTGGGACGTCGCCGCGATCAACATCCCCGGCGCGGGCGACCTGACCTCGGGCGTCTCCTACTACCTGACCGTGTCGGCCTTCGACGACGCGGGCAATCTGGGCCCGAACCAGGAAGCCTGGGATTCGCCGCGCGGCTCCACGTTCACGTGGGACAACACGGCGCCGTTGTCGGGCATCTCGAGCCCTCTCGACGGCGGCGCGCGCAGCTCGCTGGCCTCGATCGCGGGCGTCTCCTCGGACAACGTCCTGGTTTCGACGGTGGCGCTCTCCATCCGCGACGTGACCGCGGCGCAATGCTACAACCCCGCGGTGAACGGCTTCAACCTGGCCTGCCCGGCCTGGTTCCCGGCCCAGGGCACGAACCCCTCCTGGTCGTTCGCCTTCCCGACCCAGCCGTGGGTCCACGCCATGCAGTACGTGATCCGCTCCTCGGCCACCGACGCGGCGACGAACGTCCAGACGGCCCTGTCCTCGGCCGCGTTCACCTTCGACGTCAACGCGGCGACCGCCGGCCTGACCGTGCCCGCCGGCGGGGCCCTCGGCCCGAACCTGGGCAGCATCGCGGGCACGGCGACCGACGCGCCGGCCGGCGTCTCCAGCCTGCGCCTGGCGATCTCCTCGGGCGCGGCGCTCGGCAACTGGTACGACGGCGCGACGTTCACGGGCGGCGCGCCGACCTTTTTCACGACCAGCGCCTACACGCTCGGCGCGCCCGACACGTGGGCGTGGGCGTACCCCGTCCTCGACGACGGCCAGCTCTACACCTTGCGCGCGCGCACGGTCGACCTCGCCTCGAACCAGCGCGACCAGGACTTCAGCTTCCGCTTCGACCGCTCGAGCCCGACCGCGTCGATCGCGGTGCCGGTGAACGGCGGCTTCCGCACCGGCGCGTTCACGATCTCCGGCGCCTCCTCCGATCCCGACCCCGACGGCGCCGGGCCCAAGGCCGGCACGCTCGTCTCCACGGTCGCCGTCTCGATCGAGCGCCTCGGCAGCGGCTTGTGCTACGGCCTGGGCGGCCTCTTCAACGTCCCCTGCCCGAACTACATCGCGGCGGGCGGCGCGCCGGGCGCCTGGACGTTCACGGCCGCGCCTCCGTACGTCACGGGCGAGACCTACGTCGTCAGCGCGCGCGCGACGGACAACGCCGGCAACATCCAAGACGTCTTCGGCGCGGGCACGAGCTCGAACACCTTCACGTACAACACGGCGGTCCCGACGGTCCTGGTGACCTACCCGCAGTCGGCGCGCCACCGCGACCTGACGACGCTTTACGGCACGGCGAGCGACGCGATCCCCGCCGCGCTCTCTCAGGTCCAGGTGCGCGTGCTGCGCTTGTCGGCGCCGGCGCGCTACGCCGATCCGGCCGATCTCGGCACGCCTCACGCCTTCTCGATCCTGACCGCGAACCAGGAGACCGCCTGGTTCACGGCGGCCTCGACCGCGGCGGTGAAGTGGACGGAGTGGTATCTCTCCAGCGGCCTGCCCTTCGTGACCAGCGAGCAGTACCGCGTCGAGGCCCGCTCGCTCAACCAGGCGGGCACGCACTCGACGGCCTACTCCTCGCATACTTTGATCTACGACGTCAATCCGCCGGTCACGACGGTCGCGCTGCCCGTCTTCACCTCGACGGTCTCGGCCCTGCCGCAGTTGAGCGGCGCCTCGTCCGACGCCGGAGCGGTGTCCGAGATCCGCCTGCGCCTGGTGCGGCTGTCCGACAACAACTACTGGACCGGCTCGGGCTGGACTGGAGTGGTTTCGCAGCTGACCACGTCCGAGGGAATCCAGATCTACACGTCCACCTCGAGCTGGGAGCTGGTGTCCAACCTGCCGACGCCCGCCCAGCTGACCAACGGGGTCTCGTACTACATCACGACCTCGGGCATCGACGACGCCGTGCCGGGCGGCAACGCGGAGAACTTCAACGAGGCGCCGCGCGCCTCGACGTTCACGGTCGACACCGTCGGCCCGGTGACCGCGTTCACCGCTCCCGCGAACTACTCCGTGATCTCGTCGCTGTCCAAGTTCATCGGCACGGCCTCGGACGCCCTGGCCGGAGTCGCCGCGGCCGGACAGGTCGAGGTCGCCATCGCCGAGAACGGCCCCAACAACGGCTGCTGGAACGGCACGATCGCCGGCGGCACCTTCACGCTCACGGGCTGCCCGATCTACTACCCGATCACCGGCGCGGACCGGGGCGGCACCTACTCGAGCGGCTCCACGTTCTGGGACATGAACGTCCCGCCGCTGACCAGCCAGTTCGGCTACAAGGTCTGGGTGCGCGCGCGCGACAACGCGACGCCCACGGGCAACTACACGGCTGCGGCGTCGATTTCGTCGATCACGTTCACCTACAACACGAACCTGCCGAGCGCGGCCATCCTCGTCCCGCCGTCCTTGCCCGCGGCGGGGGGCAACCTGAACGCCGCCTTCGGCGTGTCGGGCACCGCGTCGGACAATTTCGGCGTGATCGGGACCTCGGTCGCCTTCCAGGAGGCCGACACGAACATGTACTGGAACGGCGTGTCGACCTTCGGCTCCGTGACTCCCGTTTGGCAGAACGCGGCCCTCGCGGGCACGGCGCCGAGCTACACGTTCTCCGCCGCGGCTCCGACGCCGGCCGCGTCGAACGGCCGCAACTACAACCTCTACGTCAAGGCGATCAACAACGCCGGCCTCGAGCAGGTCGCCCCGGCGGTCACGGTCAAGTGGGACACCAACCGCCCCGTGGCCTCGGTCACGACCCCGGCCAACAACACCTACGGCCGCCTGCTGTCGAGCGTGGTCGGCAACGCGGCCGACGCGGGCGCGGGCGCCTCGGGCGTGGCCGGCTCGCAGATCCAGATCAAGCGCACGGCCGCGACGGACTGCTGGAGCGGCTCGGCGTGGGGCGCGAACTGCGCGACCGAGGCCTCGTGGCTGAACCCCGTGGCGGGCACGCCGTGGACGAAGAACACCCAGCTGCCGCCGCCGAGCAACCTGCCCACCGGCCTGCAGGACGGCGTCCAGTACGAAATCTCCGCGCGCGCCTTCGACGTGGCCACCAACACCCAGACCGCCGTCACGGCGAACATCTTCACCTTCGACGTCTCCTCGCCCGCGGTCGCCAACGTCCTGCCGCTGCACGGCGCCCGCTACAACTCGCTGCCCACGATCAGCGGCACGGCCGCCGACCAGGCGCCGGGCGCGTTCAACGTCCAGTACCCGCGCGTGCGCATCTACGACATCCCGCTCAACCAGTACTGGGTCGACGGCACCGGCTGGGTGACCTCGGGCTTCCCGGGCTTCCCGGACCTGTGGAACACGGCGATCGACTCGACCTCGGTGGCGGGCACGTTCACGTGGCGCTACGACGCCGCCGCGACCGGCCTCTCGACGCAGTGGCCCGACCGCGACAACCAGCTGCGCGTCGAGACCCAGGCGCTCGACGCCGCGGGCAACTACACGACCACGTCCTCGACCTTCAGCTTCGACGCGACGCGCCCCGGCTCGTACGTCCTGTATCCGCCGGTCGACGGCGTCACCTACTCGACGATGGCGGTGATCGGCGGCACCTCGACCGACAACACCTCGCCGATCACCGACGTCGGCATCAAGATGTGGTACGTGAGCGGCTCGGCGACGTACTACTGGAGCCCGGCGGTCCCGCACTGGAACCTCGTCGATCCGGGCTTCGCCTCGATCGGCGGCTCGGCCGGCCCGTCCGCCACGATCAATCCGTGGGCGTACAATTCGGCGCAGGTGCCGGACTTCAACAATCCCGGCACGCTGAACTACGCCTGGAAGGAGGGAACGCACGACGGCGGCAACGGCAAGCTCTTCCACATCATCACGCGCGCTCTCGACGGCGCGGGCAACGCCCAGACCGTCTTCTCCACGCGCACGTTCCGCTTCGACAACGTGCCGCCGACGTCGGCCCCGGCGGCGCCGCTCGATAATTCCGCCTACCGGACCCTGACGACTTTGTCGGGCACCTCGACCGACGACATCGGCACGGTCTCCGCCGTCTCGGTCTCGATCCTCGACCAGGACACGACCCGCTACTTCGACGGCACGAGCTTCACCTCGGTGCCCGAGGTGTGGCTGCCCGTTCTACCCGCCAATCTCTTCCAGACGTCGTGGACCTTCGTCAACGGTTCGCTCGCCTTCACGACCCAGCACCACTACCTGGTCAAGTCGTCGGCCACGGACAACGTCGGCAACGTCCAGACGGCGATCGGCTCCTCGCGCTTCCTGTTCGACACCGACCCCGGAAACTCTGCCGTCGTCAACCCCGTCAACCAGATCACCTACGACGACACCAAGATCCTCATCGGCAGCTCGAGCGATCCCGGCTTCTCGTCGGGCATCAACGGCCAGGGCGCCGGCGTGGTGCCCACGCTCGGCTGGCATCAGGGCGCGGTCGACGTCGCGGTGTTCCGCGACACCGTGCCGCTGATCGTGGGCGGGCCGATCCTGTTCGGCGGCTGGGACTCGACGGGCTTCTTCTGGAACGGCTCGACGTGGGTGGCCTCCTCCGGCGGCCCTCTGTGGGTCCCGTCGGCGTTCGTCGACGGCTTCGGCAACTGGCAGTACGACGGCCTGACCTGCCCGCGGCCGGTGCCGACCGACCCCTGCTGGGTGCGCGGCGACCCCTACGTCGCGTGGGTGCGCACGCGCGACAACGCGGGCAACGTGCAGGGCGTGATCCAGAACGGCCCGCGCTTCTTCGTGGCCGGCGTCGCGCAGAGCTTCTCGATCGTCGTCTCCTCCGATCCGGCGACGGTCGGCAACGACGTCACCGTCACGGTCACCGCCCGCGACGGCGCGGGCGGCACGGGCGGCGTCGCCTCCAGCTACGCGGGCACCGTCAAGTTCACGATGGTGGACGGCTCGGGCGGGCCCGAGACCGCGGACACCGACGGCGTCTCCGACAACCTGCACGGCCTGCCGCAGAACTACACGTTCACGACGGGCACGGGCAACGACAACGGCGTGCACGCGTTCACGATCCGTCTGCGCAAGGCGGGCGCCCGCATCCTGCGCGTGGAGCAGACCGACAACGCGGCCCTGTTCGGCCTGATCAACCTGACCGCGCTCCGGCAGGCGGGCACGCGCGTGCAGATCATCGCGGACTGCGACCCGCTCGGCCAGCAGTCGGGCCCCGGCGTGGTCACGGTCGGCTCCGAGGGCCGCGTCGGCGCGCCGCGCACGCGCACCGCGGGCCAGACGGTGAACTTCTGCGCCCAGGTCACGGACGACTTCTACAACCTGGACTCGAGCTCGGTCACCACGGTCTACGTCACCGACACCGATCCCAACAACGAGTCGCTCAGCGCGGACCAGTACCTGGTGGTGCCGGGCTCGGTCTCCTTCAGCCGCGTCTTCGTCACCGCGAACCCCGTCGGCCAGGTGGTCCAGTCCACCGGGTCGGGCGTGTTCCCCAACGCCGCGAACCCGGGCTCGCCCGTGCCGGTCGTCGGCCAGCCCGCCGACCGCCTGGTGGCCCTGCTGCCCAACGAGACGCGCGTGCAGGGCAAGTTCGCGGTCGCGCCCTTCGGCAAGACGCTCGGCGCGCCGGACGAGGTCCAGGCCGGCTCGACGGTCTCCCTGCGCGTGTACGCGGTCGATCCGTTCTACAACGACGACTCCTCCGTCGCCCTGCCGGTGACCGCGCGCATCTGGACCGAGAACTTCACGGGCCCGAAGTCGCAGACCCTGCAGTCGGGCGCGACCACCTTCGTCTTCGCGCCCGTCGTGGCCGGCACCCAGAGCTTCCTCGTCCAGTCGGCGTCGCTGCCCTCGGGCACGTCGACCTACATGGCCCCGGCGTCCCTGCGCGTCTGGTGGGGGCCGCCGGCCAAACTGCAGATGATCGTCGAGGGGCAGGCGTCGGCGCCCGGCAAGCCGCCCTACGACGCGGACCCGACCACCGGCGGTCGCGTCGCCCCCGGCGCCGCGCTCCTGACCGCGGGCGTGACCACGACGATCACGGTGAACCTGGTCGACAACTGGTTCAACGTCGTCCAGGCGACGACGCCCTTCATGACGCAGACGGCCAGCGTCACGATGCCGCTGGTCCAGCTCGACTTCCTGAACGACCCGAACATCCAGGGCCGAGGCCTCGCGCCCAATCCCTTCCAGCGCACCCTCAACTTCGGCACGACGTCGTTCTCGTTCATCCCCGTCACGCGCTCCGCGGGCATCTCGCTGCGCGCGATCGACACGAACCTGACCGGCACCTACTACAGCACGGACACGGTCTCCGCCAACCAGGTCCAGGCCAACACGCCCGTCTCGCTGCTCGTGCAGATGCCGGGCGAGACCTACGCCGAGGGCACGGTGCTCGGCAAGACCGGCACGCCCTCGACCTTGACGGCGGGCGTCAGCTACGGCGTGTCCCTGCGCGCCGCGGACCTCTACAACAACCGCGCCAACGACGGACGCCAGGTCCTGCTCTCCTCGAACGATCCCTACGCCAGCATCCCGCCGCCTCAGTCGCTGGCGCTCGGCCAGACCGTGTTCGCCGGCTTCCTGCCCAGCGCCGCCACCGGCAATCTCGTCGTCTCCGGCGTCGACAACGACGTCATCGTGCCCGCGCTGACCGGCCAGAACATCGGCGCCATCACGGTGATCCCGAACTCCCCGGACCGCATGATCGTGCTGCTGCCGGGACAGACGCTCGTGCCCGGCAAGACCGTGGCTCCGTTCGGCGTGACCGGAACGCCCACGCAGTCGACGGCGGGCGTGGTCTTCACGGCGACCGCCTACGCCGCCGACGCGCGCTACAACGTCGTCAGCACCGTCACCAAGCCGACGATCAACTTCACGTCCGACGATCCGTTCGCCGGAACGGTCGGCGCGTTCGGCATGGGTTCGGGCGCGGCGACCGCCAACCCCGTGGTCCTGCGCACCGCGGGCGCCCGCACGCTGACGGCGACGGACGGCGGCGCGGGTTCTCCGCTTCCGACGCCCGGCGTGTCGGGTTCCTTCACGCTGCTGCCGAACAACCCCACGCGCCTGCGCGTGATGACGCCGTCGGAGTCGCGCGTCCCGGGTTCGACGACGAACGGCCGCACGGGAGCGGCGCACACGGTGCAGGCGGGCTTCGCCTTCGACGCGACGGTCGACATCGCCGACGCGTTCTGGAACCTGACGCCCGGCGTGACCCAGCAGATCCGCCTCGTCGCGGACGATCCGTTCGCGGTGATCGTCCCGACGACCCAGGTCATCACCACCTCGGCGACCTACAACGTGACGCTCAAGCGCGCCGGCTCGACCATCCTGCGCGCGGAGATGGTGGACACGCTGTCGCTGCCCTCCGTCTCGCAGGACAGCTCGACCGTGATCACCGTCCTGCCCGGCACGCCCTCCCGCCTGCTCGCGGTGCTGCCCGGCGAGACCTTCAGCCAGGGCTCTCCGACCGGCAAGGGGGGAACCCCGTCTGCGCAGGGCGCGGGCGCCGGCTTCACCGTGCAGGTCGGCGTCGTGGACAACTTCTTCAATCTCGTGACCGGCCGCGCCGCCGACGTGCAGATCTCGGTGCCGAGCGATCCGTACGCGGACCCCGTCTCCACCGCCGCGATCAACACCGGCGTCGGCTACACCGCTCCGATGACGCTGACGCTGCGCCGGGCGGCGACCGGGCACTTCCTGGCGGCCTCGGACTTCGGCGCGTCGGGCCTCTCCAGCGACCCGCAGTCCTCGACCTTCACGGTCCAGCCCGCCGCTCCGTACGGCCTGCAGCTGCTGCTGCCCGGCCAGGCCGCGGTGCCGGGTTCCGGCAGCTATCCGAACGGCGGCGTCACCGGCTCGATCTCGACGCCGACGGCCGGCGCGGCGTTCAACGCCACCGTGAACCTCGTCGACCGCTACATGAACCTTTCGCCCGCGGGCGCGCGTCCGCTCGTGTACACGAACACGAGCGACGTCTACGACGTCGACCCCGCGACCGCCGCTCTGATCTCCGGGACTTTGCCCGTGCCGATCACCTTGGTCACCAAGGCGACGGGCACCGTCATCCGCGTCAACCCGCAGAACACCCCGCTCGACGAGGTCTGCACGGCCAACGCGCCGACGAACGTCTGTCTCGCTCAGGCGCCGGCGGCGGTCTCCGCTCCGTTCCGGGTGTTCGCCTCGACGGCGTACGCGTTGATGGTGACTTTGCCCGGCGAGACCCAGAAGCCCGGCAAGTGCGACTACCTGCCCAGCGTGGTCTGCCGCCTGCTGGGCGGCGGCGAGGGGCTGCCCGGCAAAGACGGCGTGCCGACGCCCTACGTCGTGACCTCTCCGGCGACCAACGCCGACGTCTGGCTCGTCGACCAGTTCTACAATCCGGTCAGCGACATCCCGGTCGGCCCGAACCAGGACACCAATCCTCCGGCCGTGATGCCCACGGTCAGCCTCAGCTTCCCGTTCGGCGGCGCGACCGGCTCGCCCGCCTCGGCCGCGCTGATCCTCGGAAACCGCCAGTTCAACTTCACGCCGCTGGTCGCGGCGACCGGCTACCTCGTGGTCGCCTCGACGACCGCCGTGTCGGCTTCGACTTGGACGCCGGCGACCTCCGCCGCCTACCCCGTCTACCCCGGTCCGTCCCACCACCTGCACTGGAGCGGCCTGCCGGGCACGGTGACGGCCGGCGTCTCGTTCGGCGCCGTGCTGACCGCCCACGACGAGTTCCACAACGTCCTCTCGACCGGCCCGAACGCCTACAACAAGAACGTGACGTTCACGGCGGAGAATTTCCCGGGCGTTCAGGCGCCCAGCTTCCTGCCGACGAACAACGTGACCTTCTCATCGGCGGCCGATCAGGGCGTGCGCAGCCTGGTCAGCTTCGCGCAGCTCAAGCGCGCGGGCGTGCGCTCGTTGACGGCGCAGGAGACGCCGGATCTGACCCTGACGATCAACACCGACCGCGCGCCGTACACGACGCCGGGCTCGGTCACCGTCGTTCCGGCGGCTCCCGACTCGATGAAGGCCTCGCCGGCCGGCGACACCCTCGTTTCGGCCGGTCAGATCAGCAATCCCGGCAACATCCAGATCAGCGGCCAGCTCACCGACGCGTTCGACAACCCGATCACGGCCGGCGCCTCCGTCTACATCCAGATCGTGGACGTGTTCGGCTCGACCGGCTCCCTGGCGATCGGTTCGGGCGTGGACCAGGTCAACGTCGGCGTCTCGACCGTGGTGCTCACCGACGCCCAGGGACGCATCGGCGTGAGCACCGCGGTGTATTACTTCGTGTCCACGACCGCCAACGACTACGCCCGCATCTGGGTCGGCACCACGACGGCCCCGTCGAACCTGGCGCTTTACATCACGCAGCAGAAGAATCTGACCGGCAAGCTGACCACGACCGGCGGTCTCGCGAGCGCGCTCGTGTTCCGCTCGACGCCCACGGCCGCGACGGTCGGCATCAACGACGTGGCCGGCGCCGGCGGCCAGTACGCGCTCGAGCGCCTCGACGACTTCGGCAACGTCACGCGCCAGGGAGACAACACGATCCTGTTCAACGTCTTCGGGCCCCACAAGACGATCCACGCCGCGGCCGGAAGGGCCTTCAGCCAGTCGGGCACCACCGGCGACTTCGGCTTCCGCGACGACGCCAACACGGCCTTCATCCCGGGCATCACGATCTTCGACGGCTTCACCGGCCTGGAGACGCCGTTCCGCTTCCACAGCCGGATGAGCTCCTACTCCGGCGCCTCGCCGGCGGCCAACACCGCCGAGAACAACCGCCCGGGCCTGTGGACCCTCGAGGTCTATCTCGCCAGCCCCACGGTCGCGCTCACGCACAACCTGCGCATGGATCCCGACGTGGCCCGCACGGTGGGCTTCGCCAATCCGCCGCGCACCGAGGTCGCCGGCCGCGTCGTCGACTTCACCGCGACCTTGGCCAAGTTCACGCCGCAGCTG
Organism: uncultured Solibacteraceae bacterium; assembly: GCA_964548865.1. GTDB lineage: Bacteria > Acidobacteriota > Vicinamibacteria > Vicinamibacterales > SCN-69-37 > DASUGC01. The sequence continues at coordinate 28,437 of CAZJTG010000004.1, forward strand.
CAGGACCTGTTCGCCAACCCCGTCGTCGCCACGCAGGCCGTCGTCGTCAACCTGAGCACGGTCACCCGCCTCGGCTCGCGCCTGAACGACTACGTCGCGTTCTCGCGCTCGAGCGACTCCGTCGCGGGCACGCGCACCAGCGCGCCGTTCTTCCTGGCCTCGACCACGACCGTCGACATCCCGCTCGGCCAGTACCAGGCGACGTTCTACTACCTGGACACGGCCGCGACCACCAACTACTCGATGGTCGGCGGCACGAAGCCCGTGCTGCAGCTCTCGGCGGCGGGCTTGTTCTCGAGCCAGCAGGGCGTCTTCATCATGCCCGACGTCATCGACCGCGTCGCGGTCTCGACCGGAGCGGGCCAGTCCTTGCTCGCCGGCGCGACCTCGCAGCTCTTCTCCTACGAGACGCGCGACTTCTACGGCAACGCCTCCCCGGTCCGCCCCGGCCAGGACTTCGGCCTCGGCTACGTGCAGCTGCAGATCGGCTCGAACTCCTCCGGCCAGGTCCAGGTGTCCACCGGCGGCGTCGGCGCGTTCGTGCCGAACACCGCCGTCACCTACCTCCCTCTCAACCAGGCCTCGTCCACCTTCTACCTGATCGACACGCTGCTGACGACCGGGGGGGCCTCGTCTCACACGATCAGCGTCGCCGGCGTCACCTACCCGACGTGGGACGTCGCCTACGCGACCTACGGCGTGAACCCTGGCCCGCCCTCTCAGATCGGCTGGGCGACGCCGCCCCGCCGCCTCATCGCCGGCACCACGCTCCAATACGAGCTCGGCGTGCCCACGATGACGGTCATCGCCGCCCAGCTGCTCGACCAGTTCGGCAACGTGACCTCGACCTCGTCGCCGTTCGTCATCCGCTACAACACCGTGTTGACGCAGGACCTCTTCGGCGGCATCGACTCCAACCAGGTCATCGTCGCGACCGCCCCGTCGGCGTTCTGGACGCCCCTGTTCGGCAATCAGCTCGACGTCATCATCCCGGGCGGCGCGGGCTTGTCGCAGGCCCCGTTCTACATGTTCGGCCGCCTCGCCGGCGGCGCGACGATCCAGGCCCAGGCGCAGTTCGCCGGCTCGCCGATCTTCTCGCCGATCAGCCAGGTCCACCAGATCACGCCCGGCCGGGCGACGTATCTGACCGTCAATCACCCGTACACGAACGCGAATCCGCTGCGCGTCGGCGTGCCCGGCACGCTCACCGTCAACGCCCGCGACCTCTTCGGCAACGTGGCCTCCGGCGACGCGGTCAACGGCAACGGCTACACCGGCACGATCAACTTCGGCTCGAGCGGCTCGACGGCGACGGTGACCTTGCTCGACCTGACCAACTCCGCGACGTTCCACACCTTCACTCCCGGCGAGGCGGGCGTCTTCTCGAACCTGCTCGTCCAGGACAACATCATCGAGTCGCTGAAGGTGTCGGCGACGGACTACTACGACTCGGCGGTCTTCGGGTTCACCAGCGACGGCGCGCGCGTCGGCTTGCCCGCGAATCCGGCCTTGCGCTCCGACGCCGACGTCGTGCTCGCCGGCGTGCTCGTCACGCCGACCGACATGGCGCCCGAGTCCAACCCGCCGCCGAACGGGCCGGTGCCGGTCGCCAAGCAGGTCTTCAACGTGAAGCCGACCTTGAACCAGGGCGACGGCAACGTGCCGAGCTCGCCGGATCCGATCGCCATGCTGCGCCTGGACATGCGCGTGTTCCCGTCCGGCCAGCCGCTGATCGCCGAGCTCCAGAGCATGCGCGTGCAGAGCCGCGCCGAGGGCAACTTCAACAACACGAAGATCACCGAGGTCGCCCTGTGGCTCGACGATCCGGGCGCCCAGAACGGCCAGTTCGATCCGCTCACCGACATGTTCGTGGCGACGGGCGCCTACAACGGGGCGGGCGCGTGGTTCTTCGGCTCGCCGCTGTTCAGCCAGACCGCGCTCAACGCGCTGCCGGCGCCGGTGCTCGGCAACATGACGATCAACAGCTCGCAGAGCAAGTTCATGTTCGTGACGGTGCGCGTCTCGTCCTACGGCTACACGCTCGGCGAGCTGCCGGCCAGCTTCGGCCTCGAGATCCCGACCCCGAACAACATCACGCTCGATCCCGCGTCGCAGGTCGGCATCGCCGCCAACAACTTCCCGATCAAGACGTCCACGTCGTCGGTCGAGCGCGAGGCGTCCGAGATCCAGGTGCTGACCTCCACCTCGACCGACTACGACATCAACGCCTGGTGGCAGCCGCCGTCGCTGACGCTGTCTTCGTACACGTACGTGAACCAGGGCGCGGTGAACGTCGGCGCGATGAAGCTGCAGATGTGGACCAACGAGTTCAACGCGGTGATCTCCAAGATCTCCATCGGCAAGAGCGGCACCGGCCTCGACACGGCCATCCGCAAGGTCAAGCTCTACCTGGACACCCAGTCCGACCAGGTCACCACGCCCGGCGACGGCATCTTCAACTTCACGATCGACCGCCTGGTCGCGGAGACCACCTTCCCGCCGGGCGAGACCCACCTGGCGGCCATCAACATCTCGAGCCCGACCGGCATCAACGGCACGATCGGCACGTCGACGAAGACGTACTACATCGTGTACGACTACGAGGCCTCGGCCGAGCCCGGCCAGACGCACGGCGTGATCCTGACCGGCGCGAACATCGTGCCGCTGGCGGGCAACGGCTCGCCGCCCGCGTTCACCGTCATCGCGTCGAGCCCGGTCGTCGTCCAGGCCACCCCGGACCAGGTCAACCTGACCGACTGGAACCGCCAGGGCTCGAGCGCGACCGTCCCGACCGACGCGATCCCGTCCGTGCTGACGCAGAACGACGTGAACAAGCCCGTCGCCAAGATGACCCTGCGCGTGAACTCGGGCGCGGCGGACTGGTCGGGCCTCAAGCTCGACCGCTGGCTGCCCTCGATCGTCATCGACGGCTCGTCCTACAACCCGCTGCTGGCCCTCAACAACAAGGCCTCGGACGTCACCAACGTGAAGGTCTGGCTGGACCAGAACGGCAACGGCCTGCTCGACGTCTCGACCGACTCGCAGGTCAGCCCGCTCAATTCCGTCATCCACCGCTTCGCCGCCGCGCCGTTGTCGGCCGCGCTCTACTCCACGGGGCCGGCGGTCGGCGCGACGATCGAGGTGGCGAACATCGGCAGCATGTTCCCGTCCGACAACCCGTTCCCGAACGACCAGGAGAGCCGGCTCGTGCTCAACGACGGGCAGACCAACGAGCTGCTCAAGGAGATCGTCTACTGTCACGGCCTCGACCTGGGCAACAACCGGTACACGAACTGCGAGCGCGGCATGGAGGGCACGGCGATGCTCGACTTCTCGAGCGGGACCCTGGTCTCCGGCCCCGTGCGCATCCCGATCCTGAGCCTCGTCGGAGGCAGCGGCCAGACCATCGACACGACGAAGAAGGACTACTTCGTGACCTTCGACGTCGCCCCGTTGGCCACCGTCTCGCCTCAGGCGAACCTCGGCATCGGCATCCCGACCACGAGCTACTTCAAGATCACCGCGCCCAAGACGATGTCCACGTTCAACGTCGGCTTCCAGCCGCCGGGCCGCTCGATCTCCTTCATCCCGGGCACCGCCGAGTATCCGGACAAGATCCGGGTCGTCCCGATCGACTCGCAGGACGGCCCGCTGGGCCCGTTCCTGCAGCAGCGCAGCACCGTCGCCGTCGCGGTGATCAACTCGATCACCGCCGACGTGGCCGACGCGTCCTGGCGCTGGATCCTGGTCCAGGCGACCGGCACGGCCACCGACAACACGACGACCTTCGCGGGCGACGTCGAGGAGACCCAGCTCTGGTTCGACGCCAACAACGACGGCTTGTTCAACACGGCCAACGACGTCATGGTCGGGTCCGGGACCTTCGGCAACTACCTGGGCCTGCCGCTCGTCTCGCAGATCAGCCTCTACCCGCCCCGCACGATCGTGACGACCGCGCTGCAGACCCAGCCGCAGCGCTACTTCGTCGCGCTGCGCATGTCGGCCAACGCGCGCCCGACCGACGCGACCTTCCAGCCGCGCACGCTCGGCGTGCAGATCCTGCCGACGGCCCTGCCGACCAACGCGCCGGTGACCGACAACCCGTTCCTCAACGCGCTGGCCCTGCCGAACGTCTACGACCCGAGCTCGCCGCTGCCGTACTCCGGCAAGGTCCGCGCGATCATCGCCTCGCCCCAGGTCATGTCCGTGCGCGCCACGCCCTTCTTCAGCACCTCGAGCGGCACGTTCGCGGCGCCCACGATCGAGGGCGCGGCGATCCCGATCCAGCCCGCGGGCGCCATCGACCCCGTCTGGACCGTGAGCTCGACGGCCGGCCTGCCCTCGCCCGCGCCCGGCGCGACCGCCTACATGCTCGTGGAGAACGAGATCATCGGCTACACCGGGTTCTCGCTGTCGCCGGTCTCCGGCATCACCGGCGTCATCCGCGGCTACCTGAACACCACGCCCGCGGCGCACTCGACCGGGACCTATCTGGCGCCCCAGATCCAGCAGGGCGACATCAACCTGGCCGGCATGAGGCTCGAGCTGACCTCCGGCGGCTTCGAGGTCCAGCTCTCGTCCATCACCTTCAACCGTCCGACGATCCTCGGCATCTCCGGCGACGACGCCGACCTGTCCGCCCTGAAGGTGTATAAGACCGTCGACGGGGTCTACCACCGCGATCCGGCCACCGGCATCAACGTGGCCGACATCCTGCTCGGCCAGTCCTTCTTCGGGGCGCAGTCGGTCAGCGGCCGCACGACGATCCCGATCAACGACCCTCAGATCGGCTCGCCCGGCTACGCCCTGATCACCTCCACGCCGAGCGTGTTCTACGTCGCCATGGACGTCTCCGTCTCGGCCAAGTTCTCGCATCCCACGCTGACGCCGCCGGCCGAGATGACCGGCGCCCTCGTCGCCGATCCCACCCGCATCCAGCTGACGCCGGGCAACGCCGGCCACACGACGGTCTTCGTCGGCACGACGCCGGTCGCGACCCCGTCCTTCGTGGTCGCGCCGACGGTCAACACGGTGCGCGTCGACTTCGACCAGGCGTCGGGCAACACCGCGTTCCAGAACTCCAAGAACGTCGCGATGCTCCGCCTGCGTCTGCGCACCGACCGCAACACAGCGATCGTCGAGGCGATCCGGGTCGACCGCATCGGCAGCGCGTCCGCGCTCGACAGCGACGTCAACATCGTCAAGATCTGGAAGGACCGCGACGGCAACGGCGTGTTCGACGTCGCCGATTCGACCTCCGGGCCGCTGAACGACTTCCCGGGCCTGATGTCCTTCGGCAACGAGACCTTCTCCTCGGGCACGGTCACGCTCGCCCTCAAGAACGAGATCCTGGTCACGACCACGCCCGCCGACTACTTCGTGACGTACGACGTCTCGCAGTTCGCGGCCGAGGGCAACCAGCTGGGCGTGGCGATGCTCAACCCGAGCTACCTGACCGTCCAGGTGCCGAACGCGGTCAACTTCTCCACGCCGACGTTCTCGTCCAATCCGCTCATGACGGTGACCAAGGTGGTCTCGCGGGTCACGGTGGGCACCAACGACATCGCCGCGGACGTCCCCGGCGTCACGCAGGCGCAGGCGAACGTCGGCATGCTGCGCATGAACCTGGCCACCGACATCGCGCTGGCGCCCTGGCGCTCGCTGCGCGTCGAGCGCGGCGGCTCCTCGCAGGATCCGAGCAAGCCTCTCGGCCGCAACACCGACGTCAAGTTCGTGCGCGTGTACAAGGACATCAACTCCAACGACAGGCTGGATCCGACCAACGACATCAACATCTCGGAGGTCAACACCACCCTCGTGGTCGCGGTGTCGAGCAACGTCGTCGCGCCGTTCGACCTCGTCGTCATGTCGACCGCGGGCTTCCCCATCGACAATCTCGGGGCCCCGATCGGCGGCAGGATCTACGTGAACAACGCCGAGCTGATGACCTTCTCGGGCATGGGCTGCGCGGGCACGGGCGGCGTGGACCCGGGCACGCTGCGGCCGTGTCTCGCGATCGCCACGCGCGGCAACCAGCTCGGCACGGCCCCCACGCCGATCCTCAACCACTCGGTGGGGGTGCCGGTCCGCAAGGTCGACGTGTTCAACCAGGCCAACGACGCGGACGTCCAGGCCCTGATCTCCTTCAACGCCGATCAGCTCATCGGCCCGTCCGCGCAGAACTTCTTCGTCGCCTACGACATCGGCGACGCGGCCGTGCAGAACGACCTGATCAACGTCACCCTGCGCGACCCCACCTGGATCGGCATGCCGCGCGGGGACATCGTCCAGCCGACGCTGCTCAAGGGCGTCACGATCGGCAATCCGCTCGGCACCTCGGCGACGACGTATCCGTACGTCGGTCAGAACATCGCGATCAGCCCGATCACGCTGCAGGTGTCGGGCAATTCGCTCGCGCCCGCGGGCGCCGGCCAGGGCGACGCGAACGTGCCGATCCTGCAGATCGACATGAAGACCAGCTCCGACTTCGTGGCGGTCGCGCAGCTCCGTCTGCGCCAGACCGGCACGATCATCACGTCGACCGGCCCCGCGGGCCGAGGCGACGGCGACGCCTCCTTCATCAAGGTCTGGCTCGACAACGGCGACCGCGTGTTCACCTCCAACGTCGACACGATCCTCGGCCAGCTGCCCGTCTCCACGGCGGGGGCCTTCTCCAACGGGACCGCGCTGGTCCCGCTGCAGCTCGGCGCGATCCCGTACGTGCGGGTCACGACGAACACGGCCATCTTCTACGTCACGGCGGACATCGGCTTCAACGACGAGGCCGGCTACTCGACCCTGCAGCACAATCTCGGATTCCAGCTCGCGGCGTTCACGGACATCATCGCCCCGGACGGCGCGCCGGTGGTCGCGGCGGCGGATCCGTCGAAGCAGCCGCCGCTGACCTCCAAGACCCTGCTCATCGCGCCGCTGACCGTGCCCGGCGTCTCGATCAGCTCCATGGTCCCGCCGATCATCGTCACGCGCGCCGGCCCCGGCATCCCCGGCTACGCGGTCGGCTACCCGGCCTACGCCCAGGTCGACGCGGTCAACTGCAACAACGGCAAGGACCCGGTCAACCCGCGCAACAACATCTGCTACGACTCGGCTTCGAACCCGCTGCCCGACCAGACCCGCTGGCTGTGCCCGAACGGGGCGTCCTGGACCGCGATCAACTGCGGCGGTTCGCCGCCGCTCATCGACGTGAACGGCGACGGCGTGCCCGACAACTTCAAGGTCGGCGAGTCCACGCGGGCGACGAACGTCTCCCTGCTGGGCGACGGCACGCCCACCGTGGGCCCGACCGTAACGGGCATCCTCGACGTCGTCATCAACAAGGACGGCGTCGTCGACTTGGTGCTGTTCTCGCCCGGCTCGAACAAGCCCCAGTTCCGCATCGGTCTCGACATCGCCGACCAGGGCAACCTGGCCAAGACGGCGCCCGATCCGGGCCAGGGCCTCGCGCCCTCGGCGTGGGCCAAGAGCGCCGGCTCGCTGTCCTTCAACCTGCCGATCACGGGCACGACCGGCTACTACCAGGTCGCCGTCGGCAAGTTCTACGACGATCCGATCGGCATCACCCACAAGTGGTCGTCGGTGACCGCGGTCGGCACCTCGGGCATGTCCGCGCAGTCGTTCTTCGGCACCCTGGCGAGCGCCCCGATCACGGGGGCGACGCTGAGCAATCTCGTGCTCGACGTCCCCAATATCACGCGCCTGACCCAGACGATGACCCAGGACACGACCTTCTTCACCGTCGAGGACAACCGCAACCTGCTGGGGGCGACGAACGGCGCCGGCCTGGTCTACATCGGCTCCGAGATCCTGCGCGTCAAGCGCGGCCCGACGCCGACCACCTTCGAGGTCGTCGCCCAGGCGGGCGACCCGGCGCCCTTCACGGGCCGCGGCCTGCGCGGCTCGGCGCCGATCATCCACACCGCGGGCGAGCTCGTCTCCGACGCCGGCGCGATCCTCTTCGCCCAATTCGTGGCCGGCGACGGCTCGACGTCGCCGCCTCAGCCGATGTGGATGTACCGCGTCGATCCGACGCCTCCGACCGTCCCCGGAGCGGCGGTCCCGCTCGAGCAGGGCAAGCCGACCTACGCGGTCAAGTGGGCGGCGTCCCAGCAGCTCGTCTCCGGCGTGGCGGCCTACGAGGTCCAGGAGCGCGGCGGCGATCCGAAGAATCTGTCCGAAACCGTCATCTGGCGCACGATCAACCTCGTTCCGTCGCGCCTGACCACCTACAACGTGGGCGACCCGACCTTCCCCGGCGAGGGCCCCCGCAAGGACGGCCAGTTCTACAGCTACCGCGTGCGCGCGATCAGCGGCGCGGGCGTGGCGTCGAACTGGTCGCCGCTGGCGACGAGCGCCGGCACGGGCGTCAACTCGGCGATCCTGTCGGGCGTCAGCAACTTCCCGAACCCGTTCGATTCGCGCAAAGGCGGCGAGCTCGGCCGCACCAAGATCACCTACACCCTCAACGCCGACTCCGACGTCACGATCACGATCTACGACGCCCTCGGCTACCTGGTGAAGACGATCTCGTGCGGCCCGGGCGCCGAGGGCGGCAAGACCGGCATGAACTTCGTGCCGTGGGACGGCCGCAACGACGCCGGCGTGCAGGTCTCGAAAGGCGGCTACACGGCGCGCATCAAGGCCAAGGCGCCCGGCGGCACGGCCACGGCCATCCGCAAGATCGGCGTCATCCACTGAGCGCCGCCTTCTTAACGCTTGAAGGCGGGGGGGAGGACTCGCTAGAATCCCCACGTGACGATGCGACCGCTTCTAGCGGCCTCCTTCCTATTAGTATCCAGCCCGCTCTTCGTCCGCGCCGCGGGCCCGGACGTCCTGGGCGCCGCGCTCTCCGCGTCCAAATCCTCCGACGCGCGAACGCGTCAGAAGGCGGCGGAGGATCTCGGCTCCACCCGCGATCCCAAGGCCGTGCCCGCTTTGGCGGGCCTTCTCGGCGATTCCAATCCCTACGTGCGCCAGTCCGCGGCGACCGCGCTCGTGTTCATTCCCGACGCCTCGGCGACCGTGCCCCTGCTGGGCGCCCTGAAGGATCCGGCGGCTCCGGTGCGTCATGCGGCGATGCGCGGGCTGGGCAAGCTGCGCGCGCCGGCGGCGGTCGGGCCGCTGTCCGACGCCCTGTCCGCGCCGGATCCGGCGGAGCGCAAGGTCGCCGCGGCGGCCTTGGGAGAGATCGGCGCCCGCGCGGCGGCTCCGGCCCTCACCGGGGCGCTGCGAGACGCCGACGCGGGCGTGCGCGGCGAGGCGGCGCGTTCGCTCGGCCTCCTCGGCGACCCGGCCTCCGGCCCGGCGCTGACGGCCGCGCTCAAGGATTCCGATTCCGGCGTGCGCGTTCAGGCGGGGGCGGCCCTGGCCAAGGTCGGAGACCGGAGCGGCCTGCCCGCCGCGATCACCGCGCTCAAGAGCGCCGATTTCTCCTCCCGCCAGCAGGCGGCCTCGACCATCGGCTTGGTCGGCGACGCGCCCGCGTTGACCGCCCTCGAGGGCGCCCTGAAGACCGAAAAAGACGCCAACACCAAGGGCGTGATGGAGTTCGCGCGCGCCCAGTTGCGCGCGCGTCTCGGAGTCAAGGACCCGCCCCCGTCGAAGTCGCCGGCTCCCAGGAAGACCGCTCCGAAGGCGCCCGCCGTGCCCAAACCCAATCCTAAGCCCGTCCCCGCGCGGATGTCCGCTCCGGCGAAGACTCCGGCCTCGGCGCCGGTGAAAAAGGTGAAGAAATGAATCTGACCGGCAAATCGTTCCCGAAAGTCTTCACGTGGGTCTTCATGGCGCTGGCCGCGGTCGCTTACTTCCCCAGCCTGATCGGGGTGTTCCAGGAGGGGCTGTTCTCTCCGATCGAGAGCGTGTGGCACGACGCGACCTTCCGCATCCGGGAGAAATCCCTGCCCGCCGGCGATCCCCGCCTGATTCTCGCCGCGGTCGACGACGACACCGTCCGCAAGCTCGGCTTCCCGCTCCCGCGCAAGGTGTACGCGGACGCGCTCAACAGGCTGCGCGAGTACGGCGTCAAGACGGTGGTCTTCGACGTCCTTTTCCTCGAGCCGCGCGAGGGCGACGCCGAGCTGGCGGCGGCGACCAAGAGGCACGGACGCGTCATCCATCTCTACGTGTCGATCCATCACGAAGGAGCCGAGAAGGCGGACCTGCAGCTCGCCGTCAAGCCGCTGCGGGACGCGTCCCAGTACCTCGGCACCCCGAGCATCGCCGAGCACCTCGACGGCGACGGCCACATCCGGACGTTCAACCTGTTCAAGCCGGATTCCGAGGATCCCACGCGCAAAGGCCAGCCCGCGGCCTCCTTGGCCGCGGCCGCGGTGGCGAGCTTCACGGGCAAGTCGATCGAGGACGTCCTCAAGGAACACCCCGCCGACCGCATCCCGATCCCGGTCATCAATTTCCGCCGGCCCGTCGATTGGAAGCGCCACGAGGCCGCGGGGACCGCGGACATCTACACCTCGCCGTACCGGACGATCTCCATCATGGACATCGTCGCCGGCAAGCTGACGAAGGAGCAGAAGGAGGCGCTGAAGGGATCGATGGTGATGGTCGGCTCCATCAGCACCGGCTACTTCGATCATTATCCCGGTCCCTTCATCGCGCACACCCCGGGCCCCGAGTTCCACCTCACGATCATCGACAACGTCCTCAACGGGGACCCGTTGCAGGCGACCGACCGCCTGTTCGTGCTGCTCATGGTCATGCTCGCCGCTTGGATCCCGTATCACCTGCTCAAGCGGCTCTCGCCGGCCTGGTCGGCGGTCGCCACGGCGGCGATTCTCGCGGGCCTGTACTACGGCTCGCTCAAGCTCATGGCCGGCGGCACGATGATCTACCCCGTCGCCCCGGGCCTGACGCTGTTCATGGCGTTCGTCGTGCTCACGGTCCACCGCGTGCTCACCGAGGGCGCGGAGAAGCAGCTGATCAAGGCCAAGTTCGGCCAGTTCGTCGCGCCGGAGATCGTCGAGCAGCTCGCGAACGATCCCGAGACGGCCAAGCTCGGCGCGCAGAAGCGCGAGATGACGGTGTTCTTCCTCGACATCGCCCACTTCACGACCATCTCCGAGAAGCTGGACGCCGAGGCGCTGATCGCCTTCCTGAACAAGTACCTGTCGGCGTTGTCGACGGTCATCCTCGACCGGCGCGGCACGATCGACAAGTACATCGGCGACTGCGTCATGGCGTTCTGGAACGCGCCGCTCGAGAACAAGAACCACGCGGCCGACGCGATCTCCTCCGCGCTGGAGTGCCAGCGCGCGATCGCGAAGCTCAACGAGAACCTCGACAAGAACCTGCCGATGACGCCGGCGGTGCGCATCGGCATCAACACCGGTGCGATGGCCGTGGGCTTCACCGGAACCGAGAAGAAGCTGGCCTACACGGTCCTCGGCGACGAGGTCAACCTGGCCTCGCGCCTGGAGGGCGCCAACAAGTTCTTCGGCTCGAAGATCATCGTCAGCGGCGCGACGTTCGAGGCGGCGGGCGGCGGCTTCGAAGCCCGCTACTTGGGCCAGGCCCGCGTGGTCGGCAAGGAGACTCCGGTCCCGGTGTACGAGCCGCTGGCCGAGAAGGGCCGGCTCGACGCCGCCTGGTCCAAGGCCCTGCCGGTCTGGGAGCGCGGCATCAAGGCATTCTACGCTCGTAAATACGAGGAGGCCCTGCCCGCGTTCGAGGAATTCGCGAAGCTGATGCCGGGCGACGGGCCGGGAGAGCTGTACCTCGGCCAGTCGCGCGACTACGCGGCCCTGCCGCCCGAAGACTGGGACCAGGTCTTCAACCTCACGGCGAAATAACATGCATATCTTCTGGCGGCTGATGTTCGGGCATCTCCTCTGCGACTTCACGCTGCAGACGAATTTCATCAACCGCTGGAAGCGCGAGAGCCAGTGGGGCCTGCTCGCGCACTGCGCCATGCACCCGGCCGCCTACCTGATCCTGTGCTGGCCCTTTCTCGGCGACTACTGGATCGAGAACGCGCTGTTCCGCTTGGACGGCTGGTCCTGCATCGCGATCATCTTCGTCACGCATTACCTCGAGGACTGGTGGCGGGTGTTCACGATCTTCAAATACGGCATGCCCGACAACACCCTCTTCTTCGCCTGGGACCAGGTCATCCATTACGCGGTGATCTTTTCGGTCGCCCCGCTGGCGGCCGTCTCCACCGCGGCCACGAGCTACTTTCCCGAGAAGTGGCCCGTGCTCGGCTGTCTGTTCGTGCTGGCCACCCACGCGTGCACGGTGCTGATCTACTTCCTCGAGAAGGACCTCCACGGAGCCGACTATCCCGGAGACGACGAGAAGCACCTCGCCATGGCCGAGCGGCTGGTCCTCGCGCTGTGCTTCCTGTTCCCGGGCGCGCTCGGCGCGGGCCTGCTCGCCGCGGGCTGGCTCGGAGTGATGTTCTTCCTGCGCCGCCGCCGTCTGTTCGACCTGACCGCTTTCACGTTCTACACCGGCGCCACCGTCGCCGTCCTGTGCGGCCTCGCGGGCCGCGCGGTCTACTACTCCTAAGGAGCCTTCGACATGAGCGACATCCTCATCCTTTCCGGATCCCGGACGCCCATCGGGTCCATCAACGGGACCTTGGCGAACTACACCGCGCCGCAGCTGGCCGCGAAGGCCTCCGCCGACGCGCTCGCCAAGGCCGGCGTGGCGGCCTCCGATCTCGGCGAGGTCGTCCTGGGCTGCGTGATCCCGGCCGGCATCGGCCAGGCGCCGGCGCGCCAGGCCGCGATCGCCGCCGGCATCCCCGTCTCGGTCGGCGCGACCACGGTCAACAAAGTCTGCGGCTCGGGCATGAAGGCCGTCATGATGGCCGCGCAGGGCATCGGGCTGGGCGAGCAGGACCTCGCGCTCGCCGGCGGCATGGAGTCGATGTCGAAGGCGCCCTACCTCCTCGACAAGGCCCGCTCCGGCTACCGATACGGCGATGCCAAGCTGATGGACTCGATCCTGCGCGACGGCCTGATGGACCCCTACGACAACGTGCACATGGGCGACTGCGGCGAGTTGTGCGCCAAGGAGCATCAGCTCACGCGCGAGATGCAGGACGCCTGGGCGGTCCGCTCCTACCAGAACGCGCTCGACGCGCAGGCCAAGGGTTATTTCAAGAACGAGATCGTCGGCATCGACGGCATCGAGGTCGACGAGGAGCCCGGCCGCGCCAAACTCGACAAGATGGCCAAGCTGCGCCCGGCCTTCCAGAAGGACGGCACGATCACCGCCGCCAACGCCTCCAAGCTCAACGACGGCGCCGCCGCCCTCGTCCTGGCCTCCGCCAAGGGCGCGGCCGGCCGGAAGCCCTTGGCCCGCATCGCGGGCTGGGCCACGCACTCCCAGGAGCCGAAGTGGTTCACGACGGCGCCCGCCGGCGCGGTCGAGAAGGTCCTCAAGAAGACCGGCTGGCCGAAGGATTCCGTCGACCTGTTCGAGGTCAACGAGGCCTTCGCGGTCGTCTCGCTCGCGGTGGCTAAGCTCGCCGGC
>CAZJTG010000005.1:0-36566 GCA_964548865.1 uncultured Solibacteraceae bacterium
AGGCTGATAAGCTCGTTAAGATTGCCGGGCCGCAACCTCTCGTGACTCGATTTCTCGCACTGATCCTCCTGCCCGCCGCCTTCGCGATGCACAGTGCCGCTGCCACGGCGTCGGCCCAGGGCCTGCCGTTCATGTACGTCGCGCCGATTCCCGTGCCTCAGAAGGTGACCCATGAGGAGGCGGTGACGGTGTCGGCGACGCGCACGGGCGCGCGGCTCGAGGACACGCCCACGCGCGTCGAAGTCCTGAACCGCGAGGAGATCGAGGAGAAGATGCTCATGACGCCCGGCGACATCGTCATGATGCTGAACGAGATGGGCGGCATGCGTGTGCAGACGACCTCGCCGGGACTCGGCGCGGCGACTGTCCGTGTGCAGGGCATGCGCGGCCGCTACACCCGGTTCTTCTCAGACGGCCTGCCGCTCTTCGGTGAAGTCGGCGGCATCGGCCTGCTGCAGATTCCGCCCATGGATCTCGGCCAGGTGGAAGTCATCAAGGGCGTCGCGTCGTCCCTCTACGGCGCCGGCGCCATGGGCGGCGTCGTCAACCTGATCTCGCGGCAGCCGGGGGAGGAACGGGAGCGGGAGATGCTCGTGAATCAGTCCACCCGCGGCGGAACCGACCTCGTCGCCTGGTTCTCGACACCGGCCCGGACGGGCTGGTCGGCAACGCTCCTTGGCGGCGGGCATTTCCAGATCCGGACCGACGTGAACGGCGACGCCTGGGCCGATCTGGCCGGTTATTCGCGAGGCATCGTGCGGCCTCGATTCTTCTGGAACAACGGCGCCGGCAGCACGTTCTTCGGCACTGTCGGCGTGACCACCGAAACGAGAGAAGGTGGGACCAGCGACGACGGCGTGCTGCCGACCACGGGCCTGCCGTATCGCGAGGAACTGCGCACGCGCCGGATCGACGGCGGCGCTGTCGGCCAGGTGCTCGCGGGCCAGTACCTGGTCAGCGCCCGAGCGGCGTTCTCAACCGCGCGCCACGACCACCAGTTCGGCGAGAGCCGCGAGCGGGATCGTCATGACACGGTGTTCAGCGAAATTACCGCCCGCAGGCCCGTGGGCCGGACGACGCTCGTGATCGGAGCGGCGCTCGAGTACGACCGGTACGCCCAACGCTTTGCTCTGTTGAACCCGCCCGACTACCGTTTCAGCCACTGGGTGCCCGGCGCGTTCGTCCAGGCCGACGGCGAGCTTCGCCAGTGGGTGTCGATGAGTGCCAGCGCGCGCGTGGATTACCACACCGAGTACGGCACGTTTGTCAGCCCGCGGCTGTCGGCGCTCTTCAGGTCCGGCGTATGGACGAGCCGAATGTCGGTAGGCGCCGGATTCTACGGCCCGTCGCCGCTCACCGAGGAGACCGAGGCGGCCGGTCTCCAACGACTCCTGATTCCGGCGCCGCTCGTCGCCGAGCGCGGGACGAGCGCGTCCGTCAATCTCACGCGCAGCCAGGGGCCGTTGTCCGCCACCGTCACGGTGTTCGCGTCACGAATCGCGCATCCGATCAGCGTGGACCGATCCAGCGGTCTCGTGCTGACGAATCTCGACGATCCCGCGACGAACGCCGGAGTTGAATTGATCGGTACGTTGCGACGTGAGCCCTTCGCGGTCACGGCCACGTATTCGTTCGTCAGGTCGAAGGAGACGACGGGCGGCATCGCGCGCGACGTCGCGCTCACGCCACGCCACAGCGCAGGCGTGGTCGCCATGTGGGAGAGGGAAGACGTGGGCCGCGTCGGCCTCGAATGCTATTTCACGGGCCGCCAGCGTCTCGAGGAGAACCCGTACGCCTCACACAGCCGGCGGTACGTCATCGTCGGACTGCTCGCCGAGCGCCAGTTCGGACGGATACGGCTCTTCATCAACGGCGAGAATCTGACCGGTGTCCGGCAGACGAAGTGGGATCCACTCATCCGGCCGTCTCGCGCCGGCGACGGGCGATGGACGGTGGACGCGTGGTCGCCCCTCGAGGGCCGCAATATCAACGGCGGAGTGCGGTTGCGTTTCTAGCGGCGTGCCCGGCGTAACCTCGGCGCCGAGCGGCGGTCAAACTGATCGTGAGACGTCCCGTCGCAGTCCTGCTTCTCGCATCGACCATGGCCGCGGTCGCCGGAGCTCAGGGCCGGCGGCAGGCGGTTCCGGCCGGCCTCGAGCGCCGCAGCTGGACCGTCGGCGGTGTCGAGCGCACCGCGCTCATCGCGGGCCCGAAACCCGGCGAGCGCGGAACCGCGGCCAAGGCGCCGCCGGTCGTGCTGGTGTTTCACGGGCACGGTGGGACGTCCCTTCAGGCGTCGCGCTCGTTTCGCATTCACGAGGCGTGGCCCGAGGCGGTCGTCGTGTACCCGCAGGGCCTCCCGACCGTGGGACAGCTCACCGACCCACAGGGGCAGCGGCCCGGCTGGCAGCACATGCCCGGCGGGGAGAACGATCGCGACTTGAAGTTCGTTGACGCGATGCTGGCCTGGATCGGCGAGACCTACGGGCTCGACGCCTCGCGCACGTTCGCCGCCGGACACTCGAACGGCGGTTCCATGGTCTACACCCTCTGGGCCGCGCGAGGCGATCGGCTCAAAGCCGTCGCCCCATCGTCATCAATCTTCCGGCCCGACGTCAGCGCGCGCGCGAAGCCGATGCCGGTGTTCATCGTCGCCGGCAGGCAGGACGCCCTCGTTCGGTTTGCCGGGCAGGAGCGCAGTCTGCGATCCGTCGTGCGACTCAACCAGGCGTCGGAGTCTCCCGAGCCCTGGTTCGCGGGCGCCACGATTCGCCGCTCACGCGCCGGCGCGGACGTCGTGGCCTACATCCACGAGGGCGGCCATCAGCTGCCCGACGATGCGGGCACGCTGATGGTCCGCTTCTTCAAGATGTTCATCTAGGCGCTTCAGGGAGCGTTCAGCCGCAACAGTCCGGACCGCAGCACGCCGTTGACGGGGACGCGCCCGCCGGCCGCGTGGCCCGCACGAAGGCGCTTGCGAACTTGCCGCTCGCCTGTTCCGCGATTGTAGCGGGGTCGATGCCGGCGTCGGCCAGGAACTGGCTCGCGTCCTTCACGTCGTACACGCGCCAGGGATCGACGGACACGTCGGAGAAGCCCGCGGCTTCGAGCCGGGCGCGATAGTCGGTTTCCTGCAGCGCTCCAGCGACGCAGCCGATCCAGAGCTCCACGTTGCGCCGGATCTCGTCCGGCACCGGCCCACGCACCACCACGTCGGAGACGGCGAACCGGCCGCCAGGCTTGAGCACGCGGAAGGCCTCCCGCAGCACGCGATCCTTGTCGGTCGAGAGGTTGATGACGCAGTTGGAGATCACGACGTCCACCGACTGGTCGGGGAGCGGGATGGATTCGATCTCGCCCTTGAGGAACTCGACGTTGGTGACGCCGGCCTTCTGTTGATTCGCGCGGGCGAGCGCGAGCATCTCGTCGGTCATGTCGAGGCCGTAGACCTTGCCGGTCGGACCGACGCGTCTGGCGGAAAGCAGCACGTCGATGCCGCCGCCGGACCCCAGGTCGAGCACGGTCTGTCCCGGCTTGAGCTCGATCAAGGCCGTTGGATTCCCGCAGCCGAGGGAAGCCGAGACCGCCTCGTTCGGCAGTCCGGCCTTCTGGTCATCCCCGTACAGGTTCGACGTGATCGGGTCGCCGCTCTCGCTGCCGCCGCAGCAGCCGCCCGTCTTCACGCCCGCCGCGATGCGGCCGTATTTGTCCCGAATCGCCGTCTGCATCGCTGTCCGTGTCGTGTCCGCCATCACTCGCGCTCCATGGGTTACATACGCCTTAACGAATATGGACAATCATCCCCGCGACCGAGTATATTTGTCAAGGCGTATATGGGACACGGAGTTCACGGAGAGCGTTCTTCGCACAGGGGCGACCGGGAGCTGGCGGCCGTCGATCGACTGCTGAAGGCCCTGGCCGATCCCACCCGCATGCGGATGGTCGGTCTGCTCGCAGGCGGCGAAATCTGCGTCTGCCACGTGCACGACAGCCTGAGGATTTCGCAGCCGAAGGCCTCCCGGCACCTCGCGTACCTTCGCCGCGCCGGCGTCGTGCAGGGGGAGAAGCGGGGACTCTGGGTGTATTACAGGCTTGCGGACCAGCCAACCGAAGGGGCGCAGCGCCTGCTCGACGCGGCAATCGCGTGCGCCAGCGGACTCGAAACCACGAGAAGGGACTGCTGCCGCCTCGAGAAGGCGCGGCCGGATCGCCCGGCCGCGTCATCGCGAGCCTGGCGCCGACTGTGACCTGAGCGGGCGGTTGGCGACGACAGCATCGCCTGCTAGGCTGCACGAACCTGTGGCGATGAACGCGCGGACGCTGATACTCGTCGGCCTCTTCTTCCTGTCGGGAATCAGCGGCCTGATCTACCAGTCGCTCTGGCTCCGCCTGCTGTCCCTGGTGTTCGGCGTGACCGTCTATGCCGCCAGTACCGTCCTGGCCAGCTTCATGGCCGGTCTGGCCCTGGGTACGTTATTCGCCGGCCGGCTGGCGACCCGGACTCGGCGCCCTCTGGTGTGGTTCGGCGCCATCGAGCTTGGCATTGGCGCGCTCGCGCTGCTCACACCATGGGCGCTCGAGCTCGTGGCCCACGTCTGGATCGCCCTGCACACTCGTGTGCCTGACAACCTGTGGGCGGTGACCGCGGCGCGCTTCTTCTGCTCGCTGGCCGTGCTCGTGGTCCCGACGATGCTCATGGGCGCCACGCTGCCGCTCGTGGTCCGTTCATCGGTGGCAGGCAGAACTCTCGCCGGTCCGGCAGTGGGTGCGCTGTACGCCTCCAACACGACCGGAGCCATCACGGGGGCGCTCGTCGCCGGCTTCGTGTTGATCGGTGGCGTCGGTATCACGCGGAGCTTTCACATCGCCGCCGCCCTCAATGCGTTCGTGGGCCTGGCGGCCCTGGCGCTCTCGGCCAGGGAGGCTCCGATCCGTGCCGGGCACGAGGGTCCCGCGACAGATTCGGCACCGGTCGTCAGTCGAATCGGACAACTGGCGTTCGCCTTCTCGGGATTCGCGGCGCTCGCCCTCGAGGTCGTCTGGTTCCGCGTCCTCGTCATCGTGGTTCCGGCAACCACGTATGCCTTCACGACGATGCTGGCCGCAGTCTTGATCGGACTTGCCGCCGGGAGCGCGCTCGCCGCGCCGTGGCTGCGGCGTTCGCGAAACTGGGTCAGTCTGTACGGTGGCATCCAGATGGCCACGGGCCTGCTGACCGTCGGCGCCATGGGCTGGTATCTCGATGGGTACGGCGCGGGTTCGGTGCGCGGATCTGATTACATCGCGTCGCTGTTCGTCATTGTTCCGCCGGCACTGGCGATGGGATTTGCGTTCCCGGTCGGCATTCGGGCGTGGGTGGACGTACCCGGCGCACCTCACGATCAACGCGCGGCTCGGGTGGCGCGCCTCTACGCCGCCAACGTTGCGGGCGCCATCCTCGGCGCCGCCGTCGGCGGATTCCTGCTGCTTCCTGGCGCCGGCAGCCTTCTCAGTCTGATCATCCTCGGCGCAGGCTTCGTGCTCTCGGGGTTGCTGCTCGTCTGGTACGGCGGGTCGGGCCGACGTCCTGTCCGGATAGCGACTTCGCTCATTGCCGCTGGCGCGTTCGGGTGGCTGGCAGCGGGAGTGCCAACGCCGTTCGCCGCGGTGGAAGGGCGACGAGTCCCTCAAGGCCAGCGCCCGCTGTTCATTGAGGAAGGTGTGCAGACGACCGTTGGCGTCTACCGAAACTCCGAGGGCCGGCACACGCTGTATCTCGACGGTCTGCATCAGGCGAACGACTCGCCATCGATGGTGCGCGTGCACAGGGAGATAGGACTGCTGCCGGCGGCGATTCATCCCGCCCCAGGGAAGGGCCTCGTGATCGGGCTTGGCGGCGGAGTTACCGGCGGCGCCCTTTCCACGATCGACGGGCTCACGCTCGATATCGTAGAGCTGAGCGAGTCCGTGATCCGCGGTGCGAACTGGTTCCGGCACGTCAACGACGACGTACTGAAACAGCCGAACGTGCGGCTTCGTGTCGGCGACGGACGCAATCATCTGCTGACGACGCGCGAACGCTACGACATCGTCACCGCCGACATCATCCAGCCGATTCACGCCGGGGCCGGCAACCTGTATTCAGCCGAGTACTACCGGCTCGCGAAGAATGTGCTGGCCCCGGGCGGAGTGATGCTGCAGTGGATCGGCCACCGGCCGGAAAGCCAGTATCGGCTCATGGTGCGCACCTTCCTCGAGGTGTTTCCGCACGCGACGGCCTGGGCCGGCGGCACCCTGCTCGTCGGCACAGCGGAACCACTGACACTCGATCCAGTGATGTTCCAGGCGAAGTTGTTGCAGGAGGGCACCCGTCGTGCGCTGGCGTCAGTCGATCTCGCGAGCTTCGAGGCCCTGCTCCGTGGGTACACGGCCGGACCCGACGAACTGCGCGCGTTTGTCGGTCCCGGTCCGATCCTGACGGACGACCATCCACGCGTGGAGTATCACCGCTCACTCCCGGCGAACGAGCCCGAGATCGACACCAGCCGGCTTCGAAGCGACCCCGCGCGGTGGGTCATTACGCGGTGAACAGGAGTATCCTTTCCGCATGCTGACACGACGTGCGTTTCTCAATGCCACCGGCGTCGCGGGCGCGACCCTTGCGGTGAAAACCAACGGCCTGGCCGAGGTGCTGGCCGCATCCACGCAGGTGGCCGGCAGGTCAGCCGCCGACGTCGCGCAGGACGAGTTCTACTGGCGCGAGATCCAGCAGTCCTTCGCCCTCGATCGCACGGTCATCAATCTCAACACCGGCCATCACTGCTCGCAGCCCACGGTCGTCCTCGACGCCGTGAAGCGCTACCTCGACCTGGAGAACATGCTGCCCGTGCGCTACGGCGGCCAGATCAACGGGAACATCGAGACCGTGCGCCGCGAGCTCGCGAAGGAGTTCGGTTGCGACACGGAGGAGATGGCGATTACGCGCAACGCCAGCGAGTCGCTCCAGATCCTCCAGAACGGAATCGACCTCGCGCCCGGCGACGAAATCATCACCACCGATCAGGACTACGGGCGCATGCTGACGACGTGGGATCAACGCCAGCGGCGGGACGAGATCGCCGTCAAGCGCGTGCAGTTCCCCGTGCCGACCACCGCCGACGATCTGTACACGCGCATCGCGCAGGCGATCACGCCGAAGACGAAAGTTCTGCACTTCTGTCACATTACGAACCTCACTGGCCAGCTCTTTCCGGTGCAGCGGATCTGCCGGATGGCCCGCGCCCGCGGCATCGTCACCATCGTCGACGGCGCGCACGCCGGCGGGCAGTTTCCCTTCAAGCTGCGCGAGCTCGAGTGCGACTCCTACGGCGTGAGCCTCCACAAGTGGCTGCTCGCGCCGAACGGCACCGGCCTGCTCTTCGTGAAGCGCGACATGATCCAGCGGTTCTGGCCGCTTCAGGCGGCCCCCGCGACGAACACCGCGGACATCCGCAAGTTCGAGGAGATTGGCACGGCGCCCGCGGCGATCAAGGCCGGCATCGCCGACGCGCTTGCGTTCCACCAGGCAATCGGCGCCGAGCGCAAGGCGGCGCGGCTCTACTACCTGACCATGCGCTGGGCCAACGCGCTCAAGCCGCATCCCCGGATTCGCATGCACTCGAGTCTGAAGCCTGGCGAGACGTGGGGCGTCGCCACCGTCGGCATCGACGGCATGGAGCCGGGGAAGATCACGTCATTCCTCTGGGACAAGTACCGCATCGTGACCGCCGGCATTTCCGGCGGCCAGCCGCCCGCGCCGCGCTTCGACTACAAGGGTATTCGCGTCACGCCGAACGTCCACACGACGATCGGCGAGATCGATACGTTCATCGACGCGATGCAGGAGCTGCTCAAGACCTGACTTTCGACACACACGGAGATCGCGGAGCAGGCGCGAAGATCACGGAGAACTACTTGGGGAAGGCGGCGTGCCGCGCCGCGTCATCGTTCGATCTCGATCTGCAGGTGAGCCCTGGCCTTCAGCGATTGGGTGATGAGGCACGTCTCTTCAGCCTTGGCCAGGATCCGGCGAGCCTGATCTTCGGCAACGGTCTCGGGCAGCACGGCTCGCACGCGCAGCTCGAACCTCGTGAACTGCGTCACCCGATCGGGCCGCTCGAGGGTGCCGACGCACTCGACCGAGACGCTGATCCACCGCATGTTCGAGGCTTTCGCGATGCCCCTGAACGTGAGCAGGAAACAGTCGGCGACCGCGGCCACGAGCAGTGTCTCCGGCGACCACCGTCCGCCGGGTCCGTCGAATTCAGGCGGCGCGGCCGTCGCAAGCGGCGGGACGCCTTCCGTGTGGAGGACGATGTCGCCGTCCGGCGCAGCGGTGGACGTGACGGTGTACACGTGAGGAAACGGATGCATATCTTGTGAGGAGCAACTCCCGTGCCGGTCATCAGCGACAGATCGGCCGGGGTGTGCGACGAGTCTGCCCCAGGTCGGCGCGGGCTATTCCCCACGTGCCTTCTCAACCTTCCATCTTCACCGGTTTCACGAGGTGATGTTTCGCGACGTCCTGATAGGCCCTGGCGAGAGCGAGCAGTTCCATTTCGCCGAACGGCCGCGCGAAGAACGTGACATTCGTCGGTGTGCCCGCCGCCGTGAATCCGTTCGGGACGTTCACGGCCGGATAGCACGCGAGATTTGCCATCGTTGAATGCCGCTGCGCGGGTCCGCCGCCACCGCCCGGCCCGCCTCGGCCACCGCCGGCGCGACCGGCGGCTGGATCGCCGCCGCGTGCCGTCGCGGCACCCGTCGCACCCGCAACGCCCGGCTCCGGTTCGCCGGCCCGTCCCCCGCGCCCTCCCGCCCCAGCGCCGGCGTTCGACGCGACGAGGTACACATCCACGTCCTTCGTCGCGGCCGCGAGCTCCGTCATCATCATCATGCGGAGGCGCTGCTGCTGCAGGTACTCGACGGCTGGCAGCAGCCTCGCCGTCGGCCGGTTGGCGTTACCCATGCGCGAGCCGGTGAGCTTGCCGGCGCGACGCATCTCGTCGAAGTACACGAACGACTCCACGCCCAGGCTGGCGACGTTGGTCTGCGAGTTCGGGATCTTCATCTCGATGAACTTCGAGATACCGAGATTGCGCAGCGTGTTCAGGAGGTTCTCCGCGTTCGTCTTCGCGTCGGCGTTCGTCAGTTCGTCGAACGACTCCTTGATGTAACCGACGCGCAGCTTGCGGATATCCAGCCGGGCGTCCCAGTTCCACGGGATGTCGGACACGCTCATGTCGCGGCCGTCGAGCTTCGAGATGGCCTGCATGACCAACGCGGCATCTTCGGCGTAGCGCACCATGGGACCAATGCGGTCCTGGGTCCACGACAGGGCCATGATGCCGTAACGTGACACGCGGCCGAACGTCGGCCTGAGCGATGCGATGCCGCAGCGCGCGGCGGGGCTGAGGATCGATCCGCTCGTCTCCGATCCGATCGCGAACGCCACGCAGCCGGCAGCGGTCGCCGACGATGAGCCGGCCGACGATCCGCTGGAGCCCTGCGCGGGATCCCAGGGGCTGTTCGTGCGGCCGCCGAACCACATGTCACCCGCGGCGAGCTCGCCGGTCGAGAGCTTCGCCACGAGCACCGCGCCGGCATCGCGCAACTGCTCGACGACGGACGCGTCGTAGTCGAACACCTGTCCTTTGAGCGCCGCGGTGCCCCAGGTCGTCGGATAGCCCTTCACCGAGATGATGTCCTTCGCGCCCCATGGAATCCCGTGCAGCGGCCCCTTGTACCTGCCCGCCGCGATCTCGGTGTCCGCCTGCTTTGCCTGCGCCATCGCCAGGTCGTCGAGGAACGTGACCACGAAGTTCAGCTTCGGGTTGTACTTGTGGAGGCGGGCGAGATACATCCCGGTGAGCTCGCGCGACGTGACCTGCCGCGTGCGCACGAGCTCCGCGAGATGCCGCACCGGCCAGAACGCGACGTCCTCGAGGTTCGAGGGCCGTCTGATCGAGGGAGCGACGCTCATGCGGAACGGCAGCCGCGTCCGGTTGGGCTCGATGCCCGGCGCGAGCGCGCTGAAATGGAACGGCGGCGAGACGTCGAGCGGAATCGATATCTTCCGGACCTCTTCGAACCGCGTCAGGTTCTGATTCGCGCCGGCCACCATCGCCTGGATGTCGGCGTCCGGTACCTCGACGCCCTGCAGTTTCAGCGCTTCCTTGAGCATCGCGGCGGTCACGCGCTGGGTGCCCTGATCCTGCATGCGCGCCCAGACGACACCGGGCACGAGCGTGGATCCCAGCCCGATGCTGGCGAAGTGGGTCATGAACCGTCTGCGCGTGTCTTCAAGCGAATGCGGCATTGTGGGGACCTCGGTGGGCGAATTCTATCGCTGTCTTTTCCCTCAAACACACACGGAGATCGGTAAGGCAACATGGAGATCACCAAGGTCCCAAAAACCAAGCCTTGGTGGTCTTTCTTGTGCTTGGTGGTCTCTGTGTGTGTTTGAAGCGGCCCTACCGCACGACCCGGAACGCCAGCAGCTTCTGAATCTTCTCGCCCGAGGCGGTCACGGTCGCTTCAATGACGTAGTCGCCGTCTGCCAGGGGCGCCAGGATTACATCGGCGGCGAGCACGGTGCGGCCGCCGTCGACGCGTTCCACGAGTGTGACGGGCACCGGCATGGCGTCGCCCCGGCGGCTGAGCAGCCGGGCGGTGCGATCGTCGATGGGCTTCGAGAGCGTCCACTCGACGCGCACGCGCTCGGTGCGGAAGAACTTGAAATCCGCGACCGGGCGGAGCGGCGAGCGCGGGCCCGCGCCGCCTCGAAAAACCGTCGGCTCGCCGATCCAGGCGACCGGCGCCGGCGACGCGAGAGCGATCTCGTCATCCAGCGGTTCCTCGCCGCCCTCGACGCGCGCGCGAATGCGCCAACCCTGGGCGCCGGCTTCGGTCGATGGCACTTTCACCAGGACGCCACGCATGCCCGGCTCGAGGCTGGCCTCCGCCCTCGCTTCTCCCGTGCCGCCACCCTTCGGCGAAATGCGCACCGTCACCGTCCCGCCCGTCGGCCGGCGCGACATCTCCGCGGCCGCAAGCTCGACCACGACGTCGAAGCCCGAGGGCGCGACGACGGCCGACGTGTAGAGACGCGCGTCGGCGCGCAAGCGCGACAGGCGGCCGAGCTCGAGATCGACTGCGGTCGTTTCGCGGATTGGTCTCGAGGCCGCTTCGAGTTCGGCTTTCCGCATCTCGGCCGTGGGCGCGTAATAGCCACGACGCGCGCTGACTTTCACGCCAGGCTGCTTCACTTTTACGTCGATCCGGCGGAACCTGCCGTCGGCCTCGCCGTTGCTGGAGTAATAGCCGAGCAGGTAGAACGCCGAGAGCTCGTCGGCGATCCGGCGAACGCCGGCGACCAGGTCGTTCGTGCTGGTCACAGCCCTGCCGTCGGTTCCCGACGCCAGATCGCGCAGCATCTCGACCGGAGCCATGTTCAGCGGCACGCCGCCCGTCGGCGCGCGCAGTCCTCCCACGTCGATCGGATAGAACGCCACGTTCGCCCGGACCGCCCGGTTGACGAGCTCGCGAAAGCGCGTCGCGTAGTCGATGCCGGAATACGCGGCGTATTGCGCGTCGCACCACGCGCGGTCAGAGTCGCCGCTCATGCTCGTGCCCATCCCGAGCCGGCCGGTGGGGCCGACGCCGATCGTCGGCGTGCTCGGATACGCCGACCTCGAGGCCCCGACGCGCGCCGCGGGCAGCGACCAGCCCTCCGAGATGAACAGGATGTTCTTGCGCTCGTCGCGCAGCCCGCCGAGACGGTCGATCATCTGTTCGACGCTTCGCACCGTCTGATCCTTCCGGTAGGCCCTCACGAGCGCCTCGCCGTCGGTGCCGCAGACCATCAACCGGCCTTCGTACTGATTCCTCGGAGTAACGATCTTCCGATCGGGCCCTTCGGCCCAGTCCCCGTGCTTCCGGAGTTCCGCGTCGAGCGTCTCCGAACGGCGGGCGAACGTCAGCGCCGTGACCGGCAGCTCAGGCGTCATCACCGCGAAGAGATCGTGCTGGCCGATCGACCGGTTCAGAAACTCGACGATCGGCGCGCGCGCGTAGTTGCCGCCGAAGAGCGTGGTGTTGAAGATGTCCAGGTACACGACGAACACGCGATTCCGCGGATCGGCGGCCTGCCGGTTGCTGTCGGCGATCGACGTGGGATCCCGTCGCTCATCGTCCGATGTAATCGGCGAGACTCGGATGAACTCGAACTGCTCGACCGACTGCGGCTTGCCGTCTTCGGAGATCTCGAAGTCGGCCTTGGTCAGTCCCTCGACGACCTTCTCGTCCTTCCGCGGATAGGCATCGACGGACACGAAAACCGCCCCGGACCTGAAGACAGGGCGCTGTTGAGACTGCGGGGGCGACTGCGGAACCGGAGTGTGGGCGGCGCCGGCCGCCAGAGTGGCGACGGCAATCACGCACGAAAGCAGCACGACAGAGCGTCGCTTCATCAAAAACCTGACTTTCGGGCGCTGGCAGAGAGAGCTTAGCCGCAAACACACACGGAGATCACCAAGGGACGGCGAGACCACAGAGCCATGGTTTTCAAGCCCAATCCTTGGTGATCTCCCTGTGTCTTAGTGGTCTCCGTGTGTGCCTGGGACCGTGTCGCTACAGAATCTGCCGCGCGAGACGCTTGCGGAGTTCCCGCGTGTCATCCCCTCGGAGGTCCCGCAGGGCGTACGTGACGAGCGGCCGGATCATCTTCTTGCGCCAGACCAGCTCGTAGTCCGTGTTGTCCATCGGCTTGCCGAGCGTGTAGGCGGCGTCCGCGGCCGCGGTGATCAGCTCGTCGGTCAGCCGCTGGCCGCGAAGGAGTTCCGCGGCGGCGGGGATACCCAGCGGCCGCGATGCCACGGCGCCGAGGACGATGCGGATGTCTTCGACCGTGCCGCCGGGATCGATGCGGCCGGCGACAGCCACCGAGGCGACCGGGAAGTCGAACGAACCGCGGCGGCGAAGCTTCCAGTACGCGCTGCGCCGGCCGTGGATGTCCGGGACCGTGACGTCCACAAGAATCTCGTCGGGCCGGCGCGTGAGGTAGTGCATGCCGTCGTTGGCGTACAGGTCACTGACGGCGATGGTGCGCTCACCGCGCGCGGACATCAGCCGCACGCGCGCGTCGAGTGCCTGCAGCATCGGCGCAGTATCGGTGGACGACACCGCGAGGCACTTGGGGCTCGACGTCGCCACCCAGCACGTGTCGCCATCCTTCTTCATGCAGAAGCTGATGGCCTGCCGCCATTCGTAGCTCTGGTCGTAGTACGTGCAGCGCGTGTCGAGGCAGAGGTTGCCGCCCACCGTGGCCATGTTGCGCAGATGCGGTGTCGCGACTTGCGCGGCGGCCTGCCAGAGACCAGAGCAGACCGCGCGGAGTTCCTCGTTGCGGACAATCGACGTCAGCGTCGCCATCGCGCCGACGCGAAGGTCACCGTTCAGCGACGCGCCGTGGAGTTCCTGCACGCCCCGCAGGCCGACAACGACTTTCGGCACCTGCTGGCGGCGCTTCATGTTGGGCAGCAGGTCGGTTCCACCGGCGAGCAGCATCGTCTCGGCCGGCGCCTTGGCGAGGTGATCCGCGGCCTCGGCAAGGGAGCGGGCGCCGATGTAGTTGAAGCGGGGAAGCCTTATCACTTGGCACCCATCTGCGACTTCAACGCCGCCTTGGCCTCGACGCCGGCGTCCACTGCGCGGCCCGTCGGCGCCTGAGGCGGATTCGACGCGCGGCCGTCGCCACCCTCCCACGGCGGCGTGACTCTCACCGGATCCGGCCACGGCACGGCGGGGAATTCTCCCGGGCCGACGCGCGCCACTTTGCCAGACGCCTTGAGCGCGAGGGCCCTCAGGATCTTCTCGGGCGTGACCGGCACTTCGTCGATGCGCACGCCGACGGCATCGTAGACGGCGTTTGCGACCGCCGGCATGATTGGCAGGAGCGGGCCCTGTCCGACTTCCTTCGCGCCAAACGGTCCGGCCGGATCTGGATGCTCGACGAGTTCCGTAAAAATCTCCGGCATGTCGAGGCTCGTCGGACTCTTGTATTCGAGGATCGACGGGAACTTGTGCACGAGCGCATGCGACAGGCGCGCGGGAAGACGCCGGAACGCCTGCTCCTCCATGAGGGCTTCGCCGAGGCCCATGTAGACGCTGCCCTCGACCTGCCCGCGCGCGAGCGTCGGATTGATCGCGCGGCCGATGTCGTGGGCGATCCAGACGCGCGGCACGACGATCCAGCCGGTGTCTGGATCGACCTCCACTTCGACGACGGCCGCGGTGTACGAGTACGTTGGCGAGGGACCCACGCCGCCGCCCTTGAATCGCGCCGGCGATTTTGGCGGCGTGTACGAGCCGGTCGTGCCGATCGATCCGAATTTCGCCTCGGCCACGCAGACAGCTTCCTGAAACGTCATGCCCTTCGACGGATCGGACGCGTCGAACACGCGGCGATCGGCCAGCACGACGTTCTCCTCTGGAATCCTCAGGCGTTCGGCGACGGACTTGGCGATGAGATCGCGGGCGCGTTCGGCGGCCTGAATCGCCGCGTTGCCCATCATCAGCGTCACGCGGCTCGAGTACGAGCCGAGATCGACCGGTGTCAGATCGGTGTCGCCGGTGACGGCTCTCACGTCGATCGGTGGAATTCCGAGGACCTCCGCCACGCATGCCACCAGGACGTCGTCCGATCCCTGTCCGATCTCGGTGGCACCGCAGAATGCCGTGACGCCGCCGCTGCGATCCAGTTTGAGGTGCACCGCCGAGTGCGGCAGATCGTTCCAGTTGATCGGGAGACCGGCGCCGGAGAGGTACGAGGAACAGGCAAGCCCGAAGCCGCGACCGTAGGGCAGCTTGCCGTGCTTGTCCCGCCAGCCGGAACTGGCGACGACCTTCGTGATGCACTCGGCGAGACCGATCGTTCCGACACGCAGATAGTTGGCGGTCAGTGAATCCGGTGGCGCGACGATGTTGAGGCGGAGATCGGCGGGGTCGATCGACAGGGCGTGCGCGATCTTGTCGAGCTGGACCTCCTGTCCAAAGCGCGCCTGCGGCGTGCCGTGGCCACGCTTGGGCCCGCACGGTGGCTTGTTCGTGAACACGCGGCAACCCCGAAAGCGGTACCGCGGAATCTCATACGTCACCGTCTGGAGCGCGCCGGTATAGAACGTGCTGGCCGCGCCGTACGAGCCGTACGAGCCGCCGTCGAGCAGGGTCTGCAGATCGACGCCGGTGATGCGGCCGTCGTTCGTGACGCCCGTGCGGAAGCGCATCAGCACGGGATGTCGGCCGCGATGGCAGTAGAAGACTTCCTCGCGGGTGAGGCAGAACTTCACGGGCCGGTCGAGCATCAGCGCGGCCTTCGAGGCCACGACCTCGTGGTTGAACGGATCGCTCTTGCCGCCGAACCCGCCGCCGTTCGGTGTCGCGACCACGCGGATATGAGCGGCGGGCATGGCGAGCGCCTTCGCGAGCGCGCGATGCACGTAGTGCGGCGTCTGCGTGGACGAGTACAGGACGAGCTTGCCGTCCGGATCTTTCAGGGCGACGCAGGCATGCTGCTCGAGCGGGAGGTGCGTGTTGCCCTCGAAGAAGAACGTGTCGTCGAACACGCGGTCGGCGCCGGCGATCGCTTCTTCGATGTCGCCGAACTCGAGTGCGACGACCTTGTGGATGTTACCCACGTCGCCGTAGTCGTGAATACGCGGTTCGGGCCGCGCGAGGCTCTCCTCGGGCGTGGCGAACGTCGGCAGCACCTCGTACTCGACGCGGATGTGTTCGAGCGCGTCGTTGGCGGTGGCTTCGTCGGCCGCGATGACGGCGGCCACAGGATCTCCGACAAAACGAACCACATCCAGGCACAGCGCGTGCTCGTCGTGGCTGACCGGCAGAATGCCGTAGGGAATCGGCAGCGCCGAGCCTGTGAGCACCAGGTGCACACCCGGCTGCGCCTCGACCTTCGACGTATCGATGTTCAGGATGCGCGCGTGCGGATGCGGCGAGCGGAGCAGCTTGCCGTGCAGCATGCGCGGAAACACGAGGTCATCCGCGAACTTCGTCTGGCCGGTGACCTTTGCGCGACCGTCGACGCGGCGGCGGGGTGAGCCGATGACGCGCATGGTCATGGCTCGCGCCTTCTTTTTTCCAGTTCGCCTGGGGCCCCACCCCCAGGCGCTTGTCCACTGACGCTCGGCGCCCTCACTACGTTCGGGGCCTCGCAATGTCGCGCCGCCGCTTCCACGGCCTCAATAATCTGGTGATACCCCGTGCAGCGGCAGAGATTCCCTGACAGCGCTTCGCGAATGCGGTCCGGCGTCGGATTGGGCTCGCGGTCGAGGAGCGCCTTGGCCGTGACGAGGATCCCCGGCGTGCAGTAGCCGCATTGCGCCGCGCCGCGATCCGCGAACTCTTCCTGCAGCGGATGCAGCCGGCCGTCGAGGACGAGGCCCTCGACGGTCGTCACCGCGCGGCCGTCGCATTCGGCGCCGAGCGTCAGGCACGACAGGACGGGCTCGCCATCGAGGAGCACAGCACACGCGCCGCACTCGCCGAGCTCGCAGCCGTGCTTGGTTCCGGGAAGATTGAGATCCTCCCGCAACACTTCGAGCAATGTCTTGTAGTCCTCGACCAGGACGTCGGCCGGCTCGCCGTTGACAACAAGGGAAAGTCTGAGCTTCATCTACGCCGCGCGATAGGAGTCGCGCTCTCGGATGCTAGCACCAGTTGCCTTGCAATTCCCTCGGCCGGCAAAGGAAGATCGGCGGACGATGGTGAAACATGTGCTTCGAAGGGTGAGTGTCCCGCTCGTGGCCTGCGCCACGCTCCTGCCGATCGAGATCGGTGCAGGCCGCGAATGGCGCGACCCGGCGCAGGCGTCACCGATTCCGCAGGATCTCAGGCCCCTGCTCGCGGCGCCCGTCAGTGAAATGCGCATGGTCGTCACCTGGTACACCGCGGATCGAAATACATTGATCGGCCACTTCGCGGGGGCGGGACGAGGAGGGCGCGGCGGACAGGGCGGAGGTCGCGGGGGAAGGGCCGGAGGTGCCGGAGCGCAGGTCACCGGAGGCGGTGCTGCGGGAGCCGCTGCTGCTGCGCCCGTGGCGCAAGTCGTTGGTCCGGTACCGATCTCGCCGGCGCGAATCGCGCGTCTGAAGCGCTATGACCTCGACTGGCATTCCGCGCTCAGGAAAATCGATCCGGCCAGGCTCACGGCCCTGGCCAGACCTGATCTCGCCGCGCTCAACTCCATCATCGAGAACAACCTGAAGCAGGTCGAGGCCGACGCGCTGACGCTGGCCCAGATCGCGCCAGCCGTTCCCTTCGCCTCGAAGATCGTGGACATGGCCGAAGCGCGCATTCGGGTCGATCCGATGGACGCGCAGAAGGCCGCGGAAACGACGACGGCGATCGTCAGGGAACTCCAGGTCATCCGCACCGCGCTGGAGTCCGGCGCGGCGAACGCGCCGAGGCTCGATCGGATGACGGCGCTGCGCGCGGCTGAGGCGGTCACGCAGCTGCGGTCGATCGCGGCCGAGTGGTTCGGCTTCTACAACGGCTACGACCCGATGTTCACGTGGTGGATGGGGATGCCATACCGGCAGATGGACGCGGGGCTGCAGGAGTACGCGGCCGTGCTGCGCGACAAGGTGGCCGCGGCGGCCGTGGACGGCGCCGCGACGCCCGCGGCGATCGCCCCTGTGACGCCGGCGCCTGCACCCAGGTACTCCTCGGTGCCGGATCTCCAGGACATCCTCCGACTGCCGCAGGACGAGATGCGGGACATCGTCGCGCGTTTCAACAGCGGACGTCCCGGACAGGGAGGACGCGGAGGACGGGCCGGAGGCGCCGGTGCGGAGACCTCGGAGGCGGCTGGCGCCGCGCCGGCCGTCGCCGGCGACGCCTACTACGGTGCCTGGCTCGAGTCGCTGAAGTCCCTCGACTTCGACACGCTCACGCGCAACGCGCAAGTGGACTACCTCTACATCAAGTGGACGGCCGAGACGGAGATCGCCCGGGCGGCCGAGGTGATTCCGCCCGGCCCGCCGCGCAAGGCCGACACCTCGGACATCAAGGGGCAGCCGCGCGGACGGGCCGGCCTCATCCGCGAGCTGGCCGACAACATGATTCCGTACACGCCGGAGCAGCTGAAGGCGCTCGCGACGCGGGAGTTCGCCTGGTGCGTTGAGGAGATGAAGAAGGCCTCGCGCGCGCTCGGCTTCGGCGATGACTGGAAGAAGGCGATCGAGCATACGAAGCGGACCGCCGTCGCGCCCGGCGAGCAGCCCCGCATGATCATGGGCCTGATCGAGAAGGCCGTCGCGTACTTGCGCGCGAACGATCTGATCACGGTGCCGTCCGTCGCCGCCGAGACGGTGCACATGAACATGATGTCGCCGCAGGCGCAGCTGACGTCGCCGTTCTTCCTTGGCGGCGTCGGCGGCATCATCGTGTCGTATCCGACGGATACGATGGAGTTCGACGCGCGCATGCAGAGCATGCGGGGCAACAACCCGGGCTTCTCGAATGCGACCGCGCATCACGAGACGATTCCCGGGCACCTGCTCACGGGCTACCTCGGCCAGCGGTACGCCGGGTATCGCGCGAGCCTCCGCGGCGGCGGGCCGTTCTACGGCGAAGGCTGGCCGCTCTACTGGGAGCTGACGATGTACGAACTCGGGTTCAACAAGACACCCGAGGAGAAGATCGGCGCCCTCTTCTGGCGCATGCACCGCTGCGCGCGCATTGTGTTTTCGCTGAACTTCCATTTAGGCTTGTGGTCTCCGCAGGACAGCGTGGACTTTCTCGTGAATGAGGTCGGTCACGAGCGCGACAACGCGACCGCCGAGGTGCGCCGGTCGTTCGAGTCCGCGCAGTATGCGAATCAGCCGCTGTACCAGGCGGCGTATCTGCTCGGCGGACTGCAGTTCCGCGGCCTTCGCAAGCAGCTCGTGGACTCGAAGGTCATGACCAACAAGCAGTTCCACGACGAGATCCTGCGGCAGGGCAACATGCCGATCGCGTTGATCCGCCTGGCCGTGACGCGCGAGAAGCTCACGCGCGACATGAACATCAACTGGAAGTTCTACGGGGAGCTGCCGGAGAAGTAGCGGGGGCTCGCCCGCGTTGCCTCGCGTTGTCCACGACGATAGACTGCGGCTCCACCATCCTAATCAAGCGAGGCCAGCACTGTGACCAACGCCGAGATTCTGAAGAACACCTACGATGCCTTCGTCCGGGGTGACATCCCGACCGTGCTCGGGGCCATGAGCCCGGACATTCGTTGGCATGAGGCCGAGAGCCATCCCTACAACCCGAGCGGCGACGCCTGGGTTGGACCCGAGGCGGTACTCAACAACCTTTTCATCAGGCTGGGTTCTGAGTGGGACCACTTCGGTCTTCACACGAAGGCCTTCCATGACGCCGGCGACACGGTCATCGTCGAAGCCCGTTACAGCGGCGTGTACAAGGCGACGGGCAGGCGCCTGGACGCGCAGGTGTGCCACGTGTGGGATTTTCGGAACGGCAAGGCCACGCGCTTCCAGCAATATGTCGACACCAAGAAGATGAACGACGTGATGCAGCCAGGCTAGGCGGCAACCGCGTCTCTCCACTTGACCATCTAGTGATACGCGTGCTACGGTCGGCGGCATGCCGTCATCGCTGCTGCAGGGTACGCTCGACCTGATCGTGCTCCAGATGCTGCAGGCGCAGCCGACCAACGGCTACGACCTGACGCAGAGGATTCAGGCCACGACCGGCGACGTGCTGAACGTGAACGCCGGCTCGCTCTATCCGGCCCTGTACCGCCTGGAACGGCGCGGATTGATCACGGCCGTCTGGTCCGAGACCCCCGCCGGCCGGCGCGCGCGCCTGTACTCGGTCACCCGCGCCGGGAAGAAACACCTCTCGGGGCAGCGCGACGAATGGCAACGCTTCACGGGCGCGCTGGGCGCGATTCTCCGCGTGACCTGATCCCATGCTGACCCGCGTCAGATTGTGGCTGCGGTCGGTCCTGCTTCGGGGCCGCTTCGAACGCGACATGCAGGAGGAAATGCGGGCGCATCTCGAGCGCGCGGCGGCGCGGCTCGAGGCGACCGGCGTGCCGGCCGACGAGGCGAGAACCGAGGCGACTCGCGAGTTCGGCAACGTCGGTGCGATCCAGGAACAGGCGCGTGATGCGCGCGGCGGCCGCGGCGTCGAAACCCTGCTTGCCGACGTCCGGCACGCCTTCCGTCACTTCCGCCGCACGCCCGTGACCGCACTGACGATGGTGATCATCTTCGCGGTGGGCATCGGCTTCAATGCGGTCAACTTCGCCGTGCTGCGGTCGTTCACGAGCCGCGCACCCACCGGTGTCACGACCGACGACTCAATGGTCCGCATCCGGGGTATTGAGCGCGCACGCGAACGACCGATCGGTCGCGAGTTCTCGTATCCGGAGTTCCGCGACTACGCCGCGGCCACCGGGACGTTCAGTGCGGTCGGTGCCTGGACCTCGTCGGATACCGTGCTGCAGGCCGATTCCGGCGGCGCCATTCACAGCGGCGCGGTGTCGTACGTGACGCCGGGGTTCTTCCCGGTGCTGAACGTGAGGCCGATGCGTGGCCAGGGTCTGCCGATTGTCGATCGGGCGGATGCGAGAGGCGATGCCGCGTCGGACGCTGTCGCGGTGATCAGCGACGTGGTGTTCGAGCGCGTCTTCGATCGCGCACCGGATATCGTCGGCCGCACGGTCACAGTCAATTCGATTCCGGTCACGATCGTCGGCGTCGCGCCCAGGGGATTCAACGGCGTCCGCACGGGCGCGTCGCGAATGCGTGTCTGGCTGCCGCTCGGCGCGCGTCCTGTCGTGCAGCCGGCATCGCCGTCGCTAATCGAGGATCGCACAACAGCCGTCTTCGGGCTGGTGGCGACGCTCGCGCCCGGTGTAGAACCGGGGGCGGCCACGCCGGTCGTCCAGACGATTGCCGCGCGCAGCTCCGCGCTGCTTGATCCGCCGCGCACTCCAGGCGTTCTCACGTCCGACGTCGTGCCTCTGTTCCAGAACAACTACTTTCCGCCTTCGGGCGAAGGACCGGACGCCCTGAGCCGCGTGACGCAACTGCTGATCCCGATTCTCGTGATGTTGATCACGTGCACCAACGTCAGCGCGCTGCTGGCGGGTCTTGGATCGAGGCGCCGCCAGGAGATCGCCGTTCGTCTGTCACTCGGCGCGTCACGCGGCCGCATCGTTCGTCAACTGCTCACAGAGAGCATCATGCTGGCGCTCGTGGCCGGCCTGTTCGCATCGCTCGTCGTCTGGCTCCTCCTGCGCGTGTTCGAAACCAGTATCGAGGGCACCGAGGTCGCCCTCGACGCTTGGGGCGTCGCGTACACGGCCGCAATCGCGATGCTCGCCGGCGTCATTTTCGGCACGTCTCCAGCGCTGAACGCGACCCGCCTGGCGCTGGCCGACGCGCTCAAGAACACGGCCGGTTCCGTGGCCGCGCGATCGCGGCTGCAGGCGGCGCTGGTCGTCGCGCAGATCACCTTGACGCAACCGGCGCTGCTCGCGATGGGATCGCTCGTGCTCGAGATGGCGGCGGAGCTCAGGGGCGTGCCGTCGCCGATCTACGGCGATCGCATCGTCGACATTCAGTTCAACACGAATCCGCGCTACGGCGCGATGACGCCCGAGCGCGAAGCGACCGTGGCACGCCTCGAGCGCACGCTCGCGGCGCTGCCGGATGTCGTCGGCGTGGTGCGGCAGGATGCCCACGACGATGACCTGCGTATCGAGGGTCTCCTGTCCAGGTCGGGCGGGGATACCGAGATGCAGGCCCAGGGCGCTCCGCCTGGCTACTTCGACGTGGTGGGGATGCCGGTCGTGCGCGGCCGTGACTTCCGCTCCGGCGACGCAGGAACTGGTGTCGTGATTGTCGGCACCCGCGCCGCGGCTCT
Source organism: uncultured Solibacteraceae bacterium (assembly GCA_964548865.1). GTDB lineage: Bacteria > Acidobacteriota > Vicinamibacteria > Vicinamibacterales > SCN-69-37 > DASUGC01. Next base: position 21,973 of record CAZJTG010000005.1, read on the forward strand.
CCTGTGGGGCGGAGCCGATCCGATCGGACGCGAGATTCGCGCGTTCAGCGGCCATCGCCAGCAGGCCGTCACTCTGACCGTTGTCGGTGTGGTCGACGAAGTGGCGGCAGGGTTCACAGGGGAGGATGGTCGCGAACGGGTGTTCGTGCCTGAGGTGCGGGCGACGGGACATCTGCGGCTCAGAACTCGGGTGCCGGCTGACGCGGTCGTTGAAGGTGTGCGACTGGCCGCCGCAGCGGAAGCACGGGAACTGCCCATCGTGGGTGTTCGCTCACTCCGAGCGCGCGAAGCCGAACAGCGGCAGTCGCTCTATCAGATCGTCGGGATGGCGGCGGGCGCGGGCCTGCTCGCACTCTTTCTGTCGGCCGTTGGGCTCTATGCCGCCGTGGCGTTCCTTGTCGCCGACCGTGTTCGCGAGATCGGGATTCGCTCGGCGCTTGGCGCCGACGAACGCCGCGTGGTCGGTCTCTTTGTTCGCCGTGGCCTGCGCCTCGCCGCGATCGGACTGGCCGGCGGCCTCGTGATGAGTTTCATGTTCGTTCGGTTGATGGCGCTGGCCCGCGACGTCGAAACGTCCGGCGACCTCTATGGCGTGGCCGCCGGAGTCTCCGCCCTCGTGATCGCCGCCGCGGCATTCGCGTCGTGGATACCCGCCCGCCGCGCCGCGCGCGTCGATCCGCTCGCGGCGCTACGTATGGACTAGGCCGCCTGGCGGGGCGGCTGCCTGGCCGGATCGACCTGCCCGAAAGTCGGGTATTCTCTGCTGCATCAGCCATGGCTCAGATTCGTGCATTCCGCAGGCCCTCGATTCAGACAGTGCTCGTCGCCGGGGGCGCCGCGCTGTTATCCGCGTCCATTGCCGTTCGAGCCGAGCAGGGTCCGCCCCAGGGCGGCGGCGCCCGCCCGCTCGTACCCATGACGGCCAGCACCATCGTTCGCGATCCGGCCGCGCACCTGGGCATGAACGTGTCGATGACGGCGTCGGTTGATGCCATTCTGTCGAAGACGGTCTTCACCGTCGATCAGGACAAGTCGAAATCAACCGGGCACGACGTGATCGTCATCGCGCCAACGCTGCAGGCCCCGCCGGAGCTGAACGCCTATCTCACCGTGCAGGGCGAGGTGTTCAGGTTCGATCCGGCAGAGATCGCGAAGCGGAATCGCGCCTACCAGCTCGATTTGTCGGCGGAGCTGATCGAGAAGTATCGCGGCAGGCCCGCGGTCATGGCCGCCGTCGTCGTGACGCCGGCGCTGATCGATCTGGCGAAGCGGCCGATCGCGCCGCCGACACCAGCCGAGATTGCGATGAGCGGCGCGATGAAGACGGTGAATTCGGCGATGGGCGTCGTGCGCGCCGGGCTCGAACAACCGGACGCCGCCCAACTCAAAGAGCAAGCCGCCGCGCTGAAGAAAGCGTTTGCGGAAACCGAGGCGATCTTCAAGGCACGCAACACCCCGACCGCCGTGGCCTGGGCGAGCGAGGCCCTGAAGCACGCCACCGCGATGGAAGTCGCGGTCGCCGCCGGCAAGTGGGATGACGTCAAGGCCGCCGCCAGCGGCATCCAGCCCCTCTGCGCGCAGTGCCACAACGAGCATCGCGAGCGGCTTGACGACGGATCGTACCGAATCAGAAGCGGCGGCTAGGACAAACGACAAGAACGGCGCCGCCGGCCGGAACGACGCCAACGAGATTCTCGGAGCAGGCATGCGACGAATTGCAATCGCGGTGATGTGTGCGTGTGCGCTGGCGCCAGCCCTGGCGCAGCGGCCCGCTGACGCCCCGAAGACGGCGCCCTCCGGCAAGCCTCCGGACACGGTCTTCATCGAGGAACTCACCTGGGCCGAAGTGCGGGATCTCGTCAAGGACGGCTGGACGACCGCCATCATCGGCACCGCGGGCACGGAACAGAAGGGCCCGCACATGGTGGACGGCGAGCACAAGTTCGTCATGGAGTACGCCGCCGACAAGATCGCCCGCCGCGTCGGCAAGACGCTCGTCGCACCGGTCATTACTTACGTGCCGGAGGGCAGCTGGGTGAATCCTGGCGGGCACATGGGCAAGCCCGGGACGATCACGCTGCCCGACGATCGATTTCTCGAACTCCTTCTGGCGGCCGGCCGCAGCCTGAAATCAGGCGGCTTCACGACGATCCTGTTCCTCGGCGAATCGGGCGGCAATCGCACCGGGATGCGCAACGCCGCGACGCAGCTGACTGAGCTGTGGAAGGGTGAGGCGAAGGCGTTCTGGATCGACGATTACTACACGAAGAGCCACGCCGATCAGAACGCGCACATCACGAAGACGATGGGGATTCCGGCGAGCGAGATCGGCGGGCACGCCAACCTGCTCGACACGTCGGAGCTGTTGTTCGTCAACCCGAAGCACGTGCGCAAGAACAAGATCGCGCCGGGCGGCGGGTATCCGAACAGCGGAGTCAGCGGAGATCCGACGAGATCCTCCGCGGCGCTCGGCAAGGTGTTTCTCCAGATCAAGATCGACAACGCCGTGGCGCAGATCGGGGCGCTCACGTCAGGTACGTCGGGTACGGCGAGTGCCGCGAGCGCGGGCGAGGCCAGGCGCGGCGGCGCCGCCGCCGCGGGTGGTCGAGGTGGGCAGGCCGGAGGACGCGGGCAAGGGGGAGGGCGTGGCGTACAGCCGGGAGGACGCGGAGCAGAGAGCACGGCGGCATCCGCCGTCCCGAGACCCACAATGGAGACGGCGCCCGCGGGCATTTCGCCGACGAACCCGCCGGACACGGTGTTCATCGACGAGCTCACGTGGGAAGAGACGCGCGATCGGATGAAAGCGGGCTGGACGACCGCCGTCATTCCGACCGGCGGCACGGAGAAGAACGGGTACCACATGGCGCTCGGCAAGCACAACGCCATCGTCACCCACGCGGCCAACCTGATGGCGCGGCGCCTGAGGAACACGCTTGTGGCGCCCGTGATTCAGTACGTGCCCGAGGGCAATCCCGAGCGTCAGAATCCAGGCGCGATCTCCCTGCCCTCGCCGGCCTACGACCTGCTGCTCGACGCCGCGGCGCGCAGCCTGCAGGCGCACGGCTTCAAAGAGATCATCTTCATCGGCGACAGCGGCGGCAATCAGGCCGGCATGCGGAACGTGGCGAACGTTCTGAACGAAGAGTGGAAGGGCCGCGACGTCAGGGTCTTCGCGCTGACCGACTACTACGAACAGGGCCGGCTGCACTACCGCGCGTGGCTCGAGGCCGCGTTCGGCTACGACGACACGATCGTCGGATCGCACGCGGGGATCAGCGACACGTCGCAGCTCCTGCACGTGAAGCCGTCCATGGTGCGGAAGAACCAGGTCAAGCCGTGGGGCGGCCCGACGGACTCCGGGGTCTCAGGCGATCCGACGAAGGCCACGGCCGAAATCGGCCGCATGGGCATCGAGTTCAAGATCAACGCCGCGCTCGCGCAGTACCGGGCGCTGAAGAATCCCAGGGGCGGACGGGGCGGCGGCGGACAGTAGTGTCCGGTGTCCAGGTGTCGGCGTTCAGTACTTCTTCCACGTAAACGAGCTCATCATGAACGCGCCGCCCACCATGAAGTCGTTCTGGAGGCGGCGGTCGTAATGGAAGTGCGTTCCACCGCTCTCACTGACGGACTTGCCGACAACTGATCCATAGATGTGCGATCCGCCGGTCATGTTGACCGGCGCGTTCGGCGCGTAGATCATGACCGCCGTGTTGGTGCCGCCGCTCACGCTGACGGCCGACGTGCCGCCGTAGAGGATCTGGAAATGCGTCGGGTCGAACGTCGGGTTCGAGATGGAGTTGCCGGCGAAGCTGATGGGCTGGTTGGTGCCCACCCCGGCAACATTCATGTACACAGGGCCGGTTTCGATGATGACCTGGGCGTTGCCGTTCACGGTAATGTTGTTCAGGTTGTACACACCGGCCCTCAGGCGGATCGTGGCGCCGGCGTTCAGGGTCACGTTGCCGAACGTCAGGGTTCCGCCCAGTGGATCGAGCGTCAGATTCCCCGCGCTGCCGCTGCAGGTCGTGCCAGCGAGGCCGAGCTGGGCGCACGTCGAGGTTGCCCAGCTCACATTGGTTGTGGGCGGCATCGGGTTCGGCGGCGCCGGCGTCGGGTATTGAATCGCCTGCGGCAGCTGGATCAGGCCCTCGCTCACTTTCGCAAGGCCGCCTGTCAGGGCGGTGACCGTCCCGTTCTTGCAATTGCCGACGCCCGTGCGCGGCGTCGAAAGCGATCCATAGATCTGTGTCGAGCCGCCGTTGACGGTCAGGTTGCCGTTGGAGCCGACGGCGCCGCCCGAGAGCTGGACCTGTGGCGCGCCGTTCACCATCGTCATGTTCGATGAATCGTAGCTGTCGCTTGTGGACCCGCCGCTGAAGGTGAGGGCGCCGCAGCCGGCGGCGGTCGCGAACACGCCGAAGCTGTGCGCCGACGACACCTGCCGCTCGAGGATGCTCGTAACCTCGACCGCGGCGGGCCGCGTACCGCCGAGCGACCCGGTGCCGACGAGATGCCACGTCTGGATCACCCTGGGCGCCGCGGCACCGTACTCCTGAATCGTGCGCATCGACAGCAGGGTGGCGTAAGCGTTGTACGCGACCGTCTGACCAGCGTTCAGCGTGCCCTGAACCGCCGCGCTGAACGCCGTTTGGGCGGCCGCGTACGGGTAGTTCGACGCCTTGTTCGGGTCCGCCGAGAGGACCACGGGGTTGCCGTTGTAGGTCACCGGCGACACGTTCATGTTGTAGTTGCTCAGAGGATCGCCGGCGAGACCAGGCGCCTGATACGTCTGCGTGAGGTAGTTGACGGCGCGAAGCACGCCGGCCTCCGCGCCGTACCGCGCCTGCGACATCATCCGGTAGTTCATGCTGGCGTATGTTTCCGTATTGGACAGCATGAGCAAGCTTGCGCCGATCGCGGAGAGCGCGACCGCGAGAAGCAGCACGACAACGATCGCGACACCGGCGTCGTTCGGCAGACGGCGGGACACGGCGTCCGGAGTGGCCGGGAGATCGCGGCGGATCGAATCAGACGTCGTCATGGTCGTCCTCATGGCAGGAGTGCCTGAACGCTCGGCGGCATGGGCTGCTGGCGATTCGTGATGCCGATGCTGGCCATGCTCCAAATCAGGAAGATGTTCCGGGGGGAGACGTTCAGGAGGGTCTTCGTCGCCTGCTGAGTCGCCTTCGAGAAATGATCCTGCTGCTGCGAGTGCACGCTGAGCGTCACGGCGACGCCCGTCACGTACGTCGTACCCAGCACAACCTCGGTCTGATACGTGAAGCAGGGCGAGTTCCCGGGGTTCGGGATCACGTTGTTCAGGATGACCATCGATGCCGTCTTTACCGGCTTCGAGGCCGCATTCCACGGCATGACGTTCCGGTAGAGGTGCCCGGCCGCCGTGTCGCACGTGTATTCGACGTACAGCATCTGGCCGTCATCGTTGATGTCGCCGTAGAGCTTCAACACCGATCCAGTCGATCCGTTCGCCATTGACGGCGGCACGACACCGGAGGGAAACCCCCCGAGAATCATCAGCGGCTCGCCCGCGTAGTGCGCCAGGCCGAAAACGCCACTGAACGACGTACCTGTCAGCGCCGTGATGGCCACCGTTTCGGTCTGGTCTCCAGCGCCAAGCACGACCTGCGCGCCGACGAAGAGTCCTGTCGTGGTGTTCACCGAGATCGTACCGGCGCCCTTCAGCACCGACCCGGTCGTCGTGATCGCGCCCGGCAGGGCGACGCGGCCCGCCTGACCGATCTCCTGCTGCATCAACTCCGTGGCGCCGCGGACCGACCCGTGCATCTCGGCGCGGTTGCCGACGACTTTGCTGAGAATGACGGTCTGGTTCAGCCCGTTGGTCGCGGCAGTGAAGAGGATCAGCAGCACGGACACGGCAATGAGCGCCTCGACCAGTGAGAAGCCGGACTGGGACGAGCCGGGTGCGGAGTGCCGTGTGCCAGGTGCCGGGTGCGGTGTACGCGGTGCCGAGTGTGGATGCATGACGACTTTCTCTCAGAACGGGAAGCTCTTGAGCGAGACCAGCGTAGCGGTCGGCCTCTGTCGCCTGCCGATACTGCGCGCGACGGTTGCCGTCACCCGAACTTCCTTCAACGTTGCCGAGATTGCGGTCACCTGCCAGACGCGCTGGTAGAACCACCCCGCCGGCGGGGTTGCCGAGTTACTCACGAGCAGGTTGCCCCCGGCGTCAAGGTAGTCGGCGTACCCGACCACCGGCGCCGCAGGGTTCGCGCTTCCGCCGGCTGCGATGCCCGTGCCGCCGATGGCGGTTGCGGGAAAGACTCGCGTGTCCGACGAGTCGTCGCCGAACGACAGCACCAGGAGCTGCTCCATCTTGTCCTGCGCGTACTCGGCCGTGCGCGCGGCAAGGTGGCCCTGGTTTTCCGACTGCGTCAGCGAAATCGCGGCCATCGCGAGCAGGCCGGATGCGAGCGTGCCCATGATGACCACGGCCACGATCACTTCCACCAGCGTGGATCCTGAATCGGTACGGGGTGCCTGGTGCCGGGTGCCGAGTACCGGGCGCCGGCTGTCGGGTGCCTGCAGGCTACGGTCAGGGGAGGTGCTCATCGTCACATGACCTCCTAGTTGAGGGCCCACGATCCGCCGCCGGTGAGATTCGAACGCCACAACTGGATCATGCCGCCCGTCGTTGTCGTGACGGCGAAGACCGTCGCCCCGTCCCCGAGGTAGTAGGCGCCGGTCGGCGTCGGAGCGTTCGTGCTGTCGATGGGCACGCCGCGTGAGTTGAAGATGATGCAGGCCGTACCGGCGATAGGCTGGTTGGCGGCATTGAGACAGACCGCCGCCTGGCCGATCACCGGCTGCGTGTTGGGTGGCGGGGTCGTCACGCCAGAGAAACCGAACGACACGTTGGGTGAGAGCTGCTTGACCACGCCCTCGGCCACCCACCCAGCCGGGTTCTTTCGCCAGCGCTCGACATAGTACGTGTTGGTGCCGAGCACCACGACGACGCGCGCCTTTGTGAAGCTCGCGGCGGCGCGCATCTTCGCCAGTGACACCGAACTCAGTACGTTGCGCGCATCGCTGGTCAGGTTCATCGCGTTCAGCGCCCCGCGCGTGAACGGCAGGATGAACGCCGCGACCGTCACCATCACCGCCATGAACGCGATGAGTTCGACCAGCGAGAAGCCGGGCGAAGACGAACGCAGAACGGTCGCAACGGGGGAGGCTGAGACGTTTCGGGTGGTCATGTGATCCAGGTCGCACCGGGAACCCCGGGCGCGACGCGCAGGAATGAGCAAGGACCGTACCTCAGGGGGCAAGGCCAGCTCGCCCGTAACCTCCTCTATTTGCTTGGCTTAGCGGGACTCCAGGTCATCCACCAAAACTGTGGGCCTGGCGTGGGTGGGTACTTCTGTAACGGCCGTTACAACAACGGGCCGTCGTTCGCCTGAGCCAAAAAAAGGGGCGGCCCGCTTGCTGGCCGCCCCGGATCGAGCCACGCTCGCGCCCTGAACGGCGCCTACGGCGCGCAACTGGCGCAACGGTTGTTATTGGTCGCTCCAAGCTTCACGAGCAGATCGCGCGCTTCAGGGAACGGTGAGATTCGCGAGACCGGCCCGTTGGCCATGTCGGCGGTCGACTGGCCGCGCCGGCTGACGGCTTTCACGTCCGCGCCCTTCGACACGAGGTAATTGATCATCTCGACGTCTCCACGCGCGGCCGCGTGGTGAAGCGGCGTGTAGCCGCCGTCGTCGCGTGAGTTGACGTCGATGCCGATCTCCTCGATTAGGTATTTCACCGCGGCCAGCCACGCCTCGGGGGCGTGACGATGGGCATTGCCGGCGAAGCCTTCGCCGTACTCGGCGCCGGCGGCGGCATGCAGCGGATTGACGCCTGGTCCGCCCGCCGGAACCGGCGGCAGGCCCGACGGATCGACCCGCGGCCCTGCCGGAGCCGCCGCGGGTGTGCCGCCGTCTGGGCCGCCCGCGCCGCCACGCCCTCCGGCTGCTCCGGCACCGAAGCCACGGCCACCTGCCGCACCTCCGCGCCCGGCGCCGCTGGTCATCGTGGGGATATTGGGATCGGCGCCGTATTTGACGAGCAGGCGCATCGCGTCGACGTCAGTGCCGTATGCGGCGCGCCAGAACGCCGTGGAGCCTGTCACGTTCGCCAGGCCGCAGTTCGCGTTGCCGCAGTCGCTGTAGACCATGTACCAGGGATGGCCCTTCACCCGCACGTCGGGATCCGCGCCGGCTTCGAGCAGCGCCTTCATGACGTCGAGGTATGTGGCCTTCTGGTAGTCCATTTCCTGCGGCTGGGGGAATCGCGTGCGCGGCTGCCACCGCGTGTTGACGGCGGCCCAGAGCGGCGTGATCCCGTAGCCATCGCCGGCGAGGTTGACCTTGGCGCCTTTCTCGATGAACTGCATGGCGATGTCGAACTGTCCGTTGACGAGCGCGACGAGGAGCGGCGTGTTGCCGTCCGCCGACTTCCGGTTGATGTCCGCGCCGGCGTCGAGGAGCAGCGTGACGGCCTGTGCGTGTCCGTCGCGCGCGGCGAAGTGGAGCGGCGTCATGCCGCCCTTGGCCGTGCCGGACACCGCGGGGCCATCGACGCTCAGAGGATCCTGCACCACCAGTCCGGTGCCGTCGGCCGCAGGCGTGCCGCCGCGCCCGGCGAATTGTCCGCGTCCACCGCCGGCCGCGCCCGCAGGGGAGGCGGCAGCCGCCACGGCGGGATCCGGAGCGCCGCCGCGCCCGACCGCAGGGGCCGCGCCCGGGGGAGGCGGCAGCTTGCCCGTCGCGTAGAACTCGCGGGTCGCCGCGACGGCGGCCTGCTGGGCCGCGGCCGTCGGCGTTTGTCCGGGCGGCGTTGCCGCCGCGATGATCTGCCGGCGCAGCGTCGCGCCCTGACGGTCGATGGCCTGCTGCTGCGAGATGTTGATCGGCGTGGACGCCAGGTCGACCGCCGCGCCCCGGGCGATCAGCGCCTTCATGGCGGCGACGTGTCCGCCGGTCACGGCGAAAACGAGCGGCGACTGGCCGTTGACCGTGTCGCGCGCATTCACGTCCGCGCCGCCGTCGACGAGCGCGGTCACGGCCGCGGCGTTGCCGCCGCCCGCCGCCAGGTGAATCGCCGAGGCGCCGCTGGCGGTCGTGGTGTTCACGTCCGCGCCCGCCTTGACGAGTGCGGTCACGACATCGGCGGCGCCATTCCTGGCCGCGAGGTGGAGCGGCGTGTACTGGCCGAGCCGAGTCTCGGCGGCGAGGTTGGCGCCGGCCCGAATCAACACGTCGGCCATCGTCGCGTCGCCGCGCTCCGCCGCCCAGTGCAGCGGTGTCATGCCGTCGGCGTGCGGCGCGCTCGCGTCGGCGCCCTGCTTCACGAGGCTGCGAACCGAAGCGACGTCACCCTTCCTCGCGGCGTCGGCGACAGGCGTCGCGGCCTGCTCTGTGAACGCGACGGTGACCGACGCCAGCACGAACGTCGCGGCCAGACCTAACCCAAGTGCACGTGTCATCAGCAGTCCCCTGAAGGAATCGATTCTACGCATTCAGCGAGAACTCGCCGGTGCTGTCGCCGAACTGCTTCACGTCGTCCATGCCGAGCAGGTGCATCGCGGAAAGCATCGGGTTGGCCATCGGCGTGCCGTCCGGCGTCTTCAGGTGAACGCCGCCCTGCAGCTTGCCGTCGGCCTTCCCGAAGAACGCGAGCGGGCAGCGGCGGTGGTTGTGGAGGTTGGCGTCCGCCATCGGCGAGCCCCAGATGATCATGCTCTTGTCGAGCAGGCTCTTGTCGCCGATCATCGAGTCCTTCATCTTGTCGAGCAGGTACGTCAGCTGTCCCGTGCGGTACTTGCAGATCTTGTTGAACTCGACCACGCGCGCCTCGCCGCCGCCGTGATGCGACGCCGGGTGGAACGGCTGGCTCGATCCGCTTTCGGGGAACACGCGGTTGTCGGCGTCGCGGCCGATCTTGAACGAGATGACGCGCGTCAGATCGGACTCGAGCGCGAGCACCTGCACGTCGAACATGAGCTTCATGTGCTCGCTGAACGAGTCCGGGACCCCCGGAGGCGCGTTCGGAAGGTCGCGGGGCTCGCCGCTCAGGTTGCGGGCCTCGACGGCCTTGATCCGGCGCTCGATTTCCCGCACGTTCTGCAGGTAGCGATCCATGCGCTGGCGATCGGCGGCGCCGAGCTGTCGCTTGAGCGACACCACCTCGCCGTTGATCCAGTCGAGGATGCTCTTGCGGGAGTCCTGGCGCGCCTTGCGCGCCTCCGGCGTGCCGCCCGCGCCGAACAGCATGTCGAACGCGAGCCGCGGGTCGCGAATCATCGGCAGCGGCTCGTTGGGCGACGCCCAGCTGATCGAATCGATGTACACGCAGGAGTAGTTGTAGGTGCAGCCGCCGGCCTGATCGAGGTTCTCGATGCAGAACTGCATCGACGGAAACGGATTCGCGAGCCCGACCTTCTTGGCGTACATCTGGTCCAGCGACGTGCCGGCCCAGATGTCCGATCCCTGCGTCTGCTTCGGATGGGACTGCGTGAGGAAGACCGCGCTCGACCGGAAGTGGTCGCCGCCGATTTCCGGCGTGGCGAAGGCTTCGGCCATCTTTACGTCGGTGTTCGAGACGATCGTCATGTAGTCGCGATACGGCTCGAACGCCTTCATCGGGTTCTCGGCCACCATCGTGTAATCCCGGCCCGTCTGCTCCGGCGCCCACAGATGCTTGCTCGCGCCGAGCACGTTGCAGCCGGCCTGCCCGTGGACTTCCTCGATGCAGATCAACCTGGTCGGGTCGGCCATCGCGTCCCGCTGCGCGCGCGCCGCGGGCGCCATGGCGTCCAGGAACGGCAGGGCCATGGTGGCGCCCGCGCCTCGGAGGAAGGTGCGGCGGGGGAGGTGGTTGCCAGTGATGAAATTCATCTGCTCGGACTCCTTGGGAAACTACCGTCTGCCAGTCGTATTCGCGGCGGCCGTCTTGTCTGTCTTATCGGTGTCGTTCACGGGTTCCGCAAGTTTCATGCGGAACGGATCGCTCTTCACGACGCCGAGGATCAGGGTCGAAATCTTGTAACCGCCGGGCTCGGCCGCCTTCGTGATGGCGCGTACCGTGGGCTGGTCGTAGTACTCGACGCGGCGGCCGAGGGCGTACGCCATGAGGTTGTCGGTGAACGTGCGCACCAGCGGGATCGGCCGCTTGAGCAGCACGGCCGCGAGTTCCGCCGGGTTCGTCACGGGCGTGCCGTCGTAGAAGTCGCCACGCGTGTCGAGCGGCATCCCGTTCTCGCGCGCGCGCAGCTTACCGGTGACATCGAAACCGTCGAGCGCGAGGCCGATGGGATCGATGAAGCGATGGCACGAGTTGCACGTCGAGTTTGATCGGTGCAGCTCCATGCGCTCGCGCGTCGTGAGCGGCCGGCCAAGCTTGCCCTCCGCCGTTTCCTCCAGCGCGGGAACCGAGCCGTCCATGGGCGGCGGCGGCGGCGGCGTGCCCAGCAGCACTTCCATCACCCACTTGCCTCGGAGCACCGCCGACGTCCGGTTGGCGTAGGACGTCTGCACGAGCACGCTGCCCTGGCCGAGGAGGCCCCGCCGGCGATCGTCGGGGTACGTCACGCGGCGGAAGTGCGTCCCCGCCACGCCCGGAATGCCGTAGTGCCGCGCGAGTCGCTCGTTGAGATAGGTGTAGTCGGCCCGGAGCAGATCGAGCACGCTCCGGTCCTCGCGCACGAGCGAATTGAAGAACAGCTCGGTCTCGCGCTTCATGAGATCGCCCAACTGCCCTTCGAAATTCGGATAGAAGTTTGGATCCGGATGCACCTTGTCGACGTCCTGCAGGCGCAGCCACTGGGCGGCGAACCGGTTGCCCAGCGCTTCCGAGCGCGGATCGGCGAGCATGCGGCGCGCCTGACGATCGATGCCCGCCGTGGTGGCAAGCTCGCCCTTCGCTGCGGCGGCGATCAGCTCGCGGTCCGGCGGCATGCCCCACAGAAAGAACGAGAGGCGCGACGCCATCTCGTAGTCGCCGACGCGGTACGCCGTGCCCGGCCGAGCGGTCTCCGGCTGCCGTTCGAGCCGGAAGATGAAGTGCGGGCTCGCCAGGATGGCCTCGAGCGCCTGGCGGATGCCTTCCTCGAATCCGCCGGATTTGGTCGCCGCGCCCCGATCGTAGAACTTCAGCAGGCCGTCCACTTCCCCGGACGACACCGGGCGTCGATACGCCGCGGACGCCAGGTTGTTGATGATGGTGCGGGCGCAGCCGCGCTCCTCGGTCGCGGCCGTCGGGCGGCACGTGAAGATTTTCTGCCGGCTCGCGGTGTTGGACAGCCCCGTCCGCTTGAACGGTCCATGCACGATGACATCGCGCAGGTGAGGCAGCGTCGTGATGCCCGCGCCGCCGGAGCCGGCGCCGGCGAACGACCAGTCGTGCGGCCGGATGAGATCCTCGTACGGACCCTCGAAACGGCGCACGAACGCGGCGGACAGCGTGTACTGTCCGGCCCGCACGAACACCGGCTCGGACTTCATCGGCACCGCGCCGCGCCCGTCGGCCGCGCCCGCTTGTCCCTGCTCGTACTTGACGAGCGACACGCGGTGGCCGTCGAGCGAAATGTCCACGTCCTCCATGCGGGTGTTGTTGCCGCCGAGGAACGTGACGGTGAACGAATATTCGCCGTCCACCGGGAAGATGTGCTTCACGACCATGCCGCCGCGCGAGCCGATGGGCGCGCCCTCGACGCGATCCCACGGATGCTGCGAGACGTAGCTCGTGTTGGTGTACGTGCGATTGACGGCCGGCGCCTGGCGATCGCCCACCGCGAGGCGGCTGATTTCCGCCGCTGCGTTGAGGTACGACTCGAGCAGCGTTGCCGAGATAGTCTGCTCGTCGGCGATGTTGTCGAAGTTCGCGCTCTTCTGATCGAGCGGCAGCCACTGGCCCGCGTCCACATCGAGATCGAGCAGTGCCTGGATTGAGTTGCGATACTCGGTGCGGTTGAGACGCGGGAAGACCCGGCTGCCCGGATTGGGCCGGGCCAGCGCCGCGGCGTCCGCCTTCGCTTCGAGCGCCGAAATGAAGCGCAGGTAGGCGGCTGACTCCGGCTTGTCATTGCCCGGCGGCGGCATCATGCCGGCCTGAAGCTTGCGGACCATCTTCTCCGCAAGCTCGCCGTTCTGGCCGACCTTGGCGATGTCGAACCGTTCGAAGGAAATGCTGCCACTCTTCGTCTGGTCGTTGTGGCAGTCGGTGCAGTAGGTCTCGACGAGGTCGTTGAGGTCTACGTCGCCCGACGCGGGCGGAAGCGCCGTTCGCTGCGCCTGGATCCCGGAATCACCGCCTGGCGCGGCGACTCCGCCATCGCCCTCCACGGTGCCTCCCGCGCGCAGGGAAATTGCCCCGCAGAGTGCGAGGGCAGCGACACAGATAGACGTGGTCCCGGCGAGTCGTCGTGCCACTTCCAAACACCCCGTAAATAAAGATTTAGAACACCGGAAATATAACACCGCTATCGGCCTGGTGACGCCCTGTCTACGGTGCCGGGAGGGGGACCGTTTCAGGGCCGGCCGGCGTACGATCCAGCCTGATATTCATGGCAAAACTGGCCTTAGCGGCCGCCCTCCTGCTGGCCCCTTTCTGGGCCCAATCCGGCCCGGCGCCCGCCGCCAGGGGCGTGGATCTCGTCCGGATGTGGCTCGACCTCGCCCGGCAGCACGCCCCGGGGGAGGTTGACGATTCCGTAAGACGCCTTCGCCTGCTCACCTTCGCCGAACTCGCGGAGGCTCAGTCCGGCCTCGAGGCCATGATCGAGTTTCTGAAGCACCCGGGACTCACCAGGCTTGGGCAGTCGCGGCGGCCCTACACCGACCAGGAGCAGGCGCTCCTCAAGGACATCGCCGTGGCCGAAGCGGCCCGCGGTACGGCCAACGTGCTGATGCGGCAGATCGCGCTGCTGCACGCGGACGCGATGACGCTCCGCGGCGCCGTCACGTTCGTCGCCGACACCACCGCACGGGGCTCGGCGTCCGACCTCCCGGTTGTTTCACTGGTGAGCGACGGCGTCGCCATGGGCGGCGCTCTGATGCCGCCGCTCTGGCCGATCGCCCGCGCGGCAATCGACGGAATTCAGCCCCGCGCGTCGACCGACGCGTGGGCGCGTCAGTGGTATCAGGCCACGACGTCCTACCTGTTCTACAGCTTCCAGCTCGCGGCGTTGCCCGCGCATCTCGAGGCGCGCCGCGCGTCGATGCCCGACGACGTGCGCGCCGTGTTCGACACGGGCTGCCTCTACGAAGCGTTCGCCGGATCGCGCGTGCAGGCGACGGTTCGATCGGAGAGAGCGCGCGGCATCTCGCTCGCCGTGCCCGGCGTGGAGGAGGCCCTCGCGCGCGCGCGGCGCGAGTTCGACGAAGCTCTCGCGCGCGATCCGCTGCACGTGGAGGCGCGCCTGCGGCGTGCGCGCGTCCTGGCGCAATCCGGCGACGCGCGTCGCGCCGCCGCCGAACTTGCGGGCATCGCGGGCACGAAAGGCGCCGACCGCGAGCTCAGGTATCTCGCCTCGATGTTCCTCGGTGACGTGCACTGGTCGCTTGGCGATG
>CAZJTG010000005.1:36576-39222 GCA_964548865.1 uncultured Solibacteraceae bacterium
CGCCGCGGACGCGTACGACTCCGCGCTCGCGCTGTATCCGCGCGCGCAGTCGCCGGCCGTCGGCCTGCTGCTCGCGCGGCCTCGCGCGCGCGAATCCGACACGGCTCGCATCGAAGCCGTGCTGAGGTCGGCGCCGACCGATCGCCTCGATCCGTGGTTCGACTACCATCTGGGCCCCGGCCGCCGCGCGAGCGCCCAGCTCGACCTGCTGTGGCATGCGTTCATCGCGCGATGAAGCCTCTGCTTGGCGTAGTTGTCGTCGTGAGTGTCATTGGCCTCGTTCGTGTCGTTGGCGTCGTTTCCACTAATGCACAACAGGCCTTCTTCCGGTCTCAGGTCGACGCCGTCGTGCTCGACGTGCTGCCGACGGATCGGAACGGTGTCATCAGCGGACTCCACGCCGGGGATTTCGAAGTGCGCGACAACGGCGTCGTGCAGACGCTCACGCATGTGTCCGGCGAGGTTGCGCCGCTCGGCGTCGTGCTGCTGCTCGACACCAGCGGCAGCTTGTCCGAACGCGATCTCGAGCATTTGCGTCGTGGCGCGCTCGAGATCGCGGGCATGCTGCGCGATCAGGACGAGATGCGGCTCGTGACGTTCTCGCATCACGTGCGGCTGCACGGGGTCGTGGATACCAGCGCGCTCGCGACGATCTTCAGCCGGCTCGAGCCGCTCGGTGAGACCGCGCTGCATGACGCGCTCACCGCCGCGTTCCGGCTTGCCGATCGCCAGGATCAGAAGCGTCCCGTCGTGATCGCCTTCAGCGACGGCGCCGACACCGCGAGCTGGCTCGGCGCGACGCACGTGGACGATGCCGCGCGCGGAAGCTGGGCGGCGTTCTTTGGCGCCACGCCACGCGTCGGCGCGACGCCGATCTTCGACGACCTCGCGGCCCTCACCGGCGGCGCCACGCTCGCGCTCGACGCGGACTTCGCGAATCTGCCGAAGACGTTCCTCGAGATCCTCGAGCGCGTCCGCCAGCGCTACCTTCTGGCGTTCACGCCGTCGTCGAGCGTTCCCGGCTGGCACGAACTGGAGGTGCGGGTGAAGCGGGCTGGCGCACGGGTCGTGGCCCGGAAGGGATACCTTCGGCGCTGACGGGCCGCACCCGGCAGCCTGCAACCAGGAAACGTTCGACCTGCAAGTCGTTGTATCAAAACAAGATACGATGTTCATTTGATGACCGATGTGCTGCGAGCGGCCGTTCTGCTGGCAACGCTGGCTGCCTCCGCCACGAGTGTCACCGCACAGGACCCGGCGCCTACCCCTGCACCGGCGCGGATCACGTTCCGCCTCGAGCCGCTGAACGCCGCGACGTTCAGGAAGCAGTACTCCCCGGCGCAGATCGCGATTCTCGAAAAACTGAATCGCCGCGATCTCGAGCACCTCGTTCGACTGAAGGAGCTCGTCGTTCCCGACGCGTGGCCGCCCGGCAGCGAGCCTGGAACGATCGACGAACTCGCGTACGGAGTGCTGCCGGCGACGTGGGAGTGGGCCACCGATCGTCCCAAGGCGATCCTTGTGCTGCAGCCGGATCAGCTGTTTGCCGCGTATGAGTTCGGCAAGCTCGTGCGGTGGGGCCCGGTGAGCACGGGCCGCAAGGAGACGTTCACGCCGGCCGGCAGCTACAGCCTGACCTGGAAGGCGAAGAGCCGAGCGAGCACGGACAACGATCAGTGGCTGCTCAAGTGGTACTTCAACTTCATCAACGCGCGGGGTGTGTCGTTTCACCAGTTCGATCTGCCCGGTCATGCCGCCAGCCACGCCTGCGTTCGGTTGCTCGAGCGAGACGCGATGTGGCTGTACAGCTGGGGTGAGCAGTGGAAGGTGGCGCCGAACGGCCGTGACGTGCTGCAAACGGGCACGCCCGTCGTCGTCAGTGGTGAATACGGGCACGATAAGCCCGGGCCGTGGGCGTCGATCGACTGGTGGCAACGGCTGCCGGTGCAGATTAGATAGGGCGGGTGACGACGGGTCACGACAGGTCACGACGGGTGACGACGGGTGACGACAGGTCACGACGGGTGTGGGACATTCTCCGATTGGGTTGGGAGGAACTCCAACCTTACCCAAACATCTGGAGCGCGGACTTCCGAAACGATCGAGTCGGGAACTGGTACGGCTTATGCCGATCCCACACGGCAATGATGGTCGGGCACTATCGCGAACTGATCGCGTGGCAGTTGGCGGATCAATTCAAGATCGAGGTCATTCGCCTTGTTGAGTCAAGTCCTGCAGTCTCGAGATCGTACAAGTATCGCGACCAGCTATTGAGCGCCGCGACTTCTGTTGCCGCGAACCTTGTCGAAGGCTTCCTTCGATTCTCGCCGGGCGAGTTCCGCAAGTTCATTGACTACGCGGTCGCGTCACTCAGTGAAGCTGAGATCAGACTTAAGGATGGCATCGCCCTGCGCTACTTCAATGAGGCTGAGTGCGAACTCGCACTGCAACTCGCACGGCGCTGTCTGACCGCGTCGATCCGTCTGAAACAGAGCCCGGTCAGAATCAGGCCGCAACGTCGAGGGCTCTAGGCCAGTGTCGTCACCCGTCGTCACCCGTCGTCACCTGTCGTCACCCGTCGTCACTCTTGCCTCAACACCGCCACCGGCTGAACCCTCGTCGCCCTCCATGCCGGCAGGTAGCAGG
>CAZJTG010000006.1:0-14817 GCA_964548865.1 uncultured Solibacteraceae bacterium
TTGACGCTCGGCCATCAACGATCACGGTCCGCGATGACTCCGAGAAACCCTGGATCACGGCGGACAGCCGATAGGTGCCGGGCACCAGCTTCTCGAACGTGAACCTGCCGCCGGCATCCGTCGTGGCGGAAGACTCCGATCCGCCACCGGCGCTGATGACCCGCACCGTCGCTCCCGGCAGGGCTCCGCCGGTGCGATCGCTCACGCTGCCCGAAAGATGCTGGGCAGACACGGTTCCTGCAAACACGCACACACACACCAAAACAAGGATCGACACACGTAGACGCATGACTACTCTCCTGAAAAAAAACGACTTCGAACGGCGTTCGGAATCGATCAGGAGATCGGCGGAGGTCTGGGCGAGAGGGTGAGGTATTCGCCGGCGGCGAGCGCGCGGAACGCCACGCACGCGGACGTGGTCCAGGTGGCGGTAACGGGCGGGTGGAATCGCCGGCGCCGGAACGCGATCAGGGTCGCGAAGACGATGCCTGCGCCGAGCGTGACGTCGACGAGGGCGACGACGGCCGCGGGCAGATCGAAACCGGACGGACTGTTGTTCAGCCGGTTGGCGACGGCGGGCGCGTGCAGCAGCGCGGCCAGCAACCAGAGGGAGGTGGCCCTGCGCCCCCAGAGCATGGACGAGCCCTGGCGACGTATGAGGAAGAGGCCCCAGACCAGGCCGCCCGCGACGGCCCACCGGGCCACCGCTGAGGGATCCGCCAGCCTGCCGTCGGCGAGCTGTGCGACGAGCAGCCACGCGTGGAACAGCCCGAGAGCGGCACCGGCAGCTGCGAGGGTCCTGCGAACCATCACAACGACCAGTCTAGTGCAGGTTCGGGGCCAAATCCCCGGATGCGGTTTGGTGCGGGGCGAACGGCAGCACGACGAGGGACTGGGGAATAGTCCGCAACAGAGCTTCAGGGGAGAGGGCGTGACCTGCTAGACTGCGCGCCTCGTGAGCACCGCCGTCAGGATCGACGTTACCGTCAATGGCGAGCGGTACAGCCGCGACGTCGAGCCGCGGCTTCTGCTGAGCGATTTCATTCGCCAGGACCTCGGACTCACCGGCACCCACGTCGGCTGCGAACACGGCGTCTGCGGCGCGTGCACGATCCTGTTCGACGGGGAGCCGGCTCGCGCGTGCATCATGCTCGCCGTGCAGGCGCACGACCACGACATCCGTACTGTCGAGAGCCTGGCGACGGCGGATGGCGAGTTGAACCCGCTGCAGTCTGCGTTCAAGAGCGCCCACGGACTGCAGTGCGGGTTCTGCACGCCGGGCATGCTCATGACGCTCACGGCCTTCCTCCGAGACCACCCGAAACCGGACGAACCGCAGATTCGAGAGGCGATTTCGGCAAATCTGTGCCGCTGCACCGGTTACCAGCACATCGTCCATGCGGTCCAGATCGCGTCCGGCAGCCGGCCGGCGGGAGCCTGATGAGGCCGCCGACGTTTGGCCAGCGCGTCCGGCGCAACGAGGATGCCCGGCTGCTCACGGGCCGGGCGATGTTCGTTGACGATGTGAACCTGCCGGGCATGCTGCATGTGGCGTTCGTCCGCAGCATGAATGCCCATGGAATCCTGAAGGCGATCGACGCGGATGCCGCACGCGCGCGCCCGGGCGTCGTGGCCGTCTACACCGCCGAGGATCTCGGCGACTACTGCACGCCTGGGCCGGTGCTCGTGCACCCGCCGCCGATTCCCGGACATGTGTTTCACGCCTGCACGCAGCTGCCGCTCGCGAAAGAGAAAGTCCGGTACGTCGGCGAGCCCGTCGCGATGATCGTGGCCCTGAGCCGTTACGTCGCCGAGGACGCCGTGGCCCACGTATTAGTCGACATCGATCCCATCGACGCCGACGTCGATCTGGAGGCCGCGCAGACGCCCGGCGCGCCCCGCGTTCATCCGCAGCTTGAATCGAATGCCGCGGCTCACGTCGTCCAGCGCAAGGGCGACTACACGAGCGCTCGCGCGGCCGCCGATGTCGTGATCAGGCGGCGGTTCCTCTACGACCGTGGCGTGGCGGCGGCGATCGAGAACCGGGCCGTCGCCGTCGACTGGGATCCGCGGGCCGAGGAGATGACGATCTGGGATACGACCCAGGCCCCGATTCCCATCAGAAACGGGCTCGCCAGAATGCTCGGGCTGCTCGAATCGCAGGTGCGCGTGGTCGCGCCGTTCGTCGGCGGCGGTTTCGGCCCGAAGATCATGATGTTCTATCCGGAGGAGCTGCTGCTGCCGTGGGCCGCGATGCGGCTCGAGCGGCCGCTCAAGTGGACCGAGGATCGTCAGGAGAACTTCTACGCCACGACGCAGGAACGCGGACAGGTGCACGACGCGGAGATGGCCCTGTCGAAAGACGGGCGGATTCTCGGCGTGCGTGACTGGTTCCTCTGCGACACGGGCGCCTACGATCCGTACGGGCTCACGATTCCAATCAACACGCAGTGCACGCTGCTCGGCCCGTACGACATTCCGAACTACGAGACGGAATTCACGTCGGTGTTCACGAACAAACCCATCGTGACGCCCGTGCGGGGCGCGGGACGCCAGCACGGCGTGTTCGTGAGCGAACGCCTGCTCGACCTGGCCGCGAGGGAACTCGGCATCGACCGGATCGAGATTCGCAAGCGCAACCTGCTCGGCCCCGACCGCTTCCCGCACGACCACGAGATCATGTTTCAGGACTCCGCGCCGCTCGTGTACGACAGCGGCAACTACCTCCCGACACTGGAGCAGGCCGCGGATCTCATCGGCTACGAACAGTTCCTCAAGGAGGAGCAGCCGCGGTTACGGGCGGAGGGACGCGCGGTCGGCGTCGGCATCGCCTGTTACGTCGAAGGCACCGGCATCGGGCCGTACGAGGGCGCGCGGGTCACCGTGGAACCGAGCGGCATCGTACGGGTCGCCACAGGCGTCGGCACGCAAGGCCAGGGTCACTTCACCGTCCTCGCCCAGATCGTCGCGGACGCGCTCGGCGTCGGCGTGGACGACGTGCGCGTGGTGACGGGAGACACGCGCGAGTTTCACTGGGGGACGGGGACGTTTGCCAGCCGGGGCGCCGTGGTCGCGGGCAGCGCGTGCCATGCGGCGGCGATGTCGGTGCGCGGCAAGATTCTGGACCTCGCCAGCGCCGTGCTGGGCGTGCCGGCGGACCGGCTGGAGCTGGGCGGCGGCCGTGTCAAGGTGGCGGGCGCGGCCAACGAGGGCATCGCCTTCGGCGATCTGGCCGGACGGGCGAACCCGTTGCGCGGCGCCGTCCGGCCAGGCACCGAGCCCGGACTCGAGAGCACCGCGTACTTCGGTCCCGATCGAGGCAGTACCGCGAGCGGCGTGCACGCCATGATCGTGGAAGTAGACCGGGAGACGGCCAACGTCAAAATCCTGCGCTATCTCGTCGTGCACGATTGCGGCACCATCATCAATCCGCTTCTCGTCGAAGGCCAGATTCACGGCGGGGTCGCGCACGGCATCGGCAACGCGTTCTATGAATCGCTGGTCTACGACGGTCAGGCGCAGCTCCTGAACGCGTCGTTCATGGACTACCTGCTGCCGACCGCGACCGACGTGCCGTCCATCGAAACCGCGCACCGCGAGACGCCGTCGCCGTTCAACGTGCTGGGCCTCAAGGGTGTCGGCGAAGCGGGCTGCATTCCGACGGGCGCGGTGTTCGCGCAAGCCGTGGAGGATGCGC
The DNA here is from genome assembly GCA_964548865.1 of uncultured Solibacteraceae bacterium. Lineage (GTDB taxonomy): Bacteria > Acidobacteriota > Vicinamibacteria > Vicinamibacterales > SCN-69-37 > DASUGC01. Next base: position 3,698 of record CAZJTG010000006.1, read on the forward strand.
TCGGCGCCGACCCGCGGATCGAGATCCGCGAGATCCCGATGAGTCCCAACCGCCTGTTCGAGTTGATCGACGAGGCCCGGAAGCGATGAATCTCGCCGGTACGTATTCGTTCGCCGGGCCACGCCAGATGGTGTGGGCGCTGCTTCACGATCCCGCGGTGCTGGCCAAGGCCCTGCCGGGCACGCGGGCGTTGACGCTCGCGGGGCCCTGCCGTTACGAGGGCGCGATGAAAGTCAGCATCGGCCCGCTCACGGCCGCCGAGTTCGCGGTTGTCGTGACGCTCAGCGACGAGATCGCGCCGTCGCACTTCGCGATGCAGATCGACGGCAAGGGCGGCGTTGGATTCGCGCGCGGCAGCGCCACGGTCGATCTGGCGGATGGTGCCGACGGCGGAACGGTGATGACCTACGCGTCCGACGTGCAAATCGGCGGACGCATCGCGGCCGTCGGGCAGCGGCTGGTCGAGTCGGTGAGCCGCATGATGATGAAGCAGGCGCTCGAGGCGCTCGGCGCCGAGCTCGAGGCGCGGGTGCGGGCCGGATCATGAAGCCTGCCCCGTTCGAGTACCATCGGCCGTCGAGCCGAGGCGAGGCGCTCGCACTGCTCCTGAATCATGGCGGCGACGCGAAGCCGCTCGCCGGCGGCCAGAGCCTGATCCCCGCCATGAACTTCCGGCTCGCCATGCCGGCTGTACTCGTCGATCTGAATGCCATCGCCGACCTCAGCTACGTCACCCGGCAGGGAGACGATCTCTGCATCGGCGCGATGACGCGCCACCAGGCCGTCGAGCGGAGCGACGCGGTCCGCACCGCCGCGCCGCTCGTGCACGAGGCCATGCCGTTCATCGCGCACGCGGCGATTCGCACGCGCGGCACGATCGGCGGCAGCCTGGCGCACGCGGATCCGGCGGCCGAACTTCCGGCCGTGATGCTCGCGCTCGATGCCGGGATTCGAGTCGAGAATGCCCGGGGCTCCCGGATGGTACGGGCGGCGGACTTCTTCACGGGCTTGTTCTCCACCGTGCTCGAACCAGGCGATCTCGTGACGGAGATCGTGATCCCGGTCGCCTCAGAGTCCGCGGCCGCGATGCGGACTGGAACGGCATTCGAGGAATTCTCCAGACGCCATGGCGACTTCGCCCTGGCCGGCGTGGTCGCGCGCGTGGGGATCGATGCCGGCGGCCGATGCACGCTCGCGCGGATCGTGCTGTTCGGCGTCGGGGATCGGCCGATGCCCGCGCCCTCGGCCGCGCGGGTCCTCGAAGGTCAGGCGCCGTCGCCGGAGGCGATTCGCGCCGCCGCCGAGGCCGCCGCCCGCGACGACATCGATCCGACCAGCGACATCCACGCATCGAACAGATATCGGAGGCACCTTGCCGGCGTGCTCGCGCGCCGCGCGTTGGACCGCGCGTTCGGTCGCGTACAAGAGCTCTCACCATGAAGAGCATGAAGGACATGAAGACAATTTGTGGTCAACCAAAACCATCTCTTCGTGCTCTTAGTGTGCTTCATGGTTTAGATGATTTTGGAGGCAGTTCCACATGAAGATCTATGACCTATCCCAGCCCCTGAACGAGCAGGTGTCGTTCTGGCCGTACTACCCGCCGTTCGAAGTGAAATACATCAAGCGCAAGGCCGAGCACGGCGTGAACGCGCAGTACATCCAGACGTCGAACCACATGGGCACGCACCTGGACGCGCCCCGGCACTTCGTGACCAACGGCATGACGATCGACGAAATCCCCGTCGAATGGCTGTGCGGTCCGGGTGTCGTGGTCGATCTCACCGACGAGATGGACGAGCTCGCGATCTACACACCGAAGATGATCGAAGACCGTGTCGAGGTAAAGAAGGGCGACCTGCTGTTCCTGCACACGGGCTGGGAGAAACACTCGCAGTTCGGCAGCGAGGCGGACGAAGAGAAGTACATCCACCGCCACCCGGGCGCGCATCCCGACATGGTGCCCTGGCTTCTCGAGAAGGGCATTCACATCTGGGGCGTGGACTGCATTTCGACCGACCATCCGATGAACCTGCCGATCGGCCGCTTCCTTGGCAAGGGCATGCACGGTCATTGCGATCGCGTGCGCAAGCAATGCGAAGAGAAATTCGGCGGGCCTGAGGGCGTGGCCAGGTTGTTCCCGGACTCCGCGTATCAATTGACGCACAACGCGTTGTTCCCGAAGCACTGCATGCACATTGAGAATCTCGGCGGCGACATCACCGCGCCTGAACTGCAGAACAAGCGCCTCATCCTGGGATGCTTCCCGTGGAAGTTCAAGGGCGGCGAGGCGGCGTTCTGCAGGGCCGTGGCATTCACGGGCGAGTGGAAGGCGTAGCGACAGGTGACGACAGGTGACGACAGGTGACGACGGGTGACGACGGGTAACGACGGGTAACGACGGGTAACGACAGGTGACGATGGGTCAGATCGTCGATCGTTCGGCATCCGAGATTCGCCGGCTGGTCGCGTCTCGCGAGGTGTCGGTGCGCGAGGTCGTGGAATCGACGCTCGCGCGCGTCGACGCGCGCAACCCTCAACTGAACGCCATCGTCACGCTGAATCCTCGCGCGCTGGACGACGCGGCCGCGCTTGATGCGCGGATCGCGAGCGGCGAGGACCCGGGACTGCTCTGCGGCCTGACCGCCGGCATCAAGGACGTCACGCCCGTCGAGGGCTTGCGGACGACGTACGGCTCCACGCTGTACGCCGACCACGTCGCGCCCGAGGACGCGCTCGTCGTCCGGCGGCTGCGCGCGGCGGGCGCGGTGATTCTGGGGAAGACGAACTGCCCCGAGTTCGCGGCCGGCGGCAACACCTTCAACGAGGTCTTCGGGCGCACGCGCAATCCCTGGGATCCGACGAAAAGCGCGGGAGGATCGACCGGCGGCGGCGCGGCCGCGCTGGCGAGCGGCATGATCGCGCTCGCCGAAGGCACCGATCTCGGCGGGTCGCTCCGAATCCCGGCGTCCTTCTGCGGCGTCGTCGGCCTGCGCCCGTCGCCCGGCCTCGTGCCGACGCATCCAACCGACTGGGTCTGGGACACGCTGCAGGTCACCGGCCCGATGGCGCGCACGGCGGAAGACGTCGCCCTGATGCTGCAGGCCATTGCCGGACCCAGCGAGTACTCGCCGCTCGCGCAGCCCGCTGCCGGCCGCGACTTCGTTGGAGCAGTTCGGCGAGGCGCGGCCCGCGGCCTGAAGATCGCGTACTGCGCCGACATCGCGGGCATCGGGATCGACGCATCCATCGAACACGCGTGCCGTCAGGCGGCGCTCGGCCTCAGAGAGATCGGCGCGACCATCGACATCATCGACCTCGATCTCTCGCAGGGCCGGCAGGCGTTCCTGCCGCTTCGAGGCGAGTGGTTCGTGACCCAGATGTTCACGAGGCTCGAGCATCAGGAGCGGTTTGGCTCGAACGTCGCCGGCAACATCCGGGCTGGCCTGGCCGCCACGACCAGGGATCTGGCCGCGGCCGAGGATTTCCGGGGCCGCCTCTGGCACCGCTTCCGGGAGCTATTTTCGCGATTCGACCATCTGCTCACGCCGTGCATGGCCGTTCCGCCGTTTCCGGTCGAACAGAACTACCCCGACACGATTGCCGGCAGGCCGATGCAGACCTACATCGACTGGATCGCGCCGACGTTTGTACTCAGCATGACCGGCTTACCGGTGGCGTCGGTGCCGTGCGGCCTGTCGGAGGGATTGCCGGTGGGCCTCCAGATCGTCGGGCGCCCACAGGGCGAGGAGTCCGTGCTTGCGCTCGCGGCCGCGGTTCAGGCCAGCACATCCATGGGTTGACCGATCCGGGATAGCGCCCGCTCACTTCACTTTCTTCGCGATCTCCTCCTGCCAGTTGACGACGACGCGGATCTCGCGCCGTGTCGAGTCCTTCGCAATCGCGACGAGGACGCGGCCGTCGGTGCCGGCGGAGAACACGCCTTCGTTGTAATCGCCTTCGACGCGGGAGAAGACCCGCTCGCCCATGGCGCGGAGGCGTCCCGCCTCGGCCGTGAACGGGACCGCAATGATGTCCGGCGGCCGCAGGTACAGCAGCTCCTGACGGTCGCGCGACCAGCTGATCGAGCGGGCACCGGCGCTGCTGACGCGCTCGGCGGCGGCGCCCGCCGAGAGAGGCTGCACGTACACCTCTCGCGTTCCGCCACGGTCGGACAAGAACGCGAGCAACTTGCCGTCCTTCGAAACCGCCGAAGCGGCGACCGCATACGGCCCGAGCGCGACAGGCGTCCGCGGCGGACTCAGCGGCATCAGCTTGGGGAGGTACTTCCCCTGGGCGTCCGACTGCTGGACGATGATCGCCGATCCGTCCGGCAGGAATCCCAGCGGCGTCTCGTCGAATTCCGTAACGAGCAGCGGTTCCGGCTGGGCAGTCGTGGTGGTGTCTTTCCAGTACACGTCGAAGTCGCCCTTCCGCATCGAGAGAAACGCCAGACGTTTGCCATCCGGATGCCAGACGGGTGCCCAGCTCGATCCCGGCAAGTCCAGAACATCCTCAGCCCGCCTCTCGAGCCGCTCGAGGTCGAGGACCCGGATGACCAGGCGTCCCGTGTCGACGAGGCCCACGGCTGCACGCTTGCCGTCTGGCGTGATTGAGGAACCTGTGTAGGCGCGTGCCGGGAAGGGCAGGACGTCCGTCTTTCCGCCGGCGGAGATCCAGTTGAGCTCGCGGACCCTGGTGTTCGGACCGCTCAGATACGCGAGCGTGCCGCCGGTCGTCACGTCCGTCTGAGTGCTGTCGCCCTCCGGCGAGTTTCCGTACGCGTCGTCGAGCACGCGGACGGGATCGCCCGTGACCTTCATGGTCGCGAGGTCGAATCTGACGGCGTGATACGCGCCCGCACGGAAGAAGACGAGGAAGCCGGGTGCGACGTAGCGGCCCTCAGCTCCCTTGAGCAACACCTGGTGCTTCCCGGAGTCAAGATCGAGCACCGCGATCTCGGCGTCGTTGAGACCGGTGCCCTTGACCCACACGGTCATCAGGAGGTGACGTCCACCAGGCAGCGCACCCGGGAACCAATGGCCGATTTCTCCCCGGGCAGTATCGAGGGTGCTGAGTTTTCGCACTGAGCCGCCATCGTTCGACACGCCTGACAGCTCGCCGAGCCACGACCGGGCAAAGGCGATGGTGCCGTCGGCCAGCCACACGGCGCCGGCACCGTTGGGAGCGATCTCCTCGACGATCGGCAGCGGCTCGCCGCCGTCGACCGCGATCTTTTCGATGTGGTTGGCGCGGGTGTACGCGATCCAGCGGCTGTCTGGAGAAACGAAAGGCTGTGAGGCGCCATCGGTCCGTTCGATCGCTCTCGGCGCGGATTGATCGAGGTGCTGGATGTAGAGTTGCTGGCTCTTGGATCCCGATCGACCGACAAACACCACGAACCGGCCGTCCGACGCGACCGCCGGCTGGCTGACTTCGGTCACGCCACGGGGTTGTGGTATCACCAGGCGGACGGTGCCGCCGCTCGATCCGGCCGGCGGTTCCGGCGCCATCGATCGTCCGAGGAAGACGCCGATGGTCAGGGCCGCAATCACGCCGGCCGCGGCCATGAGCCGCGGCGTACGGCTGGGCCGCACGGCGCCAGGTGCGGCCGCAGGTTCTTCCCTGCCGCCGCCGCGCGCAACTTCATCGAGGACAATGCGCGCATCGGCGATGTCGTGCAGGCGGTTCTTACGATCGCGCTCGAGGCAGCGGCGGAGGAGCCGCGTGATTTCGGCGGACGTGCCTGCCGGGAGCGCGGACCACGGAATGTCCTGCCGCAGCACCGCCGCCAGCGTGTCTGAGATCGTCTCGCCCTGAAACAGCCGCGAACCCGTCAGCATCTCGAAGAACACGACGCCAAAGGCCCAGACATCGGCGCGCTTGTCGGCCTCGCGGCCGCGGGCCTGCTCGGGGCTCATGTAGGCGGCCGTGCCGAGGATGACACCCGCGGCGGTGGCTTGCGCCGTCAATGTCGGCGAGTTCATGGCGGCCGCCGAGCTGCCGTCGCCGGCCGCGAACGCCTTGGCGAGGCCAAAGTCGAGCACCTTCACGGCGCCGTCGTCGCTCAACTTGATGTTGGCCGGCTTGAGGTCGCGATGGACGATGGCGCGCTCGTGGGCGGCCTCGAGCGCGTGGGCGATCTGGATCGCGATCGGCATCGCGTCTGAAAGCGCCATCGCGCCGCGTCCGATGCGAACGGTCAGATCCTCGCCCGGCGCCAGCTCCATCACGAGGGCGTACCCCGCGCCGGAGACCTGTTCGAGGCCGTACACCTGTGCGATGTTGGTATGGCTCAGCGAGGCGAGAATCTTGGCTTCGCGTTCGAAGCGCGCGAGGCGCTCAGGATCGTTTGCGACCGACGCCGGCAGAACTTTGATGGCGACGTCACGCCCGAGTCTGCTGTCGCGGGCCCTGTAGACCTGCCCCATGCCGCCTTCGCCAAGCAGGCTCTGAATTTCGTACGAGCCAAGTCGGCTGCCAGGGGTGAGTGACATGGGACGAGTGAAGTCTATGTCAGAGCGCGGAACGCTCAGGTACCAGGCCGGCACGCCTGACGTCGCCGGCGCCCTCGGGCGTGCGGCCGGTCTCGACGTGCTCAACGCCGGCGAGGGCTGCACGATCGCCCATCGCGGAGTATCCTGTCGGGGCACAACATGACTCTCTGGGGCAGGTCGGGCACGATCGCCTGCGGCGCCATTCTGGTCGCCGGTGCGACCCTGCTGCGCGCACAGGTGGGTCCGGCTCCCGTGCCGCCCGGTCAGAACGTCGACTTTGCTCGCGACATCCAGCCCATCTTCAAGCGGTACTGCGTCGAGTGCCATGGCCCGACCACCGCCCGGGCTCGCCTGCGCCTGCACGCGCCCGATCTCATTCTGAAGGGCGGCGTATCCGGACCCGTCATTAGCCCTGGCAAGAGCGACGAGAGCCTGCTCATTCACCGGGTGCTGGGACAGGGCGGCGAAGACCGGATGCCCCTGGACGCCGACCCGCTTCCCGCATCAACGATCGGGCTCCTCCGGGCGTGGATCGATCGCGGCGCGCCGATGCCGACCCAGGCGACAGCCGGTGCAAACCCAGCCGCTTCTCTCCAGGAGCATTGGGCGTATGAACGGCCCACGCGCCGGGAGCTGCCGGCCGTGCGGACCACTGGCTGGGTGCGCAATGCCATCGATCGCTTTGTCCTGGCGCGGCTCGAGCGCGAGCGGCTCTCCCCTTCGCCGGAGGCGGCCAAAGCCACGCTGCTCCGCCGCGTGACGCTGGATCTCACCGGCCTGCCGCCGACGCCGGAGGAACTCGACAGGTTTCTGGCCGACACCTCGAGCGATGCGTACGAGAAGGTGGTGGACCGCCTGCTGGCGTCGCCGCGCTACGGCGAGCGGTGGGCGCGCCCGTGGCTGGACCTGGCTCGCTACGCCGACACGAACGGGTTCGAGAAGGACAACCGCCGCGAGATCTGGAAGTATCGCGACTGGGTCATCGACGCGCTCAACCGCGACCTGCCGTTCGATCAGTTCACGATCGACCAGATTGCCGGCGACATGCTGCCGAACGCCACGCTCGATCAGAAGATCGCCAGCGGCTTCCACCGCAACGCGATGACGAACGAGGAGGGCGGCGTCGATCCGGACGAGTCGATGTACGAGGTGCTGGTCGATCGCACGAACACGACGGCCACCGTCTGGCTGGGGACGACCCTGGCGTGCGCGCAGTGCCACAACCACAAGTACGACCCGTTCACCCAGAAGGACTACTTCCGGCTGCTCGCCTTCTTCGCCAACTCGGAATACGAGAGCCGCACCTTCGCCGGCGACGGGACGCGGTACTTCGAACCGCGGCTCGACCTGGGCACGCCGGAGGACGAGAAGACGCGCCAGCGGCTGCAGGCCGAGGTCACGCGACTCGATCAGGACCTCAGAAATATGACGCCGGCCGTGCGCGCCGCGCAGGAGCAGTGGGAGGCGTCAGCGCGCGCCGCGCGTGACAGTTGGACACCGGTGACCCCACGGGACGTCCGCGCCACGAACGGCGTGGTGTTGAAGCCACTCGCGGACGGCTCCGTGATGGCGTCGGGCGCCAATCCGGCCCTGACGTCGTATGTCGTCACGGCGGACACCACCCTCCAGCGCATCACCGGCCTTCGTCTCGAAGCGCTGCCCGATCCCTCGCTTCCACGGGGAGGACCGGGGCGCGACACGTACGGGCACTTCCGCGTGACCGGGATCCGCGTCGAAGCAGGGCCGGCGAAGGGCTCGTCCGCGCCAGCCGCCATGCGGCCCGTCCAATTCACCACGATTAAGGTGGACGATTCCGCGTACGCATTCGAGCCAGTCGATCTGCTGGGTCGCGACGCCGTGCCGACGCCGCCGGGCGCCGAGGGGCGTGAGTATCGGAAAGCAGGATCCTGGGCGATCAACGCGATGCGCGAGACCGAGCGCGCGGCGCGCCAGGCCGTCCTCGTCGCGCACGCCCCGTTCGGGTTTCCGGAGGGCACGCGCATCACGGTGCGGATCGATCACCTCGACGGCACGTTCGGCCAGGGCCTGGGCCGCTTCCGCGTGTCGGTGACGACGGCGGAGAATCCGCTGGCGGGCGCCGACGTCCCGGCGCGGCTCCGGCCCATCGTGGCTCTGGCGGCGGCGCAGCGCAGCACCGAGCAGGCCAATGACCTTGCCGCGTTCTTCCGCGCAACCACGCCGCTGCTCAGCTCCGCGCGCGACGCGCTGGCCGCCGCGCGCAAGGCGGTCGCCGACCTCAGGATTCCATCGACGCTCGTCATGAAGGAAAAGGCGTCGTTCGAGCGGCCGTCGTACGACCTCCGGGTTCGCGGGAGCTTCACCGCCAAAGGCGAACGCGTGTACGCCGGCACGCCGGCGGCCCTGCACCCGATGCGCGACGACCAGCCCGTGAACCGGCTCGGGCTCGCGCGTTGGCTCGTGGACGGCGCCAACCCGCTCGTCGGCCGGGTCGCGGTGAACCGGCTGTGGGAGCAGTTGTTCGGCCGTGGCCTCGTGGAGACCAGTGAGGATTTCGGGTCGCAGGGATCACCGCCCACGCACCGCGAACTGCTCGACTGGCTTGCCACCGAGTTCGTCGCGAACTCGTGGAGCCAGAAGGCCCTCCTCCGGCTCATCGTCACGTCATCCACGTACCGGCAGTCGTCCGTCGTGACGCCGGGGCTCGCGGAACGCGATCCGTACAATCGCCTGCTCGCGCGCGGCGCGCGGTTCCGGATGGAAGCCGAGATGGTGCGCGATGTGGCGCTCGCGGCGAGCGGTCTGCTGAGCCCGAAGATGCACGGCCCGAGTGTGTTTCCGGTGCAGCCGCCCGGCACCTGGAACCAGCCGTACAGCGGCGACAGGTGGACGACAAGCGAGGGCGAGGACCGCTACCGTCGAAGCCTCTACTCGTTCTGGCGGCGTACGTCGCCGTATCCAAGCTTCATGACCTTCGACGCAACGAGCCGCGAGTACTGCACGGTGCGTCGAGTCCGCACGAACACGCCCCTGCAGGCGCTGACGCTTCTGAACGATCCGGCATCGTTCGAAGCCGCGCGCGCCCTCGCGACACGCATGGCCTCAGTCGGAGCCGACGCGCGGGCGCGAACCACATTCGGCATCAAGCTCGTGCTCTCGCGTGAAGCGAAGCCGGCCGAGGTCGATCGACTCGTCGCCCTCTATCAATCGGCGCGCGAGCGTTACCTGACACAACCCGATGCCGCCCTGAAGGTGCTGGGGCTCGCCGCTGCGCGCAGCGATACGGCTGACATGGCGGCGTGGACCATCGTCGCCAACGTGCTGCTGAATCTCGATGAAGCGCTGACCAGGGACTGACACAGAGCCGGTGACGACCGATGACCAAGATGAGGAACCCCCGGCTGACAACGCCGCTGCGGCACATCACGCGCCGCCACTTCTTCGAACAGGCCGCGTTCGGGATCGGCGGCGTCGCGCTGGCGTCGTTGATGGATGACGCCTTGCTGGCGTCGCAATCCACCGGACTGCACTTCGCACCCAAGGCCAAACGCGTCATCTACCTCTTCATGGCCGGCGCGCCGTCGCAGATCGATCTGTTCGATCCCAAGCCGGCGCTGACGAAGCACGACGGGCAGGACATCCCCGAGGAGTTCATCAAAGGCGAGCGCTTTGCCTTCATCAAGGGCCGGCCGAAGCTGCTGGCGTCCCCGTTCCAGTTCCAGAAACATGGACAGTCGGGCGCCGAGATCTCGGAGCTGTTCCCCAACCTCGCGAAGATGGCAGACGACATCGCGATCGTCCGCTCGATGCAGACGACCCAGTTCAATCACGCGCCCGCGCAGATCTTCATGAACACCGGACACCAGGTGATCGGCCGGCCGAGCCTCGGTTCGTGGCTCAGCTACGGCCTCGGGACTGAAAGCAAGGATCTCCCGGCGTTCGTGGTGCTGCTTTCGGGCGAGAACAATCCCGACGGGGGCAAGTCCTGTTGGGGCTCCGGGTTTCTGCCCACCACGCATCAGGGCGTCGAGTTCCGATCGGGCGCCGACCCGGTGCTGTTCGTCTCGAATCCCGACGGCATCGACTCAGCCCTGCGTCGCAGCACCATAGGGGCGATCAACGACCTCAACCGTCTCCGGCAGCTCGAGGTGGCCGATCCCGAGATCCAGACACGCATCGCCGCCTACGAGCTGGCCTACCGGATGCAGACCAGCGTGCCGGACCTGATGGACCTGGCGAACGAGCCGGCCGCGGTACACGACCTGTACGGCACGGAACCCGGCAAGGCATCGTTCGCGAACAACTGCCTGCTCGCGCGGCGGCTCGTCGAGCGCGGCGTCCGGTTCGTGCAGCTCTATCACCGCGGCTGGGATACGCATGGCAATGCGTTCGGCGAGGACATCGTCGAGAAACTGCCCCACCTCTGCCGCCAGACCGATCGGGCGATGTACGGCCTGCTCACGGATCTGAAACGCCGTGGACTGCTCGAGGACACGCTCGTCGTGTGGGGCGGCGAGTTCGGGCGCACGCCGATGAACGAAGCGCGCAACGGCTCGAAATTTCTCGGCCGCGATCATCATCCGCGCGCGTTCACGGTGTGGCTCGCCGGCGGCGGCGTCGCCCCCGGCCGCACGATCGGGCGCA
>CAZJTG010000006.1:14827-38802 GCA_964548865.1 uncultured Solibacteraceae bacterium
GCACGCGACGATGCTGCGCCTGCTGGGGATCGACCACGAGAAGCTGACGTACAAGTTCCAGGGCCGCGACTTCAGACTGACCGACGTGCACGGCAGAGTCGTCACCAAGCTGATCGCCTGACGCGCGTGCCAGCCCCAGGCGGTGGCAGTGCAGTCGGGCGTAGACTCAGCCGAAGTGTCCGCATGTTCAAGTCCACTCTATGCGATGTCTCGCCGTCCATCGTTCGGCCGTCCGAGCCGCAGGCGCATTGACCTCGGGTTCCGCGACGAAGCCGATGCGGGCTCGAGGCCAGCGGGCGAGCCACGCGAACGGAGCGAGACTCGGCTACGTGCTTTTCAGAGGGGCCGAGTCGAACGAGAGAGCGTGTAAGAGGGGCGCGGCGGGAACAAAGTCCCTCGGATCAATCCACGAGTGAGCTAAGCGAACGAGTCACGCGAACGGAGTGGGGAGAAAAGGGGTCCCCGCGAGTGAGCGTGTCAGGGGGGTGCGGCGGGGACGAAGTCCCCCCGCCTAATGTTGGTTTACCGGTACGGGGAATCGAACCCCGGTTCCAAGGTTGAGAACCTTGTGTCCTAGCCGCTAGACGATACCGGCACAAACGTTATCGCCGGGGCCCCCTGCACCCCAGCTGGCTCACTTCGCTACGCTCACGCTTCGTCGTTCGCTCCGCTCGCTCGCGGGTGGGTTTGGTGCGCCTTGCGCGCCAATTCGGGCGAACCCGAACCCCGAAAGTAGCATCCTGGCGCGAGTACGGTCAAGTCGGCGATAATTCTGGCGTCGCACGCGAATGCAAGCGTTCCGCGACACACGAAGAACCCGATGAAACCACCAACTCCTCGCTTCCCGAGCAGCGCCGCGTGCCTGGCCGTGCTGGTCCTGGCTGCCGGCTGCGGCGGCGGCGTTCCCGACGAACCCGCCGCGCCCGCCGCCGTGGCCACGGGCAGGAAGGTCGATGAGGCGACCGCGGGCGCCGTCACGGGACAGGTCAGATTCGAAGGCGTCGTCCCGCCGGCCGACATCATCCGCATGACTACGGACAAGAACTGCGTGACCAGCGCGGCGCCGAATCCCGTGAGCGACGCGCTGCTCGTGGCCGCCGACAAGAGCGTGGCGAACGCGTTCGTGTACGTGAAGGACGGACTCGACCCGGCGTACGCGTTCGACGTGCCCACCGAGCCCGCCGTGCTCGACCAGAAGGGCTGCATCTACACGCCCCGCGTGCTCGGCGTGCGCGTCGGCCAGGCCATCGGCATCGTGAACAGCGATCCCACGATGCACAACGTGCATGCGCTGCCGATGAACAACCGGGAATTCAACCACGGCCAGCCAAAACAATTCACGAAGGTGACCGAGGTGTTCACCGTCCCCGAGGTGATGGTCCGGTTCAAGTGCGACGTCCACAGTTGGATGGCGGCGTACGTCGGCGTGCTGCCGCATCCGTACTTCGCCGTCACCGACGCGGCCGGCGCGTTCACGCTTCCCAGGCTGCCGCCGGGGCGTTACACGCTCGAGGCCTGGCACGAGAAGCTGGGGCGCCAGACCGCGGACGTCACGATCGGCCCGGGCCAGACGCACACGGCCGCGCTCACCTTCACGACGCCCCCGAAATGAACGGCGCAGTGACCGGCACCACGCTGCCCCGCGCGCACACGAAGATCGACGACCTTGTCCTGCTGACGAAGGTCCGGCTGAACGCGCTCGTCGTCGCCACGACCGCGGGAGGCTATTACATGGCCGCGCCGCCCGTCGTCTACTACGCCACGCTCATCGTCACGTGCATCGGCACGGCGCTCGTCGCGAGCGGCGCCGCCGCGTTCAACCAGGTGGACGAGCGCGATCTCGATCGGCTGATGACGCGCACGCGCCTGCGGCCGATCGCCGACGGCCGCATGGGTGCCGGTGAAGGTCGCGCGATTGCGGCCATCTTCGCCGCCTCCGGCCTGCTCATCCTGTGGTTCGGATCGACGGCGAGCGCGGCGATGGTGGCGCTCGCCACGCTCGTGAGTTATGTCATGATCTACACGCCGCTCAAGCGCCGCAGTTCGCTCGCGACGATCGTGGGCGCCATCCCGGGAGCGCTGCCGCCGCTCATCGGCTGGTCCGCGGCCGGCGGCGCGATCTCGGACGCGGCCGCGTGGTCGCTGTTCCTGCTGATGTTCCTGTGGCAGCTCCCGCACTTTCTGGCGATCGCGTGGATGTACCGCGACGACTACGCCCGGGCGAACCTGCCGATGCTGCCCGTCGTCGATCGCGACGGCCGCATGACGGGCCGCCAGGCCGCGTTGTGGGCGGCCACGCTCCTCCCGGTGAGCGAGCTGCCGTTCCTGCTCGGTCTGACAGGGCCGGTCTACGCGGTGTCGGCCCTCGTACTCGGCTTCGGCTTGCTCGCGCTCGCCTTCCGCTTCCTGATGCAGCGCCTGAACGAACGCGCCCGCGCGCTCTTCTACGGATCGATCACCTATCTGCCGCTGCTGTGGATCGTCATGGCGATGGGACGGCGGTAGGGGTGCGGGGTGCCGAGGTAAGTAGAAAGTGGATATCCAGTCGCTGCCCCATCTGAATGCCGCGCTGAATGCGGCGTCCACCGTGCTGCTCATCACGGGCTGGCTGCTGATCAAGCGGCGGCGGATTCAGCAGCACCGCGCGGTCATGATCGCCGCGGTGGCGGTGTCCGCGGCCTTTCTCACGTCTTACGTCATCTACCACTACAACGCGGGCTCGAAGCCGTTCCCGGGCACCGGCGCAATCCGAACGCTCTACTTCGCGATCCTCATCCCGCATGTCATTCTGGCCGCCGCGGTCTTGCCGCCGATCCTGATCACGATCTCGAGAGGCCTTCGGAGAGACGACGCCCGTCATCGACGCATCGCCCGGTGGACGCTGCCGGTGTGGCTCTTCGTGTCGGTGACCGGCGTGATTGTGTACGTGATGCTCTATCGCCTGTACTGATACTTGCTACGACGCCAATGACGCCAATGACGCCAAGTTAGAGCATTCAGCACCTGACGCCGTGCACGACAGATGAGCCTGCTCAATCCCCGAGCGCCTGCACCACCCACTCGCGCGCCAGCGGCTGAAGGTCCCGGTACGCGAGCCACGCGGACCTGGCCCATTTGTCTACGCCGTCGATGAGCAGCGGCGGTGAGTCCAGGTCCTTCAGGACGGCGATGTTGAACTGGCCGCGCGAGGCAGGGATGCCTGGCTTGGGCGGGTACCGGGTCTTCTTCATCAGATCGCGCTCGACGAATTTCTGCAGCGCGCGATAGCCGCGCTCGCTGCCGTCGTGCTCGAGCGCCCAGCACACACCGCCCAGATGAGCGATGAGTCCGCGATACCTGCCGCAGTACTCCTCCTCATGCTGGATGAAGTACACGTCGTGCATCAGCCGCCACGTCTGCAGGCTCCCCGTCCAGGCGAGGGCGCGCACGCGCAGCGCGACATCGTTGAACAGCTCCTGGCACTCCGAACGGCCGCCCGCAAAGCCGCACACACACGTTTCCGTGTCGTTTCGTCGCTTGTCGTCTGTCACTGTCTTCCTAGAAATACATGAGGTACTTGGCGCGAGTGAGCCGCCACCGCGCCTCGCCCGCCTGCCACGACGCGGCAATTGCCGCCGCATCGTCTCCGCTCTTGATGCGCGCGAGTCCCGCCGCCGATCCGAACAGCCGCGCGGCCAGATCGATTTCGAGGCGGCCGGGAAACAGCCTGACCAGCGCGGCGGCAATCTCCACGCCCACGCGCACGGGCCGCAGCGCCTGCCGGTCCGTGATCACGATGAAGACCCCGCCGCACTCCTCGTTGGCGAACTTGCTCGCCGTCGGCGTGAACCGCACCGGGTAGAACCGCACGCCGGGGATCCGCCTCGCGTTGAGCGCGTCGGCCAGCCTCACGCCGTCGATCCACGGCGCGCCGACATGCTCAAAGGGCGTATCCGTGCCGCGCCCGACCGAGAGGTTGGTCGATTCAAACGCGCCGATGCCCGGATACAGCGTGGCCTGGTGGAGGTTCCGCATGTTCGGCGACGGGTTGATCCACGGCACGCCCGACTCGTCCAGCCAGGCATCGCGCCGCCAGTTTCGCATCGGGATCACCGTGAGGTCGGCGCCGATCTTCTTCTCCGCGTTGAACAGCTTCGCCAGCTCGCCGAGCGTGAGACCGTGGCGGATCGGCATCGCCGGCAGATACCCGGTGAATCCGACGGCGCTCTCGTCGAGCACGGGTCCCTCGATGAGCACGCCCCCGATCGGGTTCGGCCGATCCAGCACGAAGACCTTGATCTTCCGCGCCGCCGCCTCTTCCATCACGTACGCCATCGTGGTCATGTACGTGTAGAAACGCGTGCCGATGTCCTGCAAGTCGATCACGACGGCGTCGAGGCCGGCAAGGGTCTCGCCGCTCGGACGCCGCGTGGTGCCATAGAGCGAATGGATCGGCAGGCCGGTCCTGTCGTCGGTGGACGACGGCACGGTGGCGTCCAGGATGCCTCGAATCCCGTGCTCGGGACTGAACAGCGAGACCAGTGTGAGGTTCTTCGCCGCCGCGAACAGATCGATCGCCGCGGCGCCGTCGCGCGCGCGCCCGGTGTGGTTGGTGACCAAGCCGACGCGCAGGCCTGCCAGCGCCTTGAAGTTGTCGGCGCGAAGCACGTCGATGCCGGTCATCACCGGCGCCTGCGCCGGCGCCGGCACGGCGGGAATCTGCGCGTCGAACGCCTGGCGTCCGAAGCCCGCGGCCGCGGCGACATCCCGCGGCACGTCGGCGAGCGCGGACGCGACGATGGTGCCCACGCGGGCGCGAAGAGGCGTCACGTCCCCTCGGCCATCCGGATGGAGCCTGTTCGACAGGAAGATCACGAACACGCGCGTCGCGGGGTCGATCCAGATCGACGTCCCGGTGAAGCCCGTGTGACCGAACGACCCAAGCGGCAGGAGCTCGCCGCGATTCGCGGAAAACGACGAATCCATGTCCCAGCCGAAGCCGCGCACGTTCGGCTCGGCCACCGGCGTCGCCGCCGACGTCATGCGCGCGACCGTGAGCGGCGACAGCACGCGCGCGGCCCCGAGCGCGCCGCCGCCAAGCAGCATGCGAGCGTACAGCGTGAGGTCAGCGGCCGTGCTGAACAGTCCCGCGTGGCCGGCGATGCCGCCCATCCGCCGTGCGGTCGGATCGTGCACGACGCCGCGGAGCATCCGCTGGTTCGCGCCGTCACACGGCCAGCCGAACTCCGTGCAGCGCTCGGTCGGCGCGATGCGCGGCGCCAGGGACTTCGGCGGCGTGAACATCGTTTCGCGCATGCCGAGAGGCGCGTGGATGCGGCGCCGCACGAATTCGGCGAACGGCTCCTTCGCCACGCGCTCCACGATTTCCGCCAGCAGGAAGTAGTTGATGTCGCTGTAGACGAACCGGCGCCCGGGCGCCTGCGTCAGCACTTCTTCCGTCGCACGCCGGATCGCCTCGTCGCGCCCCGTCCATTCGTCGGCGACGTCCACGTCGGGGCGCAACCCTGACATGTGCGTCAGCATGTCGCGCACGGTGACCCGGTCCTTGCCGTACTTGCCGAACTCCGGAATGAACGAGGCCACCGGGTCGGTCAGGCGGATTCTGCCGTCCTCGACCAGCGCCATCACGGCCGGCGTCGTCGCCACCACTTTCGTCAGGGACGCCAGATCGAAGACCGTGTCGAGCGTCATCCGCTCGACGGACGGCTGCGTCGACCGATGGCCGTACGCCCGCCGGAACACCACCGTGTCGCCGCGTCCGACGACGACGACCGCGCCGGGTGTCTGCTTCGCCGCGATAGCGTCATTGATGACGGCGTCAAGCCGGTCGAGGCGCGCCAGGTCGAATCCCGCGCGGGACGCGGTATTCGAAACCGCCGGCCGCGCCGGCGCCTGCGACTGCGCCGCGATGAGCGTGCCGGCGGCGATCACGGTGATCGCCGCCGCGAGGACGAGGTGGCGGTGTGTCATGGGTTCAGAAGCGACCGCCGGGGCTGACGCCCCGGCCAGTCGCGGCCCGAGCTTCGGCCAGCTCCGGGCGGCCGGGCACGTCGGCGTTCTTGCAGATGTCGAGCAGTTGCCGGTAGTACCGCCGCGCCGCCGCCGCGTCGCCCGCGACCGACGCGGCCTTCGCCGCACCGTACACGCCGCGGAACCGGTTCGGCTCCTTCTTCATGGTCGCCCGGTATTCCACCAGCGCCTGCGCCGGCTTACCCAGCTCGAGCAACATGTCCGCCAGGAGTTCGCGCGCGGGCGCGAGCGGACCGGGCGACACCGCGCTCTTTTCCGTCAGGTCCTCCCGGTCGGCGGTCGCGCGCATCAGCTTGAGGGCGTCGTCGGTCTTCCCCTCCGCCAGCGCGAGGAAGGCTGACGCGCCGTCGTGCTGGATCCCGACCTGCTCGGCCCAGTACGTCTCCTTCGCCTGCGTCAGGCGGTTCTGGATCGCCGCCAGCGCCTGAATCGCCTGCCGAGCGTCCTCGAGGGCGCCAGTACGCGCCGCGCCGAGCGCTCTGGCGAAGATCGTCATCGCGTCCGTGTATGGCACGCGGCTGAGCTCGGCGGCGGGCCGCAGGCTTGCCGCCGCCTTCCAATCACGACGTTCGAGCGCCCAGCGCGCCGGGATCGCCGACATCGCGAAATTTCCCGCCGGCCCTGAAGCCGCGCCCTGAATGGCCGCCGGGTCGAATGACTTGGCGATCTCAGGAATGGCGTCCATCAGATCGCGGACGGCCTTGTCCTGGCCCGTCTGGAGGTAGGCGTAGGCCATGTAGTCCATCGCGTGGAGCTCCTCGCCGCGCGCGTTCATCTTGCGAGCCGCGTCGGCCGACGCACGGTTCGTGTCGATGGAGTCCTGCCAGGCGCCGACCCGTGTGAACGTGTGCGACGGCATGTGGAGCGCGTGAGGCGCCGCCGGCGCGATCTTGGCGTAGCGGTGCGCGGCGGCGATGGCCTTGTCGGCGAGCGCCGGCACGTCGTAGCTGTGAATGATGTAGTGCGTGATGCCCGGGTGATCGCGCTCCTGCGGATACAGCTTCTCGAGCAGCGCGCCGGCCTTGAGCTGATTCGCGTACGTCTTGTCGCTCGGCAGCGCCGACGCCGTCAGCGCGAGCGCCCAGAAGATGGAGGCCTCGCGGTCCTTGGGATAGGCCGCCGCCAGCGCGGCCATCGCCTTCTCGTACGCCAGGATCCGCGCCCGCTGATCGAGCGTCGCCGCATCCGTGTAGAGCTTCGCGGCGGCCTCGATGTAGGCGCGCTCGCGTTCGCTCCTGGCGCCCGTCTCTCTCGCCCTGGTGATGGCGTCGAGCCCGCTTTGGACCTGCTGCGGAGAACGAATCGTGATCGCGAACGGGTTCGTCCAGCGCGCCATGGCGATACCCCAGTGCGCCATCGCACAGCCCGGGTCCGCCTTGAGCGTGGCGTTGAAACTCTCGATCGCAGGCCCGAACTCGAACGAGTGCAACAGCGCCATGGCATGGTTGAAGGGCTGCTTCGCCGCGGGCGCGCAGGTCGTCTCGAAATTGACGGTCCCGAGCCGCCCTGCGGCGTGCTGATGTTCCTGCTGCAGCGACACGCGCGCGGGTACAAGGCAGAACAGCAATACGAATCCAGCCACGAGCTTCATGACGAGTCCTCCCAGAGAAGAGATCAATTATAAGGAAGGTCGTCGGCAAACGCGGCCGTGTGTCGTTTCCGGAGGAAATTAGGCGCAGCCGCGCCTTCCATTCAAGAATGAAGCGATGAGCGCGCCGTTCCGCACCGCGGCCGTGCTGGGCGCCGGGACGATGGGCGCGCAGATCGCCGCGCATCTGGCCAACGCCGGCCTCGACGTGCTGCTGCTGGATGTCAGCCGTCAGGCGGCGGCCGAAGGCCTGAAGCGCCTGCGCACGCAGAAGCCCGACCCGTGTTTCCTTCCAGACACGGCCGCCCGCATTCGTACGGGCGCCTTCAAGGAGGATGCCGCGCTCCTGCGTCAGGCCGACTGGATCATCGAAGCGGTCGTCGAGTCGCTGCCCGTCAAACAGGCGCTGCTGACGGAGCTGGCGCCGTCGATCGGGCCGGACGCGGTCGTCTCGACGAACACGTCGGGGATACCGATCGCCGCCATCGCCGCCGGGCTGCCCGCCGCGCTCGGCGCGCGGTGGTTGGGCACGCATTTCTTCAATCCCCCGAGATACCTGCGATTGCTGGAAGTGATCCCGACGCCGGCCACCGATCCGTCGGTCCTCGCGCGGGTCAGGGACTTTGCGGATCGACGGCTGGGCAAGGGCGTCGTCGTCGCCCGGGACACGCCGGGCTTCATCGCCAACCGGATCGGCATCTTCAACGCGATCCGATCGCTCGAACTGGTGGCCGCTGGAGACGTCTCCGTCGAGGAAGTGGATGCCATCACCGGTCCCGTGATGGGACGGCCGAAGAGCGCGACGTTCCGGACGCTCGACATCGCGGGCATCGACATACTGGCCCGGGTCACGGCCGACCTCGATGCGCGGGTCGGGGACCACCATGGCGCGCGGCCCTACTCGGCACCTCCGCTGCTCGCGGCGATGCTCGAGCGCGGCCTGCTCGGCGCGAAGGCGGGCCAGGGGTTCTACAAGCGGGCAAGTTCGGACCCCGGCGCTCCCATTCTTGTGCTCGATCCGGCGACGATGGAGTATCGCGAGCCCCGCCCCGTGAAGCTGCCCGCGCTCGAGGCGGTCGCGGCCGTGAGCGATCCGGCGGAGCGCGTCGCGCGCCTGCTCGCGGATCAGGGTCGCGTCGGCGACTTCGTCCGCCGCACGTTGGGCGAAACGGCGGCCTACGCCGGCCGGATTGCGGACGAGATCGCGCACTCGCCGGATGACATCGATCGCGCGATGCGGCTGGGCTTCGGCTGGGAAACCGGGTTGTTCGCCCAAGGCGACGACAAGGGGGAGCGGGCCTCTGGCGAACCGCATCGCGCGGGGCCGGCGGCACGGTCCGCCATCCGCGCCAACGCCGGCGCGAGCCTGGTGGACGTCGGCGACGGCGTGCTCTGTGTGGAATTCCACTCCAAGCTCAACACGCTCGGCGGGGATGCCATCGCGATGCTCACGGCCGGCGCGGCCGAGGCCACGAAGAACTTCGCCGCGCTCGTCGTCGCCAACGGCGCGGACAACTTCTCCGCGGGCGCGAACCTGATGCTCGTCCTGCTCGAAGCACAGGAAGGCAACTGGGACGAAGTGGATGCCATGGTGCGCGCCTTCCAGGGTGCGACGATGGCGCTGAAAACGTGCGGGGTGCCGGTCGTTGTGGCGCCCGCGGGCCTGACGCTCGGCGGCGGCTGCGAGATCGCCCTGCACTCGAGCCACGCGCGGGCGGCCGCCGAGTCCTACATCGGCCTCGTCGAAGCCGGCGTCGGCCTGCTTCCCGCCGGCGGCGGCACGAAGGAGATGTTGCTGCGCGCGCTCGACCGCGCGGGCACGGCAGACCCGTTTCCGTTCATCCAGGCCGCGTTCGAGGCCATCGGGTTCGGCAAGGTCTCCACGAGCGCGCCGGATGCGAAGCGCCTCGGCTACCTGCGGCCGTCTGACGCCGTGACGATGAATCGGGATCGTCTGTTGGAGGACGCGAAGCGGGACGCGCTCGCGCTTGCGGCGGCCGGCTACCGGCCCGTCGCGCCGCGCACGGCGATTCCAGTGGGTGGACCCGACGTGTACGCCACGCTCGATCTCGGCATCCATCTGGCCCACCGCGCGGGCCGCATTACCGACCATGAGACGATCATCGGAAGAAAGGTCGCGCGGGTGCTCTCGGGCGGCGACCTGCCGCATCGGGCGACGACGAGCGAGCAGGCGCTGCTGGATCTCGAACGCGAGGGATTCCTCAGCCTCTGCGGCGAGCGAAAGACGCTGGAGAGAATGGCGCACACCTTGAAGACCGGGAAGACACTGAGGAATTGAGGGATTGAAGCGTTGATGATTGCCAGAGGCACGGGGTTCCCGGTCGTACTGATTCCCGGCATTCAGGGCCGGTGGGAATGGATGCGCCCGACGGTCGAAGCGCTGACGGCCGGGCATCGCGTCATCACAGCCTCGCTCCAGGACCTGCGGCCGCAGCGGGAGAAGGACGGCCTGTTCACGGCGTGGACGCACGCCGTCGATGAGCTGCTCGATCAGGCCCACGAACGGCAGGCCTCGATCATCGGCATTTCGTTCGGCGGACTGATCGCCGCGCGTTACGCGGCGCGGCGGCCGGAGCGCGTGACGTCGCTGATTCTCGCGTCCACGCCTGAACCGAACTGGCGCCCCCCGCCGGACGATGCCTTCTGTATTCGTTTTCCGTGGCTGTCGCTGCCGTATTTCGCGGCCCGCGGCGCCCTGAGGCTCGCGCCCGAACTGTATCGGGCGAGGGATTCGTGGCACGCGCGCATCCAGTTCGGCCTCGAGCACATCCGGCGTCCGATTGAAGCGCCGCTCGAACCAGGCCGGATGGCCGAGTGGGTCCGCGAGTGGCTGCGCTACGACCTCGCGGCCGACTGCAAGACGATCACCGCGCCGACGCTCGTCATCACGGGTGAGTCCCGGCTCGATCGCGTGGTGCCCGTTCGCGAGACCAAGAAATACCTGAGGCTCATCCGCGGCTCGAGACACCAGGTGCTGCCCGGCACCGGACACGTCGGCTGCATTGCGAAGCCGTACCGATTCGCGGAGATGTGCGGGCAGTTCATTCTTGAGTCGCACGATCAGGCTCGGGCGCGGGCAGCCGAGAGCCAGCAGGCGGCCGCGCGGGGACGTCATGCATCTTGATCTTGCCGGCCCGGCGGGCCGGCTCGAAGCCCTGCTCGACGAGGGCGGGAACCACGCGGACGGCGTTCGCGCCGCGGTCGTGTTCGGCCATCCTCACCCGATGCATGGCGGCACGATGCACACCAAGGCGGTGTATCAGGGCTCGAAGGGCCTCGGGCGGATCGGCTGCGCCGTCCTGCGATTCAATTTCCGCGGCGTGGGCGGCAGCGCCGGCACGTTCGATCAAGGCGCCGGCGAAGTCGCCGACTTCACGGCGGCCCTCGACTTCATGGCGGCCCGCTACCCGGCCACCCCGCTCTGGGCGGCGGGTTTCTCGTTCGGTTCGTGGATTGCCCTCGAGACGGGAGCCCAGGATCCGCGCGTGTCGGCGCTCATCGGCATCGCGCCGCCCGTGAACCGCGAGGGCTACACCTGGACGCACGTCCTCGAGAGCACGAAACCGAAGTTCTTCGTGCAGGGCGACATGGACGAGCTCTGCTCCATCAAGGACCTGTGGGCCTTCTACGCGCGGCTCAAGGAACCCAAGGAACTCGTGGTGATCGACGGCGCGTCGCACCTGTTCGAAGGCAGGACGGCCGAGGTCGGCGAGGCGCTCGAGGAACTGCTCGGGGACTTCGAGTAACCGATTCCGAGATCAGGAATACGCCATGCGTTCCGCCGTCATCGTTTCCGCAGCGCGCACCCCGGTTGGCAAAGCCCCGCATGGCGCCTTCAGGCACACCCGCCCCGATGAACTCGCGGCGGCGGCGCTTCGCGCTGCCCTGGCCAGGTTGCCGCAACTGGATCCCGCCGAGGTGGACGATGTGGTGCTCGGATGCGCGATGCCCGAGGCGGAACAGGGACTGAACGTCGCGCGCATCGCGTCCATCCGGGCGGGACTTCCCGTCAGCGCGTCGGCCGTCACCATCAATCGATTCTGTGCGTCGAGTCTCGAGGCCGTCGCCATCGCCGCGGAGCGCATCGCCGCCGGAGGCGCCGAGGTCGTCATCGCCGGCGGCACCGAGTCGATGAGCTTCGTGCCGATGGGTGGCAACAAGGTGGCGCCGAACCCGGCGCTGGTCGCGGGCTATCCGGACGTCTACCTCAGCACGGGACTCGTGGCCGAGAATCACGCCCGCGACCACGGGATCACACGCGAGGCGCAGGATGCGTTCGCGCTCCGCAGCCACGAGCGGGCGATCGCGGCCTGGGACGAAGGGCGGTTCGCGGACGAGGTGGTGGCCGTCGACGAGGCCGGCGGCGCCCGTGTCGATCGCGACGAAGGCCCCCGCCGCGACACGTCGGCCGCGGCGCTCGCCAAGCTCAAGCCGGCGTTCCACGCAAGCGGCACTGTCACGGCCGGCAACTCGTCGCAGACGAGCGACGGCGCGGCCGCGCTCGTCTTGATGTCCGAGGCGCGCGCCTCGGCGCTCGGCATCACGCCGCTCGCGCGCTGGGCCGGGTACGCCACAGCCGGCGTCGCGCCCGAACGTTTCGGGACCGGACCGGTTCCCGCCGTCCGCAAGTTGCTCGCGCGGCTCGGCCTGCGGCTCCCGGACATCGACCTCGTCGAACTGAACGAGGCGTTCGCCGCTCAGGTGCTCGCGTGCCTGGTCGATCTCGACATCGATCCCGCGCGGCTCAACGTGAACGGCGGCGCCATCGCGCTCGGCCATCCCCTTGGCTGCACGGGCGCGCGCCTGACGACGACGCTGCTGCACGAGATGATTCGCCGCGGCTCCCGGCGCGGACTCATCACCCTCTGCGTGGGCGGGGGCATGGGGGCGGCGGGGGTCATAGAGAGATGACTCGTACGTCGGGTACGTCGGGTACGTCAGGTACGTCAGGTACAAGGAACCTGCCGGACGAGGACTCACTCTGAGGATGGATCCCCGATGGAGCGGTTTCGAACTCGACGATCAGGTTTCGTCAACCGCACGCACGCCGGCGTCCCGGCGTCCCGGCGGAGATCGTGTTTCGGCGCGTAAGCAAAGCTGACCGCGAGGCTCGTTCCCTGGTACCTGACGTACGCGACGTACCCGACGTACCCGACGTACCCGACGTACGACTATGATCAGTGTCTATGCCTCGTCTCGGCGCCGACTGGCTCGTCCGTGACACCGATCCTGCAGACGTCTTCACCCCCGAACGCCTGAGCGACGAACACCGGCTGATCGAGCGGACCGCCGCCGAGTTCATCGCGAACGAAGTCGCACCGGCGCTGCCGGAAATGGAGAAGAAGAACTGGGCCGTGGCGCGCGCCCTCGTGGCCCGCGCCGGCAGCCTCGGACTCGTCGGTGTCGATACGCCGGACGAGTACGGCGGCGTCGGCCTCGACAAGGCCGCCTCCATCGTCGTGGGCGAGGCCGTGGGCGAAGTTGCCAGTTTCGCGACGACGTTCGGCGCGCAGACCGGCCTCGCGATCATTCCGATCCTGTGCTTCGGCTCCGACGCGCAGAAGAAGCAGTACCTGCCGGGCATCGTGAGCGGCGAAGTCATCGGCGCGTATTGCCTCAGCGAATCGGGATCGGGGTCGGATGCGCTCAGCGCCCGCACCCGCGCGACGAAGCAGCCCGACGGTTCCTGGAGCCTCAGCGGCGAGAAGATGTGGATCACGAACGGCGGCTTCGCCGACGTGTTCATCGTGTTTGCGAAGGTCGACGGCGAGCAGTTCACCGCGTTCATCGTCGAACGGTCGTTCCCGGGTGTCTCGACGGGCAAGGAAGAGCACAAAATGGGCCTGCACGGCTCATCGACCACGCCGCTCGTGCTCCAGGATGCGAAAGTGCCGGCGGAGAACGTGCTCGGCGAGATCGGGAAGGGCCACAAGATCGCCTTCAACGTGCTCAATTACGGCCGCTTCAAGCTGGCCGGCATGTGCACGGGCGGCGCCCGGGGCACGATCGGCGAGGCGGCGCGCTACGCGTCGAATCGAAAGCAGTTCGGCCAGTCGATCGCGAGCTTCGGCGCCATCCGCCACAAGCTCGCGGAGATGTCGATCCGGTTGTACGCGGTCGAGAGCGCGCTCTTCAGAACGACGGGGCTCATCGACGAGCGGATCGCCGGCTCGCACGACGGCGCCGTGATGGCGGCCGCGCTCGAGGAGTTCGCTGTCGAGGCGTCGCTCCTCAAGGTGTCGAGCAGCGAGATGGTGGACTTCGTCGTCGACGAGAACGTGCAGGTGCACGGCGGCAACGGGTTCGTGGCCGACTACCCCGCCGAGCGGCGCTTCCGTGACGCGCGCGTGAATCGCATCTTCGAGGGCACGAACGAAATCAACCGGCTGCTGGTGCCGGGCGTGTTGATCAAGCGCGCGCTGAAAGGCGGCCTGCCGCTCATCGCGGCGGCGAAGGCCGTGCAGGACGAGTTGCTGACCGTCGCGCCCGCCGACGCCGGCGGCGACGAACGGCCGCTTGCGAACGAGCATCGCGTCGTGGCATCACTGCGCAAGACGGTGCTGGCCACGCTCGGCCTCTCGATGCAGACGTGGGGCGAGCAGCTGCAGCACGAGCAGGAGGCGCTGATGTCGCTGTCGGACCTGGTCATCGACACGTTTGCCGCCGAGAGCGCGGTGCTGCGCGCGGCGCAGGCGGTGTCGGCCGGCCTGCCGGATGCGCCACTGCACGTGGACGCGGCGACGGTCATCGCGCACGACGCGGGACTTCGTGCCGATTCCACTGCGCGCGCACTGCTCGCGTCGATGCAGACCGGCGACGCGCTCCGCATGTCCCTCGCGGGGCTCCGGCGCCTTCTGAAGGTCGCGCCCGTCAACACGGTGGCGGCCCGCCGCCGGATCGCGGACGCGGTCAGCGCCAGAGGCGCGTATCCGTTCGGAGCGCGGTCGTGAGTGTCCTCAGACACACACGGAGACCACTAAGAAGGCATGGAGACCACCAAGGGCTTCGGGGCTTGCCCCAAAGTGTCTTGGTGATCTTCCGTCGTTCTTGGTGGTCTTTGTGTGTGTCTGGAGCGGTTTTGCTGCTCTCCGCCTGTTCGTCCGGGCCCACGATGGACGATCGGCCGTATGTCGAGACCATCCAGCAGGTCCGCGCGGAGAAAGATCGGTTTCTCAGGACCGGCGGGGATTCTCCGGTGCCGGCCGCCCAGCGCGCGTCGTTCCCGCCGCTCACCTACTTCGACATCAAGCCGGAATTCCGGGTGCCGTCGGTGCTGAAAGAGCGGCGCGGCGAGGCGCCGGTCATCATCGAAGTGCAGCAGACCGACAACACCCGCGAGAAGATGCGTCGCGTCGGGAGCCTCGAGTTCGCCGTCGGCGCTTCGCAGTACACGCTGACCGCATTCGCGAACCTCGACGATCCGGCGATGGAATCACTGTTCGTGCCGTTCGGCGATCTGACGAACGGGGCGGGCACGTACAAGGGCGGGCGGTATATGAACCTGCGCCGCACCGCGACCAACCTCTACGACCTCGACTTCAATCAGGCGTTCCATCCGTACTGCGTCTACAACCCGACGTATGTGTGCCCGCTGCCGCCGCGCGAGAACCGGCTGCCCGTGCCGATACCGGCCGGCGAGCGCCTGAGTCCCGGCTACAAGTGACCGCCCCGGGCATTCGCGCCGTCGTGTTCGATTTCGACGGCGTCCTCGCCAATACCGAAGACCTGCACCTGGCCGCCTTTCAGGACGTGTTCGCGCCGCGCGGGTGGACGCTCGATCGTGCGGCCTACTTCGACAGGTACCTCGGCTTCGACGACCGCGGGCTCGTCCGCGGTTTTGGCGCGGATCGCGGCCTGCGAGTCAGTGACGCCGAGGTCGAGGCGATTCTCGCGGAGAAATTCCGACGGTACGAAAATCGTGTGGCCAAGGGGCAGGTGCTGTTCCCCACGGCCCCGGCGGCCGTGGCGCGACTCGCCGCCCGCTACAAGCTGGCCATCGCCTCCGGGTCGCTCCGCGACGAGATCCTGAACATTCTCCGGCTCAATGATCTGGCGGACGCTTTTCCGGTGGTGGTCGGCGCGGACGACGTCGAGAAGAGCAAGCCGGCGCCGGACACCTACGTCGCGGCCGTCGCGCGCCTCGGCGTCGATCCGGCGGCGGCCGTCGCCATCGAGGACGCGCCGCTCGGCATGCTCGCGGCGCGCGCGGCGGGCCTGTTCACGA
Organism: uncultured Solibacteraceae bacterium; assembly: GCA_964548865.1. Lineage (GTDB taxonomy): Bacteria > Acidobacteriota > Vicinamibacteria > Vicinamibacterales > SCN-69-37 > DASUGC01. The sequence continues at coordinate 30,691 of CAZJTG010000006.1, forward strand.
TTGGCATCACGACGAGCTACCCGCGCCACGCGCTCTCGACCGCCGACCTTGTCGTCGATTCGCTGGACGAAGTCACCGTGGATGTCGTGCAGTCGCTGGGAAGGTAAGCCGTGCTCCGTCCCTTCGGCCAGCTCACCGCAGAGCTCCTCGAGGTCGTTTCGACCGACCCCATCGATCTCCCGCGCGCGGCGCTCGTCATCGCCAGACTCGAACACCCCCGCCTGGATCCCGCGCCGTCGATGCTGCAGCTGCGCCAGCTTGGCGATCAGGCGGCGCACGCCACCAAACGCATCGCCGGAGCGCCGCCACGGGATCTCGTCGCCACGATCAACCACGAGCTGTACGAAAAGGCCGGCTTCGCGGGCAACAGCGCTCACTACGACGACGTCCGGAACAGCCTGCTGAACGTGGTGCTCGAGCGGCGGCTCGGCATTCCCATCACGCTGGCGCTGGTCTACATGGAGGTGGCGAAGCAGGCGAACGTGGACGTGCAGGGCGTGGGTTTTCCCGGACGGTTCCTGCTGCGGGCGCCCGGCGACGTCGAGGACGATCGTCCGCTGATCCTCGATCCGTTCGACCGCGGCCGGGAGTTGGGTGAATTGGATTGCCGCGCTCTCTTGGCCGATCTCATGGGAGACGAAGCCGCGTATACGCCGGCGCTGCTCCAGCCGTGCTCACCGCGGCAGATGCTCGCGCGGATGCTGAACAACCTCAAGCGCACGTACGTGGAGATGCGCTCGTTCCCGCAGGCGTACGCCGCGACCGACATGATTCTGGCCGTCGATCCCACGCTCCTGACGGAATTGCGCGATCGCGGGTTGCTCGCCTACCACCTCGACGACTTCTCGCAGGCGCTGGGCGACCTCGAGGACTACTTGAAACTCAACGCGTGGACCGACGACGATCGCAAGGAACGCGACCAGCTCTGGAACCACGTGAAGAATCTCCGCCGCCGTGTCGCGGGCTTGAACTGAGACCGCGGCGGGCCTCAGACACACACGGAGATCACGAAGATACGACAGAGACCACGAAGTAAGGATTGGGCTAGCCCCAGAATAACTTCGTGATCTCCGTGACCCTTGGTGATCTCCGTGTGCGTTTGAGGCGAAATCAGTTTCGCCGGACGAAACACCGGTCCAGCCCGAGCAGGTAGTCCAGGCCCGTGTCGCCGATTGGGGCGCCCGGGGGCGCGTCCGGAATCGCGGCCGGGCGCCACAGATCCATGCCCTGTTCGAAGAACCGCCTGACGTCGTCGGCGATGAGCTGACGATGCGCCTGCTCGGCGGCGCCGGCGGTGGCAAGCCCGGTCGTGCTGCGGCGCTGCAGCTGCCGCAGGGTCTGTGAGGCGACCGCGCGGACCTGCGTCATCGTCGCGGACTGCGCCATCGCCATCACCTGGCTGATCACAACACGCTCCATCGCGCGCTTGATTTCGGCCTCGTAGGTGGTCGCCGCCTTCTGATCGAACACCGTGGTCACGACCCTGCCGATCACGTCCTGGAGGCTCGGCAGCGAGGGATCGACGGCGTGTTGCGCGACCAGGCGGGCGGCCCGTTCGTTGGTCAGCAGGCCCTGCACGACCATGTCGGTCGCCACGACGGCCGGACTGATCGGATCGAAGATGCTCCCGGTCGTCCTTGGAAAGAGCTCGCGGGTGCGCGGAAAGCCGGGCGGCCGTGGCGGAATCTTGCCGAGCAGGCTCGAGGACAGCGTGAGCTCGTTCAGCTTCAGCGTGCTCATGAGCGCGTCGAGCGCGCGCCTCTGCTGCGCGGCCGGCATCCAGCGCGTCGGCGTGCGGCCGTCGCCTCGCATCGCATAGACGTAGTCCTGACCGCCGAGCACCGTGACCGCGGAGTCCACGGCGTACCGGTGATGGAGGTACAGCGGCACGAAGACATCCTCGATGAGCGCCATCGGGCGATTCGCCTGAATCGCCGTTTCACCGAAGCGCTCGAGACCGGCCCGGCGCACGCCGAGCATGCGCGTGATCTCCGCGGCCACGTCGGATCCGTTGTTCCACTGATCGACGTTGCCGTTGCCGTCGAGGTCCTGATTGGTCATGTACCGCAGGTCCTGCGCCCACGCGTCGTCGAGGATCTTGCGGAGCGCCGCGGTTTCGTTGGTGCCCGGCGCGAAGTGCGAGTAGCCGAACTGGACCGACACCTTGTCCCACGGGCCGATCTCGGCCGTGTAGGCCTGCGACAGATCCATGGTGCCGTCCGACCGAAGCGCGATCAGCGGGTGTGGATAATCGAGCACCGAGATGCGGCCCTTCGAGCTGTTGTAGTAGTTGTGGCCGAGCCCGATCGTGTGCCCGACCTCGTGTGCCGACAGCTGCCGCAGGCGGGCCAGGGCGACCTCGGCGATCTGCGGCGGCTTCTCCGTCCCGGAGGCGTACGGCGACAGCAGGCCCTCCAGAATCATGTAGTCCTGCCGCACGCGCAGCGAGCCCAGAATGACGTGGCCCTTGATGATCTCGCCGGTGCGCGGATCGGAGATCGAACCGCCGGTGCTCCACCCACGCGTCGAGCGGTGGACCCAGGTGATGGTGTTGTAGCGCACGTCCAGTGGATCGGCGCCCTCCGGCATGATCTCGACCTGAAAGGCGTTCCGGAAGCCCGCCGCCTCGAACGCCTGATTCCACCAGCGGGCGCCATCGACCAGCGCCGATCGAATCGGCTCGGGCGTGCCGCGATCGACGTAGTAGACGATCGGCTTCACCGCTTCGCTCATCGCCGCGGTGGGATCCTTCTTTTCGAGGCGATGGCGGCGGATGAACTGCTTCTGCATCGGCTCGCCGAGCGGCGTCGCGTAGTCAGCGTAGGAATAACCGCCGAAGCCGGAGCGCGGATCGAACGCCCGCTGCCGGTAGTTGCCGTCAGGCAGCTCGATGAACGAGTGATGCAGCCGCAGCGTGACCGCGTCGGCCGACGGCGTGACATCGCCGATGCGCCCGCCGATCTGTCCGGGTCCGATCCCGCCGCCGCGCCCGCCGCCGCCACCGCCACCGGCGTCGGAGACGAACGTGGTTGTCACGTCGATCTCTGAGTTCTTCGGGAACGCCTTCGTGTTCTCCATGAACACCGCGCTGCGGGTGCGATCGAACCGGTACCCCGCGCCGAGTCTGCCGACCACCCCGTGCGTGTCGCGCATGATGAAATCGGAGAGGTCGACGAGCACGCGGCCGCCCGTCTCCGCGATGGCCGTGAAGCCCCAGAGAATCGATTTCGCGAACGCGTCGTCGACCGCTTTGCGTTCTGCGGGGTTTGAGCTGACCGCGCGGTAGCTGTAGTTCGGTTGCACCATCAGCACTTTCGTGCCGACGCGCTCGAAACGGACGAGTTTCTGGCCGCCGAGCAACGCGCGGTCGAGGCCGATGTCGTTCGACCCGAGGCCGCCGCTGATGCCGTTCGCGTACAGCACCTCGTGATTGAGCCGGGGGATCTCCAGGTACAGCGTCCCCGACGCGTTGTCCCAGTACAGCGGAAAGAAGCCATCGAGCTTCTGATAGCCGCTCGTGCGCTCGTCGATGGACGGCAGCGGCCGGGACTGCCCCTGGAAGGCGCCGGTGCCCACCGTGAACAGCGACAACGTCAATGCGGCAAACGCAAGCAGGGAACGACGCATCAGAAACCTCCGGGAGCGCAATGGAGGCCGGGTCCTCGGACCCGGCCGGCTAGCGGTCGCGATGGTACTGACTGGGTGGCGCCGACGGCAAGTCGTATTACGGACGGGCGAAGCGATCGGGCCCGAGGCGTCCGAACCTCAGTCCGCCCTCAGCGCCACCAGCGGATCGAAACGCGTCGCGAGGCGGGCCGGAATGTAGCAGGCCACCGCGGCCACGAGAAGCAGTATCGCGGTCACGACCGCCAGCACGCCAAGATCGCGCGTCGTCACGCCAAAGAGCAGGGACTCGAGGTACTGCGAGAGCAGAAGCGCGCCGCCGACGCCGATGGCGGCGCCGATGCCAATCGTGCGCAGTCCCTGGCCGAACACGAGACGGAGAATCGCGCCGCCGTCGGCGCCGAGCGCCTGCCGCACGCCGAACTCACGCACGCGCTGGGCCACGCCGAACGCCAGCACGCCGTAGATCCCGATCGCCGAGAGCACGAGCGCGACGCCGCCAAAAATCGTGAGCAGGAGCGTGGGCGTGCTGCGCGGCGCCAGCGCCCGCGACATCCATTCGTCCATCGTCCTCACCGTCGCGATGGGCTGCTCGGGATCGAGTGACTGGATGGCGTTGCGCAGGTCCGGCGCGACCGCCGCCGGATCCGCCTTCGTCTTGAGCATGATGGACATCGCGCGAACGCCCTGTTGCGTCGCCGGATAGTAGAGCCGCTCCTTGGTCACGGGCTGCGCCAGGTCGATCGCATTGACCGTGCCGACCACACCAACCACGGTGAAGGTCGTCTGTCCCCGCCGAATCTGCTGACCGACGGGATTCCTGTCGGCGAAGTACTTCTTCACGAGGTAGTCGTCGATGATGACCGCCGGCGGCGCCGTGGCCGCGTCCGTGTCGTCGAAGTACCGCCCGGCCAACAGCGGAATGCCCATCGCCTTGAAGTAGTCCCCGCCCACGACTTCCTGCCGTCCGTGCGGCGCGGTTTCTCCCGCCGGCGTGTCGCGCCCGACGATGTTGTAGGAGCCGGAGGACACATTGCCGCTGAACGGCACGTTCGACGTGAAGCCGGCGAAGCTGACGCCGGGAATCTGGCGGGCCGAGTCGAAGGCCCGCTTCCAGAAGGCGATCCGGGCCGGCGCGTCCGGATACTTGGCCGCGGGCAGCGCGATGTTGGCGGTGAGCACGTGATCGCGCACGAACCCCGGATTGACCTCCTGCAACCGCGAGTAGCTTTTGATCAGCAGGCCCGCGCCGGCGAGCAGCACGAGTGCCGCGCCCACTTCACCCGCGACCATCGCCGACCGCATCAGGCCCACGCGGCGGCTGGCCGTACCGCGCCCGGAGTCCTCTTTCAGGTAATCGGACGCGCTGCCGCGCGTGATCGCGAGCGCGGGCACCACGCCGAACACCAGGCCCGTCACGACGACGAGGCTGAACGTCACCACGAGCACGAGCGGATCGAGCGTGGCGGACGGCGTGCCGGGCAGCCGGTCGCCCGCGAGCGCGATCAGCGCCCGGGCGCCGCCGAGACCGACGGCGATGCCGGCGAGGCCGCCGGCGGCGGCGATCACGAGGCCCTCCGTCACCATCTGTCTCAAGATCCGCCAGCGTCCGGCGCCGAGCGTCGATCGAATCGCGACCTCACGCTGCCGCTTCGTGGCGCGCATGAGCAGCAGGTTCGCCACGTTCACGCACGCGATGAACAGGACGAACAGCACGCAGCCCTGCATGATCATCAACGGCGCGCGGACGTCTCCGACGAGCTGTTCGCGCATCGGGACGCTGAAGCCGCCGAATTGACTCGTGCGCATGAAGCCCGCGCGGGCGGGCAGCCTGGCGGCCACGGCGTCCGTGATCGTCTTCATCTGATCCGCGAGTTGCCCGACGGTCGCGCCGGGCTTCAGGCGCGCGATCATCTGGCTGAATTCGTTGCCGCGCTCGTTGTCCGACTGCTGCGCGGGTGTGAACGCAAACGGGAGGTACATGCCGACGTCCGGCCCCAGCAGATCGAAGTTGCGCGGCATCACGCCGACCACCCGATGCGCGACGCCGTTGACGCGGATGTCGCGGCCCACGAGCGTCTCGTCCGCCCCGTATCGTGTGGTCCACAAGCCGTGCGAGAGGATGACGAACCGGTCGGCGTCCGGCACCGCTTCCTGATCCGTGAATCCGCGGCCGCGGATGGGCTGGACGCCGAGTGTCGAGAAGAACGACGGCGTCACCGCGATGGCGCGAATCTGCTCCGGGCCGCCGCCTTCGTTGATGTTTGCCATCCGGCCCGTGAACAGCGTCGCGTCCTCCACGGCCGCGGCGAGTGTCTTGCGATCCAGGTAATCCGGAATCGAGACACTGGCCTGCGACAGGTTCATCGCGCCATAACGGTTCCACACGAAGACGAGCCGATCCTCGTTCGCGACGGGCAGCGGACTGAGGAGCGTCTGGTGCACGAGCGTGAAAATCGCCGTGTTGGCGCCGATACCGAGCGCAAGCGTGAGTACGGCGACGAGGGCGAACAGCGGCTGCTTTCGGAGCGTGCGGAGGGCGTAGCGGAAATCCTGCATGGGCGCTTAGACGAGTAAGGAGGTGACGAAGTTGTTCGGAGGAAGCGGAGCGGAGGGCACGGAGGCTACCGAATCCGAAGGTCCTGCACCTTCTTTTCGCCCTGTCCGATCGTGACCGGAACGGCAGCCGCGGCGAGCCTCCTGAGGAAATCCGGGTTCAGCCATTCGTCGGCTTCGACGGAGTCCGTCATTGCGAGAAGGTACGCGCCCGGACGGAGATTCTCGAACACGAACGTGCCGTCCAGGGAGAGCGGCTGCGCCCTGACGCGGCGATCGCCCGCCACCCACAGCCGCTCATCGGCCGGGAACACCACGGCCGTGCGATCGACCGCGGGCCGGCCGGCCGCATCGGTGGCCGCGCCGACGAGTTCGGCGGCCTTGTCCCGCAGCGTCAGTACGAGATCGCGCACGTCGCGGTCGCGGGGCACGTCGAGCAGAAAGTCGAGCGCATCGGCGCCGTTCGAGATCGCGGACGCCAGGATCCATGGCGGCGCTTCACCGGCGAACGCCACGGTGTACCGGCCGGGCGGAACATTCGCAATCGCGAACGTGCCGTCCTCGGCCACCTTTGTTTCGACCTGCTCGCCGGCCAGGGACCGCGAAGTCAGTTCGACGACGGCGCCACGGAGTGACGGCGGCCGGCTGGATCCCTCCCAGACGATGCGGCCGGCCACGGTGCGGGCGGGCTCGAGCGTGAGAACGACGTCGGAAGCGCCGCCCGACACGACGGTCACGTCGCCGCTGGCAGTGCCGGCTGGCGCGCTCCGGGCCGGCGCCTCCGGCTCGGCAATCTCAATGACAACGTGGCCCTTCCGGGCCGCCCGACTGACGAAGACGCCGGACCGGGCGCCCGCGGTCACGACGTACGTCCCGGGTGCGACACGCTCGAACAGGAAACGGCCGAGACCATCGGTCTGGACCAGTTCCTCCAAACCCTCGTGCTCCTGGTCCATCAGGGACACCGCGACGCCCTGCGCCGGGCGGCCATCGAGTCCGAGGACCACGCCGGTGACGCTGCCCAGGCCGACGAGCGGGAGTTGAACGTCCACGTCCGAGCGTTCCTCACCCGGACCGATCGACACGAGAGACGCTGTGCGCGCGCGCAGCGTCCCCTGATAGAACACCGGTGCGAACGCCTGAGTCGCGGGGCGCCGCGTCGATCCAGGAACGGAATCCGGACCCGGCGCGACGGAGACGAGGTAGTCACGGGCTGGGAGCAGCGAGACGCGGTACTTGCCGCGCTCGTCGGTCGCGGCCGATTGCACGATCTCAAGCGTCCGCAGGCCGTTCTTCATCGCCCAGCGCAACACACGGACCTCGGCGCCGTACGCGGGGTCGCCGCGGTCGTCGCGGACGACGCCCGAGATCGATCCCCCCTGCGACAGCGGGACCACGAGACGCTCGATGTGTTCGCGGTCAGCGAGGGTCATGCGCTTGCCGGGTGTGGCCGTCCCCGGACGCGCCTGGCCGTACGCCGTTTCCAGGTACCCGGGTTTCGTCACGATCAGTTGATACGAGCCCGGCGGAAGCCGTTCGATCGCGAACGTCCCGTCTTCCCCGGTGACGTCGTCGGCCCCGCCGTTCGGTCCCTCGATGAGCACGCGCGCGAAGCGCACGGGCCGGCCGGATTCCGCGTTGACGACCGTGCCGCTGACGCGGCCGGAAGCGGCCACCGGCCTGGAGGCATCTCGCGACTGCCGTGCGGCCATCGGGGCCGACACGACGACCAGGGCAAGCGCGAGGGTCGCGAGACCGCGGGTCATGGATACAGATCCTATGCCCTGCGTGTCATTTCACACGGAGATTACGAAGGCCGAATTCGCGTCTTACACGGAGAACACCAAGAACACTTGGTCGGCGGGAGCGTCGGCGCGGCGGCGACGCCGCCGCGCGGCCTCGGCCGTCGGCCAAGCGGACGAAGCGACCCAC
>CAZJTG010000007.1:0-16906 GCA_964548865.1 uncultured Solibacteraceae bacterium
CGTGGCCAGCTGGGCCACATACGGCACCGACTGGACCGAGTCGCTGCAGTTGGCTTCGGCCACGACGAGGAGCCTCAGATCGCCGGCGGCGTTTCGGACGCGCGCCACGAGGTCGGCCGGCACGGACGCGCGGCGCGCGATGCCTTCCCAGGTTGCGCGTTGTGATTGCACGTCCGTCAGAAACGCCTCCCAGCTGACGCCCTGATCGAAAAGGGCCGTCACCGGCGATACCTGCGGCGCCTGCACGGCAAGAAAGCCTGCGAGAAGAACCATCAGGGGCATGGGCAGAGCCTACTTCAACCCTGGCGTTCGACACGAACGTGGCGGGGCGTCGGCTGCGACCCGCCGCGCGCGCGGGAGACCTTTGTCGGCCTCATGGGAGAATAGGCCGCGACGGATGTGTCAACGGCGCACTTCCGGCCCTGACTTCGGCCAAGATCTTCGCCCTCCCATTGGCGTCCTGCTTGCAGCGTACGACCCCGGTCGCTCGTCCATTCATGCCCCTGGACTCCTGGCAGTTTTTCTTGCTCGCCTCCGTGGCGATCCTGGTCGTGCCCGTCGCCCGCGGATGGTGGCGGATCGGGGTCTTTCTCGCCTTGAACCTGACGTTCGCATGGACCTACTGGGGTCTCCGTGACACGCCGGTGGCGCTGGGGCTGTGCGTCGCCGGGTACCTCGGCGCGCGCTTGGCGCGTGGCCGGAATACGTCGGTCCTGGTGACGTGCGTCGGCCTGCTCACGGTCGCATTCGTGTACCTCCGCGGGTATTCCTTCGCGGCGGCGGTCTTCGTCGGTCCCCCGGCGGCGTCGGGCGCGCTGGCGTTCGCGGGCCTCAGTTTCATGTTTTTCAAGATCGTCCACGTCGTGATCGATTCGGCAGCGGGTACGATCGAGCGGCTATCGTTCCGGCACTACCTCAATTACTGCCTGTGCTTCACCACGCTGCTGATGGGCCCGATCCAGCGCTACCAGGACTTCGTGGCGCAATGGACCGGTGAGGTCGTCACCGACCCGCCGACGTTCGAGCGGCATCTCGATGCGGCGAATCGCGTCGTGCGAGGTCTCGTGAAGGCCTTCGCCCTCGCGCCCATCGTGGCGCCGTTCATTCTGCGACCGGGCCTGCCAATCGAGCAACTCGCCGCCGGCGATCTCCTGCTCAGGATCTACGCCTTTTACGTTTACCTGTACCTCGACTTTTCCGGCTACTGCGACATTGTGATTGGCGTGGGCTCGTTGATGGGCCTCAGGCCGCCAGAGAATTTTCACTTTCCGTTTCTGGCGCGTGACGTCAGTGCGTACTGGCTGCGTGTTCACCGCTCGCTGACCGTGTGGCTCACGGACTATGTGTTCACGCCGGTGTACCGGTTGTGTGTCGGCCACCGAATACTGGCCGGGCACGCATTCGCCGCGCTGGCGCTCAGCCTGATTGTCACGATGGTCGTCGCCGGCATCTGGCACGGTACGACCCCGAATTTCGTCGCCTTCGGTGTCGTGCACGGCATCGCGCTGGCTGTGGCGCGCGGCTACGAGCACGGAATGATCCGTTGGATGGGGCGGCCGGCGTTCAGGCGCTTCAGCGAACGACCGGCCGTGACGGTCGTGGCCGTGTGTCTGACCTACAACTTTACGTCGCTCGCATACACGTTCTTCGTGCTCAATCTGCACGACAGCGTCCGGGTCTTCGCGCGCTTGACGGCGGCGTTGAGGCTGGCATGACGAGCGTGCGGTGGCGAGTCGGCTTCAAGCTCGCATGGATGCTCGCGCTGGTCGGCGCGCTCATCATCCTCGGTCAGGTTCGTCATGACTTCATCTATCAGGCGTTCTGATTCCGGCTTGCGGTCGAGGATTGCTGTTCTGCTCTGCCTGGTTGGCGCGGCGGCGCTGGCGCACCTGTCATTCGAGGGTGCCTCCCTGGCGTCGGAACGGTACCTTGGCGCGTATCTCTGGAAGCACCAGGACTATCTCCGCCTCTTCTCGCCGGCCAATCACGTCAACCGGGGACGAGGCCGGATCTATCTGTACGGTCCGTCCGAGGCTCGCGAGGGACTTCTCCCCGAGGAAATCGATCGGCTCGTTCCAGGCTGGCACGCATACCAGGGTTCACAGAGCGTCGGGACACTCGAGGATGCGCTCGTGGTCCTCAGGTATCTCGAAGGTGCCTATGGCGAGAGCGCCGTTCCTGAGGCCCTTCTGCTCGGCATCACGCCACGGTTCGTCGGCAATGTGCGGCCGTACGAGTCGCCGCTCGTCGAGGCCATCAACAAGTACAGTCCGCACTTCAGTCTGATTCAGCGTGACGGCGCCAGCCGGCTCGAGCCGAAGCCGGCGACGGCGGCGTTCGCCGCGCGATGGGCGCTCCTGAGCCTGGCGCCGGATCGCTATCGGCGCGCGCTGGTGTCGATCGCCGGCGCCGCGGCCGTGGCCATCGCGCCCGCGTTTGCGCATGACCGGCGCAGGCTGCAGCTGACCATGCCAGCGAAATACCTCGACGGAAAGTACTACCCATCGCCGGCGGCGCTGCAGCGGGCGCTCACGGTTGCGGACCGCCGAAACACCTGGCCTCGGGTGCACGTGTGGGACGTGGATGTCGAACGCGTCAGCCGGGAGCTTCGCGAGGTCATGGCCTTCGTAGAGCGCTACGACAGGCAGGTGTTCGTCGTCAATCTGCCCGAACACTCCATGAACCGCGCGATGTTCGATCCGAACCGGTACGACACCTACCTCGCGACCGTCCGATCCGCGATCGGCGCGACGCCGTTTCTCGATCTTCGGACGTTGCTCAGCGACGATGACTTCTGGGACGAGATGCACCCGACATGGAAGGGCGGCGTCGCGGTGTCGAGAGCCGTTGCGGCCTTCGTCGCAGCCAACCGTCGCTTCCCCAGGGAGTCCCCGCAGTGAGTCCGGTCCTTCGGGGGTTCGTGCTGTCGCTGGTGTCCGCGGCGCTCATCGCTTTCATCTGGGGGTCGACGGCGACGCTCGACGCGGATTGGGCCCTCTGGCGCCGGTACTCGTTCTCGACGGCTGCGGCCAACATTGCCGGCACGCTGACCGTACTCTTTCTCGCGGCCGGCCTGTCTTCGCGTCATGGCCGGCGAGGCCGGTTCGTGCGCCTCTTCGCTTCGACCCTGGCGCTTGCCGTGTGCTTCACATTGTTCGAGTTGCCGGCGCTCGCTGGATACGACTACGGCCGCCTGTTCGGCACGCGACTGGGCGAGGCCTGGAATCAGATCTCTACCGGCACCAATCGGGCGGATCCCGAACTGGTGCACATCCATCAGCCCCACACGCGGCATCAGGGCCTGGCGTTCGGCAATCTCGTGGCGCGGCTGAGCATTCCCAACGCCGAGCCGTATCAGGTGGACGTTTCGTACGATCGGCATGGATTCCGGAACGCCGTGGATCTGGATCGCGCTGACGTGGTCGTCGTCGGCGACTCGTTCGTGGAGGGGGCAGAAACGCCGGCTGGTCAGATCGTGACCGCCGTGCTTGCCGAGCGACTCGGCGAGCGCGTCGCCAATCTCGGACAGAGCGGCTACGGACCACAGCAGGAAGCGGTCGTCCTCGAGCGATTCGGGCTGCCCAAAAAGCCGCGTGCGGTCGTCTGGTTCTTTTTCGGCGGAAACGATCTGGCGGACGCGGAGGCCTATGATCGGTTCAAGCGGGATCCGACGTCGCTCGCGCCCGTAAGGCCCCTTGCGGAGCGGTCGTTCGCGCGAAACGCGCTCTGGGCTCTTGCGCGACTGACCACGCCGCCACGCCGGCGCCCGTCCCCGACCTCACTCCGACACGCGGCGACGTTCAGGACGGCGGAGGGCCGGGACGTCACCATCTACTTCGAGGCCATTGACGGCCCCTTCGAGGCGCGTCAGTGGGCGTCGGCCTCTGCGGCGCTGCTGGGGGCCCGAGACGCGGCAGTCGAGATTGGCGCGCGTTTTCTCGTCGTGTACGTTCCGAGGAAGTTTCAGGTGTACTGGGATGTGGTCTCCAGCGACCGCGATACCGTGGCGCGCCTCTGGCAGCCTTCGGACCTGGCGGCCAGGGTCGATGCCTGGTGCCGCGCTCAGAAGATTGAGTTCCTGGACGCGACGACGCCGTTGCGAGCGGCCGCGGCCTCTGGTGAGCTCGTGTACCTCCCGGACGACGTGCACTGGACGGCCAGGGGACATCGCGTGGTCGGTGAAGCTGTCGCGGCGCGGCTGCAGCCGGCGCGGGGCGGAGACTGAAGTGAAGACGGATGTCGGGGATCGCTGGCGGGTGTTTCTGGACGAGGAGGCGCGGATCCGCGACTACCACGCGTATGTGCGGCTCTCGCGTCGCACCGACGCGTTGGTGGCCGACGCGATGGTCGCCGAGCGCCTGCTGCCCGTACGCCTGGCGATCGTCGGCAGCGCGACGCCTGATTTTCTGCTGCCGGCGCTGAAGACGGCGTTGCTCGCACGAGGCGTGAAGCCCGAGCTGCACGTGGCACCCTACGGGCAGGTCACCTCGAGTCTTCTGGATCCCGACAGTGCGCTTGCGCGCTTCTCACCGCAGATCACGTTGGTGTCCACCCCGACGCTGCACCTGCCGGGCCCGCCGGCACTGACGGCCAGCCGGGCCGAGGTCGCCGCCGCGATTGACGCCGTCTGCCGGGCACTGCTCGAACCCTGTGAGTCCTTCCATGCGCGCACCGGTTCAGAGATCGTGCTGAGCAACTTCGCGCCGCTGCCGTGGCGATCCGCCGGCAGTCTCGGTCCACGGCTGCCCGGAGACCCCACGTCGTTCATCCGGCGTGTGAACATCGCGCTCGAGGATCGCGCTCCGCACTACGTCCACATCGACGACATCGCGGCCGAGGCTGAACGAGTCGGTACGGCCACCTGGCACGACGATCGCCTCTGGCATCTCGCGAAGCAGGCCGTGGCGCTGGACGCCGTACCTGCGTACGCTCGCCACCTCGCGGGCCTCGTCAGCGCGATCCTCGGCCGGGGCCGCAAGTGCCTCGTGGTCGACCTCGACAACACGCTCTGGGGCGGCGTCGTTGGCGACGACGGTGTCGAGGGGATCCGAATGAGCGAGGGTGACGCGGAAGGCGAAGCGTTCCTGGCGTTCCAGGCGTATCTGTGCGAACTCAAAGAGCGCGGAATACTTCTCGCGGTGTCGAGCAAGAACGACGAGGCGGTGGCGAGGTCGGCGTTTACGGACCATCCGGATGTGCGTCTCCGGCTCCAGGACTTCGTGGCCTTCAAGGCGAACTGGGCGCCGAAATCCGAGAACCTGCGCGCCATTGCTGCCGAGCTCGATCTCCCGCTGGACGCCCTGGTGTTCGTCGATGACAATCCAGCCGAACGGGCGGAGGTCTCGCGCGCCCTGCCCGAGGTCGCCGTGCCGGAAATGCCGGATGACGCGGCGTCATTCATCCGGACGCTGGACGCGGCGCGGTACTTCGAGTCGGTCCGGCTGACCGATGAAGACCGCTCCAGGACGGCGGCGTACGTCGGTCGTCGTCAGGTCCGGGAAGCCCTCGCAGGAACGACCGACGTCGGGGCGTATCTCGCGTCGCTCGACATGCGGGCGATCGTCCGACCGTTCGAAGCCATCGCGTTCGAACGGATCGCACAACTCGTGAACAAGACGAACCAGTTCAATCTCACGACGCCACGCGTCGTGCAGGCGGACATCGAACGGATGGCCGCCGATCCGATGCTCGTGACACGGACGATCAGGCTCCGCGATCGATTTGCTGACCACGGGTTGATCAGCGTGTGTATTGCCAGGCGCGAGGGTGCCGCGCTCGTGATCGACGCCTGGCTGATGAGTTGCCGCGTTCTGGGACGAGGCGTCGAGCGCCTGATGTTCAACGAACTGCTTGCCGTTGCACAGGCCGAGGGCAGGAGCAGCCTGGTCGGCCTGTACCGGCCAACCGCGAGGACTGGGCTGGTGAAGGAACACTATGCAGGGCTCGGGTTCCGGCGGGTGCGCTCCGACGGCCACATCGAGGAGTGGCGCCTCGAGACACGCGGCGCGCGGCCCTTCTAAACGTTCGTATCAACCGCGACGGAGGCCACTTCGTGATGACTGCCGACCAAATCCTGGAACGCGTGACCCGAATAGTGGCCGACACGCTCGAACTCGACGATCTGGTGCTGACCCGATTGACGAAAGCGTCGGAGGTTGACGGCTGGGACTCACTGTCGCACCTGACGATCATCATGGCCGTGGAGAAGAATTTCGGCATCCGCTTCCGCACAGGCGAGATTGCGGGCCTGATGAACGTTGGCGACCTGATTGCGCGGGTCGAGACACACCTGTCCCGGCACGCCGGGCCAGGACGCTAGGAAACACCACCACTGGCGTCGACGGGCGCCCCTAACTGGTACACAATACCCAGCTTGTGAGTTCGTCTTCGTTGGACCCTAAGAGGAGCCGGCTCGCGCTTCTGACGCTCAGCGCCCTCGGCGTCGTTTACGGCGACATCGGCACGAGTCCGCTCTACGCGCTTCGAGAGTGCTTCAATCCGGCCCACGGCGTCGCGCCCACCACCGAAAATGTCGTGGGCATCCTGTCGCTGATCTTCTGGGCGCTGATGCTGATCGTCTCGATCAAGTACCTGATCTTCGTGCTGCGCGCGGACAATAAGGGCGAAGGCGGCATTCTGGCGCTGATGGCGCTGATTCCACAGCGGCCCGAGACGCGGTTCAGAACCCGGGCGCTGATGGTTGGCCTGGGGCTGTTCGGCGCATCGCTGCTCTACGGCGACGGCATCGTGACGCCCGCGATTTCGGTGCTGAGCGCGATCGAAGGCCTGAGCGTCGGCACGCACGTGTTCGAGCCCTACATCCTGCCAATCGCGGTCGCGATCCTGCTCGGTCTGTTCCTCATTCAGTCGCGCGGCACGCAGACCGTCGGCCAGCTCTTCGGGCCCGTGATGGTGGTCTGGTTCGTGACCCTGATCCTGCTGGGACTGCCGTGGATCCTGCATCACCCGACCGTGCTGAAGGCCTTCAACCCGGTCGACGGCGTGTCCTTTCTGATGCGCAACGGCTGGATGGGCTTCGTGGTGCTTGGCTCGGTCTTTCTGGTCTGCACGGGCGGGGAAGCGTTGTACGCCGACATGGGCCACTTCGGACGGAAGCCGATCCGCATCGCGTGGTTCGGCCTCGTGCTGCCGGCGCTCTTCATCAACTACCTCGGACAGGGCGCCATGCTGCTCGAGCAGCCCCAGAATGCCACGGCGCCGTTTTATCTGATGGCCCCGAGCTGGGCGCTGTATCCGTTGGTGGCGCTTGCGGCCATGGCGGCGGTGATCGCATCCCAGGCGCTGATCTCCGGCGCGTTTTCCCTGACGCGACAGGCGATCCAGCTCGGCTACTGTCCGCGCCTGCGCATCGAACACACCTCGGCGAGCGAGCACGGACAGATCTACATGCCCGAAGTGAACTGGGCGATGATGCTCGCCACCATCGGTCTGGTGCTCGGTTTCAGGAGTTCCACGGCGCTCGCCGCGGCCTACGGCATTGCCGTTGGTTCGACGATGGTGTTCACCACGCTGCTCGCCTACATGGTGGCGCGCGAGTCGTGGGGCGTGAGCCGCCGGGTGGCGGGATCGCTCGGCCTGCTGTTCCTGGTGGTCGAACTCGCGTTCCTCGGGTCGAACGCCCTGAAGATCCCGCACGGCGGATGGTTCCCCCTCGTCGTGGGCGTGCTCGCCTACACCGGCTTTTCGACATGGAAGGCGGGGCGCGCGCTCCTGTGGTCTCGTCTCTCCGAGCGGATGTA
This sequence comes from uncultured Solibacteraceae bacterium, assembly GCA_964548865.1. Lineage (GTDB taxonomy): Bacteria > Acidobacteriota > Vicinamibacteria > Vicinamibacterales > SCN-69-37 > DASUGC01. Next base: position 7,761 of record CAZJTG010000007.1, read on the forward strand.
TCCCTTCGAGAAGTTTCTGAAGGACATCACGGCGCAACCGCCGTACCGCGTACCCGGCACCGCCGTCTTCATGACGAGCAATATCAACGGCACGCCGCTCACGCTCTTGCACAACCTCGAGCACAACCGCGTGCTGCACGAACGGGTGCTGCTGCTTACCGTGGCCACGAGCGACGTGCCGTATGTGCCCGACAAGGACCGCGTCCATATCGAGGAGATCGGCCACGGCTTCTTCCGCGTCGCGATCCGGTACGGCTTCATGCAGGAGCCCGACGTGCCCGCCGTGCTCTCGACGGTCGTTGCCGGCGGTGACACGATCGAGATCGAGCGGACGACGTTCTTCCTGGGCATCGAGACGCTGCTGGCCACCGGACGGCCGGGCATGGCGCTCTGGCGCGAGCGGCTGTTCGCCCTGATGTCGAGGAACGCCGTGCGCGCGACCTCGTTCTTCCGCATTCCACCCGAGCGAGTCGTCGAAATCGGCATTCAAGTCGAACTCTGACGAACCCGGGAACACGCACCCGAGCGCCCGCGGAACCCGTCGAACTCGTTGAACCCGTCGAACCTGTAGAACCCGCGCTCTAAGCGCGATAATGGGGTCGTGCCCTCCTCGAACCGCCCGCGTGTCAAGGAATCGATCGACAGATTTGTCGCGCGGGTTCGCCACAACATCGACGTGCACCTCGAGACGCTCGCGGCCGATCTGGTGAAGGCCATCGAGGAGGACGGCGGCCGTGTGTCCGCCGATCGCGTGACGGACCTCGCCCGGGCTGCGTCGGCCATCCAGACCCAGGAGGGCAGGCTCGATACGCTGGCGAAGGTCGTCGGCGCCCTCAGGCTCCAGGACGAGGCCACGACGCTCCTGGGCATCCTGGACGCGCTGGCCCGGGGCGGCTCCACTGAGGCGGCCCGCGTGGCGGTCATGCTGGTCGATGGCGGCACGCTTCACAGCTTCGCCGACTATGGCTATCTGGCCGGCGCCCGGCCCGCCGACACCCCGCTCGACAGCTATCCGGCCCTGGCCTCGGTCGTGCGCGACCGGCAGCGGCTGATTCTTGCCGCCCCGCCCGGAGCGCGCCTGCCGGACGTCCCGCCCTTCATGCGCGCCATGTCCGGGAACTCCGGTCTGCTCGTCCCGGTCAACGTGGCCGGCGCGGTGGTTGCCGTCCTGTTCGCCGAGGGGCCGGAACGAGTTGCAGGGCAGGCCGCCGTGTCGGTGTGGATCGAACACATCGAAGTGCTCGTGCGTCATGCTTCTTCGAGACTCGAGAACATCACGTCCCGACGAACCGTCGAAGTGCTGACATCGGCCGGATGACATGAAAAGAACCCTGAAGACGGCGGCACTGGTGGCGACGGCCGCGGCATGCCTGGCGTGGCCCCGCGGAGCGCCGCACGTCATCGCCGCCGTCGAGCGTCACGAACTCTGGATGGCGCCGTCGCCAGACGCCGTCGCCGCGCGGACCCGTCTCGCGCGTGCCGTGTCGGATCTCGCTGAAGGGCGCGCCGCGGACGCGCTGCCCGTGTTCATCGGCGCCTCGAGCGATCAGGTGATTGGCGGCTACGCGCGGCTGTTTGCGGCCCGGGCGTACCTCGCGTTGTCGAAACCGGCGGACGTGGCGCGCACCGTCGCGTCCATCATGAGCGCGACGCCTTCCGACGCGCTCGCGGAGTCGGCGCTGAACCTGGCCGTGGAGGCCGGCAGTCTGGAAGGCGACCGGCGTGCGGTGTTCGACGCGCTGAAGACCCTCGCGGCCCGGCCGAATTCCGCGCCGGCGTCGGCGGAGTTTCGACTTCTTCAGGCCGCCAACGGACAGAACGACCGGGCGACCGCGCTCGCGTCCTTCCGGCGGCTCTATTTCGATTTTCCGGCCGCCGAGGAAGCGTTCGACGCCGTCGAGGAGATGGCGCGGACGGGCGTGGCCCCGCCGGTGCCGTCGCGCGACGATGCCGCCCGGCACCTGGCCCGAGCCGAGGCGCTGTTCGCCGCGGCGAAGTACGCGGACGCGCGCGCCGGCTTTGCGGCGGTGCAGACCGTGGCCCCCGCCGAGGCGCGCGAGCAGGTCCGCCTTCGCCTGGCCCAATGCGATTTGTTCCTGAAGAAACATGCGGCTGCCGCGCCCGATCTGCGCGCGCTGGCCGACACGCCCTCGTCGCGGTCGAGCGAGGCCGCGTACTACTATCTGTCCGCGGCAAAAGGCCTCGGGCGCACGGCCGAGTACGTCTCCCTTGCGCGCGACGCGGCGGGGCGCCTCGATCCGCCGTGGGCCGAACGGGCGTTGAACGACCTCGGTACCCATTTCATCCTGGCGGACGAGGACGGGAAGGCGGCCGACGTCTTCGCCGAGCAGTACGCGCGGTTTCCGGTCGGCGCCTTCGCGGATCGCGCCGCGTGGCGTGCGGGTTGGTGGGCGTACAAGGAGAAACGCTACGCCGAGACGGTACGCATCTTCGAGTCGGCGGCGCTGTCGATGCGGCGCGCCGACTATCGGCCCGGCTGGTTGTACTGGGCGGCGCGCGCGCACGTGGAACTCGGGCATCGCGACGCCGCCATCGAGGGATTCCGCCGGACCATCGCGGACTATCGCAACTCGTACTACGGCCGCGCGGCCATCCAGGAAATCGCCCGGCTGCAGCCCGTCGTGCGGACGTCCCGGGACAACGCGATTTCGCCGGCACGCTCGACCTGGCCCGCCACGATTGCTCCTGCGCCGCGCCCGGCGACGAGCGGCGTGATCGAACAGCTCCTGGCCGCGGGCATGTTCGAGGACGCGATCCTCGAGCTGCGCAGGCTGCAGGCGAGCGGCCAAGGCTCGCCGCTCGTGGACGCGACGCTGGCGTACGCGCTCAACCGGCAGGGCAAGCTGCGGCCGGCGATCTCCGCGATGCGCCGCGCGTACCCCCAGTTCATGGCGGAAGGCGGTGAGGCGCTGCCGCGGGAGATCCTCAGCGTGATCTTCCCGATCGATCACTGGGATCTGCTGCGCGAGCAGGCGGCCGCGAAACGGCTCGACCCGTTCCTTGTCGCGGCGCTGGTCGCCCAGGAATCCACGTTCCAGGCCGACGTCAGGTCATCGGCCAACGCCTGGGGGCTCATGCAGATCATCCCGTCGACCGGGCGCCGGTACGCGGCCACGCTGGGCATCAGGCCGTTCTCGACCTTCCGGCTTGTCGAACCCGACGTCAACGTCCGCATCGGAACGACCTTCTTCGCCGATCTGCTGAGGCGCTTTGGCGACGTCGCGCCGGCCCTGGCCGCCTACAACGCGGGGCCCGAGCGCGTCGTCCGCTGGCTGGCCGAGCGTCCCGGCTACGTGCGCGACGAGTTCATCGACAACATTCCGTTCCCCGAGACGCAGAACTACGTCAAGCGCATCATCGGCACGACCGAGGACTACCGCATCCTCTACGGCGGCGCGCCGCGTTAGTCGTCGTCGGCTGGCGTCACCTTGTCGACCACGCAGGGCCGTGTAGGCGCCGAGCCTGGCGCCCATGGCCGGCCTCCACCGTTCTACCCGGCCCGACAGGGTGAATCGAATCCCGTGGTTTAATTCGATTCCATGACGCGCAACCGCTTGTCGCAGAAAGCCTCGTCCTTTACCGAGTCCGTCATCCGCGAAATGACACGGCTCGCGCAGAAGCACCAGGCGGTGAACCTGTCGCAGGGATTTCCGGATTTCGCCGCGCCGCTGCCGATCAAGCAGGCGGCGTGCGACGCGATCCTCGCGGACATCAATCAGTACGCGGTGACCTGGGGCGCCAAGCCTCTGCGCGACGCGATCGCCGCCGACTTCACGGCCAGGCACGGCGTGCCGGTCGTCGAGCACGAGCAGATCACCGTCTGCTGCGGATCGACCGAGGCCATGATGGCCACGATGATGGCCATCGTCGATCCCGGCGACGAAGTCGTCATCTTCGAGCCGTACTACGAGAACTACGGGCCCGACGCGATTCTCTCGGGCGCCACGCCGCGGTTCGTGCGGCTGCGCGAGCCCGGGCAGGGCCACCCTGACTGGTGGTACGACTCGGGCGAGCTTGCCGCGGCGTTTTCGAACCGGACGCGCGCGATCATCATCAACACGCCGAACAACCCGACCGGGAAGGTCTTCAGGCGGGCGGAGCTCGACGAGATCGCAGCGCTGTGCCGGAAATGGGACGCCATTGCGGTCACCGACGAGATCTACGACCACATCCTGTACGACGGAGAAACCCACGTCGCCATGGCCTCGCTCGACGGCATGGCCGACCGCACGGTCACCATCAACAGCGTGTCGAAGACCTTCAGCGTCACGGGCTGGCGCGTGGGCTGGACCGTGGCGCCGGCGGATCTGACCAGTGGCATCCGCAAAGTGCACGACTTCCTGACCGTCGGAGCGGCGGCGCCGCTCCAGGCGGCTGCCGCGGCAGCCCTGGCGATGCCTGCCGCGTACTACACCGACCTGGCCTCGGGCTATGCGAGGCGTCGCGATCGGTTGATGCGAATTCTCGAGACGAGCGGCTTCATCTGCTACCGGCCGCGCGGCGCGTACTACATCATGACCGACATCGGCGCGTTCGGCTTTCCGGATGACGTCGCGTTCGCGCGGTACCTCGTGTCGGAGGTCGGCGTGGCCGCCGTGCCCGGCAGCAGCTTCTACCGCGACCCGGCGTCAGGACGCACGAAGCTCCGCTTCTGCTTCTGCAAGCGCGATGAAACGCTGGATGCCGCGGAAGAACGGCTGCAGAAGATTCGGAGTGCGGCGCTCTAGTACCGAATCGCGCCCCCGAACCAGACACCCTGGAACTTCAGCCGGCCGAAATCCTGCTCGATGCGCAGGTTGGTGTTGATCCGCCGCCACCCGGCGGACACGCCAAGGTTGTTCGAGATGTTGATGGTCGCCGACAGGTCGATGTCCGTGTAGTTGCCCTCGTACTTTCCATCGAACTCGGGGACCTTGAGGCCGCCGATCTCCATGTTCAGGGCGAGATCGGGAAGGGGATACACGCGGGCGACCAGGCCGATGGCCGGCAGCGGCGCCTGGGCTTCCGCCGCGCCCGAAACGACGAGCGACGACAGCGCGGCGCTCAGTTCCGTCTGGCGCACCTCAAACAACACGCCGACGAACCCGCGGGACCGGTAGATGAAGTCCCACTCGTAACCGAAACGCGTGACTTTCCAGCCGAGCGACGAATCGACGGGCAGCGCGGCGTCGAACGTGTGCCCGGCGAAGGTCACCGTCCGGGCGAGCACGCCCGAGGCGGCATACTGCAGGGGCGTTTGCTGGAATCTCAGCTTGTGCGCCCGGGCCGGGCGCACCGTCACGCGGAAATCCTTGAAGCGCGCCTCGCCGAACCCCAGGTCCCCGACGAGATCGATTTGGCTGCCGATGAGGTTCAGGCGGTCCGACGCGATGCTGCCAAACAAGCCGGGCTTCCACCACGCGCCGGATAGCTCGACCCGATAGTTCTCGCCCATCGCTGGCCGCGCGCCGTTCCGGGGCCGGTTGACCTGTGCGGCCGCTTCGGAGGGCGTGAGAAGCCCGACGGCCACCGCTGCCAGAATCGTGATCCGGGCCCGTGCGAAGAGGCGAGTGTGCACACACATCATGACGTGGTTATCGGCACGTCGGCCGGGCGGGCGCAGTAAAAGGGGCTCGGTTCTAGCGGCGCGCTGCGGGCCAGCCGCTGCGAAGCACGGTGAGATGGACCTGTTTGCGGCCGAACTGCACGGCTTCGTCGCAGTTCCACATGTAGATGTCGATCTCCCGGCCCTTGATCTCCGGTCCGGTATCGAGGATCGTGTAAATCCCGTGATAGGGAGCGGCGACGCCTTCCACCTGAATCACCGAACCAATCGGGAGAACCTTGGGATCTCCGGCGGCGATACCGGCCCTGACTTTGATGCCTGACGCCGTGACGGTCCCCCGGCAGTAGGCCGTGGCTTCGAACGTGGCCCGGCTGCCCCTGGCGGGCGGTCCCACCGCGCTGCCGCCAACCTCGCCAACAGCGCGCGAGTCCATCACGGTCGCCTGGTAGAGCAACGTGAAGACCCCGGCAGTCAGAGCCGTCGCGAGGAGCTTGCGGCGGAACGATCGAGACAGGAGAAACATCTGTGGCCCCCCCAGCGTAGCAGACGGCCTGGGGCAAAAACCCGGGCCAGGCGCTGACAATTCCGAGGGTGCTTCGAGTCGCTAAAATATTGTAAATAAACTACTTAGAGGCGAAGTGCCCGAAGCCTCCTGGCATTGGCAGCACCTCGTCGCCTTGTGACATCACGCAGGCGTCGCCAGTGGTGAGCGCCCCGATTCTGGTCACCCGGACGCCCACCGCGGCGGCCGCCGCCAGAAAACCCCGGTGCTTTTTTGGGGGCACCGCGAAGAGCAGCTCGTAGTCCTCGCCGCCGGCGATCGACCGCTCGAGGACCGGCAGGCCAGCCGACCTCCACCAGGCCGCCGCGGCGTCATCGACCGGCACACGTTCGGCGTCGATGGAGGCTCCGGTCCTGCTGGCCTCTGCAATCTGTCGGACGGCGTCTGCCAATCCGTCGGACAAGTCCACGCAGGCAGAACCGGCCCGGTAGCCCGCGACCTTCCGGCTGAGACGCGAGAGTTCGGGCGGCCTTTCGTACCGCGATACGCACGAGGCAGGCCCGTCGGCAAGCGACCGTCTGTCCGCGCCGGACGCGAGGATACCGAGGCCGGCGGCCGCGGCGCCGACGCTCCCCGTCACGTACAAGGCGTGTCCGGACCGGCCCCCGTCGCGCCGCAGGATTCGACGTGGGTGCGCGGTGCCGATCGCCGTCACCGTCACGACCAGAGGGCCGGGTGAGGCGGTGATGTTGCCGCCGATGAGCACGGCGTTCACCGACCGGGCCTCCGCCACCACGCCGTCGATCAGCGCGTCGAAGTCCTCGACCGTGAGCGACCCCGGCAGGCTGAGTGAGAGGAGGATGGCCCGGGGTGTCGCGCCCATGGCCGCAAGATCGCTCAGGTTCACCAGCACGGCCTTGCGGCCGACGGCGCCCGCGGTGGACCAGTCGCGCCGGAAGTGCACGCCCTCGATCAACGTGTCGGTCGTAAGTACATCGGATCGGCCGCGCACGGGTGCCAGGACGGCCGCATCGTCCCCGATGCCCAGCGTGACGCCAGGCGCGGCGGCGCCCGCTCGTTCCCGAATGCGACTAATGAGGAGTGCTTCCGTGGAATCGCCGACGTTCACAAGACCCCGCTTTGCCGTGTGGGGAGGCCGCAATGAACCTGCCTAGACAGGTGGAGCCGCTAAAGAGCCGCGCTTCAGGCTTCCTCGCCTCGGAGGCATGCACACCGCGCGGCATCGCAGCTCACTTTGTTGTGAAACATCGGCTCAAGCAGCGCTCCGATCCATCACGAACAAAACAGGGACGTTGATACTACCGTGCCGCGCGCGTTCCGGCAATGGGCTCGAGCGCGGCGTCGATCAGACGCTCGATCTCCGCGGCGCGTGACATCAGGCGCGCGGCCTCGCCGGACGAGTCCTGGCGCGCCCGGAACAGTTCATCGGCGATGTTGAGCGCGGCCAGCACCGCGAGGCGCACGGCGTCGGTCGTCGCCAGTTCGCGCCCGACGCGCTCGATCTTCTGGTCCACGAACGCCGCGATGTCGCCGACGTACTTCGAGTCCAGCGTGCTCCGGATCGCGTAGCGCTGGCCCTGGATGTCGACGTGAATGACCCGTGGCTCAGACATCTACTTCAACTCGCTCGCTGGATTTCAGAGGTCCAGCTTGTCGATCTGCGAAATCATCTGCGTGACCCGCGCGCGAACGAGGTCGCGTTCCTCACGCATCGTGGCCAGTTCGGCGGAGGCCGTGGCGCTCTCCGCGAGGCGCGACTTGAGCGACGCGAGTTCCTGCTGCAGGCGCGACACTTCGTCCGTCGCCTTGGCCTTCTCGGTCCGCAGCGCGTCGATCACGCCGACCATCTGCCGGACCTTTTCCTCGAGCCGATCGATCGGCTGCACATCCACTACCGCTGCTGCCCCTGAACGCACCATGAAATCGGTTCCTTCCGCCGGGCGTGAGGGCCCGGACTGACACGGCCGGCGCCCAAGCCCGGCCTACGACTTACCGCGAAGGACGGCGCCGTGGGTCGTCTCGAGCGCGCTGACGATCGCGACCACCGCGTCCTGAACTTCCGCGTCCGTGAGCGTCCGGTCCGTGCCGCGAAACGTCAGCCGCAACGACAGGCTGATCATGCCGTCCGGCACGCCCTTGCCTTGATACCGGTCGAACTCGCGCACGGACTCGAGCGTGGCCGGCGCGTTGGACCGGATCGTGCCACGAACATCCGCGGCAGGCAAGCGATCGCTCACGACAATCGAGAGATCGCGCACGATGGACGGGAAGCGCGGCAGCGGGCTGATCCGCACCGCCGGGTTCGCGCCGTCGCCGCGAAGCGCGCCGAGATCGATTTCGCCGCCGACGACCCCCGTTCCCTGGGCGAGTCCGCGCGCTTCGACGATCGCGGGCAGAATCTCGCCGGCGAATCCGACCGGCCGGACGTCGCCGGCGGTCCGGATCGTCAGCACGGCCGCCCGTCCAGGCCTGAACCACGGCGCCGCCGTGGTCGCCGCCGCGTGGATCTCGACGCCGAGCGCCTCGCCGATCAGGGTGGCGACCCCCCGTGCGTCGAAGAAATCAGCCGGAGCCGGGCGATCGCTCCAGTGCTCGTGACGCGCGCCCGCGAGAATCCAGCCGACACGCCGGGATTCGCCGCCCGGCAGGAACACGGCGCCGGTCTCGAACAACCGGATGCCCTCCGCCTCGCGCCGGCGGTTGTAGACCAGCGCATCAACAAGTCCGGCGAGCAGCGATGGCCGCAGCACCGCGAACTTCTCCGAGAGGGGGTTGGCGATCGTCACGAGATCCGCGGCCGAAGCCGTAAACGGTTCAGCCGCCGCCCGCTCGATGAACGTGCAGGTCTCCTGCAGGCCGGCGCCGCACAGGATGCCTCGGAGCCGGCGATCGGCCGCGACGGCGGCCGACATCGGACGCGGCATTTCCCGCAGGGCGGGGAACGTGGCCGGGATGCGGTCGAAGCCCCAGTGCCGGCCGACTTCCTCGATGAGGTCAGCTTCCCGCGTGACGTCCACGCGGAACGCCGGTACGGTGGCCCGCCAGCCGTCACCCGCG
>CAZJTG010000007.1:16916-37293 GCA_964548865.1 uncultured Solibacteraceae bacterium
AAGCCCAGGCGGGTCAGCGTGCGTTCGACGAAGTCATCATCCACGCGATCGCCCAGCAGGCGCTCGAGGTGCGGGCGTCCCAGTCGAATCTGTCTGGCTTCGAAACGCCTCGGGTAGACATCCGAGATGCCGCCGACGAGCCGGCCCGCGCCGATGAGCGACAGCAGGTGGAGCGCTCGCTGGAGCGCCGCGACGGGAGCCGTCAGGTCTGCGCCGCGCTCGAAGCGGGCCGACGCCTCGGTCTTCAGGTTGAAGCGCCGGCTGGCCGATCGCACCAGCGCGGGCAGAAACCAGGCGCTTTCGAGCGCCACCATCGTGGTGGCCTCCGTCACCTCGGACGCCTGACCGCCCATCACGCCGGCGATCGCGACCGGGCGATCCTTGTCGGCGATGACCAGCGTCAGCTCATCCAGCTTCCGCTCGTGGCCATCGAGGGTGGTCAGTGTCTCGCCCGCGCGCGCGCGACGGACCCGAATCTCCGGGCCCGCAAGCTTCAGCACGTCGAACGCATGCATCGGATGGCCCATTTCGAGCATGACGTAGTTCGTGACGTCGACGACGTTGTTGATCGGCCGGATGCCAGCCGACGCGAGGTGATGGCTGAGCCACGTCGGCGAGGGCCCGACTTTGACTTCGACCACGGCGACCGCGTAGCGGTTGCACCCGGCGTCGCCAATCGACACCGCCAGTTTCGAATGATCCTCGTCCGGGAGTTTCGCACTCGGCAGGGGCTTCAGATCGAGATCGAAGGCGGCCGAGACCTCTCGGGCCATGCCGTACACGCTCAGGCAGTCCGGCCGGTTGGCGGTGATCTCGACATCGATGACTTCGCCTTCGATCGATCCGACTTCGAAGCCGCACGCCCCGAGCCTCCGGGCCAATGCCTGGGTGTCACCCGGTGGATCGACGAACTCGCGGAGCCACGCGACCGGAATCTTCACAGCGGCACCTGTCGAAGAAACCGGAGGTCGTTCTCGTAGAACATCCGGATGTCCTCGATGCCGTACAGCCGGAGCGCCAGGCGCTCGATGCCGACACCGAACGCGAACCCGGTGTACTTGTTCGAGTCGTACCCCACGGCTTCGAACACCGCCGGGTGCACCATGCCGCAGCCAAGAACTTCGATCCAGCCGGTGTGCTTGCAGAGGCCGCAGCCTGCGCCCGCGCAGCCCTGGCACTCGACGTCGAGTTCGGCCGACGGCTCCGTGTACGGAAAGAAGCTCGGCCGGAACCGCGTCCGGAGCGACTCGCCGAAGAACGCGGACGCGAATGAGTTCAAGGTGCCTTTGAGATCGCCCAGGCTGATGCCCTCGTCCACGACGAGTCCCTCGACCTGCGTGAACATCGGCGTGTGCGTGGCATCGATGTCGTCGCGGCGGTACACGCGCCCCGGCGCGATGATTCGCACGGGCGGCGCGTGCGACTCCATGTAGCGAATCTGCATACCCGACGTGTGCGTGCGCAGCAGCGTTGCGGGTCGCGGCGTACCTGACGTACCTGACGTACCCGACGTCCCAACCGGCGCCGCCAGATACAACGTGTCCTGCATGTCCCTGGCCGGATGCTCCGGCGGCATGTTCAGCGCTTCGAAGTTGTGCCAGTCGTCTTCGAGCTCCGGGCCGTCGATGACCTGGTAGCCCATGCCGAGAAAGATGTCCTCGACGCGCTCGCGCACCAGCGTGAGCGGGTGCCGGCGCCCGACGGCCGGAACGCGGCCCGGAAGGCTGACGTCGACCGCGCCGGCCGGCGCCGCCGAGGCGGAGAGCTCCGCCTGACGGGCATCGAGCGCGGCTTCGATGTCCTGCTTGAGCGCGTTGGCGGCGGCGCCGAGCGCGCGCCGGTCATCGGCGGGCGCGGCGCCCACGGCCTTCAGGAGATCGGTGACGCGGCCGTGCTTCCGGCTGAGGAACTGGTCGCGTACGGTCCGCACCAGCGCCACCGTCGTGGCGCCTGCAAGCGCGGACTGGAACTCCGCGCGGAGTTCGTCAACCAGGGAGGGCACGTGCGGAACCCGCGCTTACGCGCGAGCGGCCTTGGGGGCCGGACGCGCGGCCTGCGCCTGCTGCGCGAGCACCTCGAACGCGGCCGGATGGTCTACCGCGAGCTCGGCGAGGTTCTTCCGATCCAGGCCGATCCCGGCGGCCTTGAGGCCGCTGATGAACTGGCCGTAGCTCAGACCGTGCTGCCGCGCGGCGGCGTTGATGCGCACGACCCACAGTCGGCGGAAGTCGCGCTTCTTGCGGCGCCGGCCGGAATAGGCGTAGTTGAGCGCCTTGTCGACGGCTTCCTGTGCGGCCTGGTAGAGCTTGCTCTTGGTGGCGTAGAACCCCTTCGCGCGCTTCAGTAGCTTCTTGCGCTTCGCGCGGCGAACGGTTCCTCTCTTGACGCGGGGCATTGGGGTGACTCCTCAGAATTAGTAATTTGGTGATTTGGCGATGTGGTGATGTGGGATGGCCCTGAAATCGCCAGAGCACCACATCGCCAATCACCAAATTCGGAACTCAGTCGTACGGCAGCATCCTCTTGAGCTTGCCCGCGTCGGCCGGTGAAATCACCGTCGTGCCGCGCGCGTGGCGCTTGCGGCGCGTGGGCTTGCTCGTGAGGATGTGGCGCTTGAAGGCTTTGCCGCGAAGGAACTTGCCCGTCGCCGTCTTCTTGAAGCGCTTCGCTGCGCCCCGGTGGCTCTTGATCTTCGGCATGTGAACTCCACTCGACTACGCACCGCGCACTGCGCGCAGCGCCCTTATCTACTTGTTTCGCCCCTTGGGCGCCAGAATCGTGTGGAGCTGGTTGCCTTCCTTCTGCGGCTCCGACTCGATCATTCCAACTTCGCTCAAATCTTCAATCAACCGTTCCAGGATGCGGCGCCCGATTTCCGGATGCGCGTTCTCGCGCCCCCTGAAGAAGATCGTGGCCTTGACCTTGTCGCCGTCCGCCAGGAAGCGCTCGATGTGCTTCTTCTTGAACTGGTAGTCGTGCTCGTCGACCTTCGGCCGGAACTTGATCTCCTTGACCAGGATGACTTTCTGGTGCTTCTTCGCCTGCCGGGCGCGTTTCTGCTGCTCGTACTGAAACTTGCCAAAGTCCATGATCCGGCAGACCGGAGGGACGGCAGTGGGCGAGATCTCGACGAGATCCAACCCCTTGCTCTTGGCGAGTGCCAGCGCCTGCGGCGGAGGCATGATGCCGAGCTGCTGCCCGGCGTCATCGATCACGCGAATTTCACGAACCCTGATGCGCTCGTTGATGCGAGTGCGATCGTCACGGCGTGGGCTTCGGTCGAAAGCGATAAGGACCTCCTACAGACTGCGCTGGGCGCCCCGGTCGGCGACCTCGGCTCTTGCCGCTGCGACGAACTCGTCGAGCGGCTTCGATCCCTGGTCGCCGGCTGACCGGTCTCGAACGGCCACGGCACGTTCGGCCACCTCGCGATCCCCAATCACCAGCATGTAGGGGACCTTCTGAAGCTGGGCCTCTCGAATCTTATAACCAATCTTCTCGACCCGCCCGTCGACGGTCGCGCGGAAACCCTCCGCGGCGAGCCGCGCCCGGACCGACTCGGCGTACTCCAGATGGCGGTCGGCGATCGGCAGAATCCGCACCTGTTCCGGCGCAATCCACAGCGGGAACGCCCCGGCGTAGTGCTCGATCAGCAGCGCCAGGAACCGCTCGAAACTGCCGAAGATGGCCCGGTGAATGACGACCGGCCGATGCTCGGCGTTGTCGGCGCCGGTGTACTTGAGGTCGAAACGGGCCGGCATCTGGTAGTCGAGCTGGATGGTGGCGCACTGCCACTTGCGGCCGATGGCATCCATGACGTCGAAGTCGATCTTCGGGCCGTAGAAGGCCCCATCGCCCTCGTCGACCCGGTACTCCACTCCGGCGGCCTCGAGCGCGCGCCTGAGCTCCGCCTCCGCGTGATCCCACGTCGCCCGCTCGCCGAGGTACTCGGCCGGACGCGTGGACAGCTTGACCGCGTAGGCCAGTCCGAAGTCGCCGTAGACCCGCTTGACGAGGCGCAGCAGCCGTTCGACTTCCTCGCCGATCTGCGACTCCATCACGAAGCAGTGCGCATCGTCCTGCGAGAACTGACGCACGCGCGTGAGGCCGGCCAGCACGCCGGACGCTTCGTTGCGGTGGAGCGGCGTCTGCTCGTGCAGGCGCAGGGGAAGGTCGCGATAGCTCCGGCTCTCACTGGCAAACACCAGCATGTGGCCCGGGCAGTTCATCGGCTTCACAGCCATGTCCGGGCCGGCATCCGGTCCGGGGTCCTTCGCCCGGTCGCGCGATTCGACCAGGAACATGTTCTCGCGGTAGTGCTGCCAGTGGCCGGAGGTTTCCCAGAGCGCCTTGTCGTAGATGAGCGGCGTCTTCACTTCCGCGTAGCCCGAGGGAAACAGCACGCCGCGCATGTACTCCGCGAGCTGGTTGTAGAGCGTGGTGCCCTTGCCCAGCCAGAAGGCCGCGCCGGGCGCCCACGGATGGAACGTGAACAGGCCGAGGTCCTTGCCGATCCGGCGATGATCGCGCTTCTTGGCTTCCTCGATCTGCGTCAGGTACTGCTTCAGATCGTCGTCCTTGAAGAACGCCGTGCCGTACACGCGCTGCATCGGCTGGTTCCGGGCGTCACCCTTCCAATAGGCATTCGACGTCGAGAGCAGCTTGAACGCCTTCAGCTTTCCGGTGCCCGGCACGTGCGGGCCGGCACAGAAGTCCACGAACGTGTCCCGATCCTTGATCGTGTAGCAGGACACGAACGTCTCGCCCGCAGTCTTCTCCTCGATGAGCTGCACCTTCAGCGGCTCGCCTCGATCGCGGAAGAACTGAATCGCCTCCTCGCGCGGCCACATCTGGCGCTCGTAGGGCAGGTCCTGTCCGGCGAGGTGACGCATGCGGGACTCGATCTTCTCGATGTCTTCCGGAACGAACGGCCGCTCGACGACGAAGTCGTAAAAGAACCCCTCGTCCGTGGCCGGGCCGATGCCGCACTGCGTGCCCGGAAACAGCTGGGTGACGGCGGCCGCGAGCAGGTGCGCCGTCGAGTGCCGGTACAACGCGAGCGCTTCGGGCCCTTCCGCCGTCACGATCCTGAGCGCCGCGTCTCGATCGAGCGGGAAGGAGAGATCCACCATGCGGCCGTCCACCTGGGCCGCCAGCGCTTTCTTCATGACCGCCTGCGGCAACACCGACGAAGCGAACTCCCGCACCCGCGTGCCGGCCGGCACGCTGCGCTGGGATCCGTCGGGAAGTGTGATGGTGACGTGGGACAAGGACGCTTACCTGAGAAGGGCAGAGGGCAAAGGGCAAAGGGCAAAGGTCTGGAATGAGCTATCGCTTGCCATCGGTTTTCTGCAGCCGGGTCTCGATGGCGCAACGCGCCCACCAAACCCCTGACCTTTGCCCTCTGCCCTTTGCCCTTTGTTGAGGTGGTAGGCACGGGCGGACTCGAACCGCCGACCTCCTGCATGTCAAGCAGGCGCTCTAACCAGCTGAGCTACGCGCCTATGTGCCTTACCGCGTGGCCATCCCTACGGCGACCCCGCCGGGGCTCCAGACGAACGCTCAGTATACGCCGAAAATGACGGTCGAAATCCGCTATTGCCGCTTCTTCAGCTGCTCGATCGCCTTGCCGAGCGGGGCATCGGTTGGCGGCGGCAGCTCGTCGAAGCCCACCACGGGGTTCGCCACCGCCACGGCCGGCACGAGGCCGTGTTCGTGGAGGGGCGTCGCCCCATCGACCGTGTAATACCGTTCGGTGGTCATCCAGAGCCCGTAGCCCTGCGGCAGGCGGACCAGCCGCTGGACCCCGGCGATGCCCGCCGTCGGTTCTCCCACGAGATCCGCCCGCTTGTTGCCGGAGAGTGCCGCAGCGAAGACTTCCGCGGCGTTCGATGTCCCGTTCGAGACCAGCAGCACCACCGGCATCGTCACCGCGCCGTCGCCCGCGGCCGCCAGTGTCTTGACCGGGGGGCCCGTGCGGCCACTTCGGACGCCCAGCGTTCCCGACTTCACAAACAACCTGGCGGCCTTGATGCCGTCCTCGGGATCGCCGTCGGCAATGCCGCGCAGGTCGATGACGGCGCCGCTGACCTTGTCCTTCGTGAGCTGCGCAAACGTCGAGGCCAGGGCGCCCGGCACGGTCGCGTCGAACGTCGAGATGCGCACGCGCGCGACGCCGCCGACCATCGAGGACGAGACCGATGCGCCCTTCGGCGCCTCGCGCACGATCTCAATGACGTGCGGATCCGTGACGTTGCCGCGGATGACGGTCAGCGACACCTTCGAGCCGGGCGCGCCTCGCAGCAAGCGTCGGCCCGTCAGCGTCGACATGTCGCGCGTCGCCTTGCCGTCGATCATGCGGACGTAGTCGCCGGCCTGAAGTCCGGCGCGCGCGGCGGGCGACCCATCCCGCACGCCGAGCACGCGGAGATAGAACTGGCGGGTGACCACGAGTCCGGTATCTCCCGCCGGCGTGCCGGCCGCGGCGTCGAGCGCCTTGACCTCGTCGGGCTGCAGGAACGCACTCGACGTGTCGAGCCCGTCGGCCAGCCCGCGCATCGCGCCGTCGAGCACCCGGTCCATGTCGGGCGGCTCGACGTAGGCCATGCTGATGAGGCTCACCACGTCGTTGAAAATCCTGAGCGGCGCGACGACTTCCTGTGGCGCTGCGGCTCGCGGCACCCCGATGAAGCCGCCGATCGTGACAAGCGCCACGAGCGGCGTCGAGACGGCAAGTACGAGAACCCGGGTGCGTCGCGCCATGCCCGTGATTATCGCAAATTCGGGGCCGCCCGGTGGGGCGAGGCGGCGGCAGGTTACGCTTGTGCGGAAATGCGGGTCCTGGGTGTGGATGTTGGCGCGCGCCGGCTCGGCCTGGCGCTGTCGGACGACACCGCGAGCCTGGCACGGCCCTGGCAGACGATTCCCGCGGGTGCGACGCCGGTCCAGTCGGCCGCCGCCGTCGCGGCGCTGCTCGCGTCGGCGCGCGCGGCGGACGATGACGAGGGCGGGCGAGTGGGCGAGATTGTGGTGGGACTGCCGCGACGTTTGAACGGTGAAGACACGGAGCAGACGGCCGTCGCGAGGATTGTTGCGGCATCGCTCCAGGATCTGACGGGCCTGAAGGTTCATCTTCAGGATGAGCGCCTCTCGAGCCGTGAAGCGGAGTCCCGCCTGGCGCTCCGCGAGAAGGACTGGCGCAAGCGGAAGCAGAAACTCGACGCCGCGGCCGCCGCCGTGATCCTCCAGGATTACCTCGACCGTGCTTAGGCGTCTCCTCCTCCTCGCGGTCGTGCTCGCCGCAGCCGTTGCGGGCCTCGGACTCTGGGCGCGCCAGCGTCTGAACGCGCCGTACCGCGCCTTTGCGAGGGAGGAAGTGTTCGTCGAGATCCCCCCGGGGTCCAGCGTGGCCTCGATCGCGAACCGCCTGGTCGCCGCCGGCGTGCTCCCTGACGCGCTGACCTTCCGGATCGCGGCGCGCCTGACGGGGGCCGACCGCCGGCTTCAGGCGGGCGAGTACCGGTTTGCCGGCGCAAGCGCGCCGACCGCGGTGATGGACAGACTTGCCGCAGGCGACGTCTACCGTCGCGGCCTCACCTTTCCCGAGGGCCTGACGATCGTCGAGATGGCGGACGTGTTCGCCCGCACCGGGCTCGGCCGCACCGGCGACTTTGTGACCGCCGTCAATAGCGCCGTGGCGTCGGCGCCGGTGGGCGCAGGCGTGCGGTCACTCGAGGGCTACCTGTTTCCGGATACCTATCCGCTCGCCCGGAACGCGACGGCCGACGACGTCGTGCGCGCGATGCTGGCGAGATTCGATCAAGTGCTCACGCCGGAGCGCCGCGCGGCCGCGACCGAACGCGGCATGACCGTGCACGAACTGCTGACGCTCGCGTCGCTCGTGGAGAAGGAGACGTCGAAGGCCGAAGAACGGCCGATCGTCGCGGCGGTCTACCTGAACCGCCTGAAGATCCGGATGCCGCTGCAGTGCGACCCGACGGTCATCTACGCGATGATGCTCGCGCGCAGGTGGAACGGGAACATCCGGAAGGCCGACCTGCAGATCAGCTCGCCGTACAACACGTACCGCGTGGCCGGCCTGCCGCCAGGGCCGATTGCTTCACCGGGTCTGGCGTCGATCGATGCCGTGCTCAATCCTGCCGACGTGCGGTATCTCTATTTCGTGAGCCGCAACGACGGCTCGCATGTCTTCGCGGAAACCCTCGCCGAGCACAATCGCAACGTCCGGACGTTTCAGAAACGGCGCTGACGGGCTGACGCGGTCAGCCCCACTTCAGCTTCTCGCGAAGCATGTCGAAGTAGGTGCGCGAGGTCGTGCGGAGCAGGCGGAGGCCGCGGGCGGCGCGCGCGATTTCGACGGTGTCGCCCGGCTGCAGCGGTACGCCGAACTGGCCGTCGAACGTCACGACCGGATCGGTGTCGGGTTCGACGATCGGCGTCAGCCGGATCCGCGATCCTGCGGGCAGCACGACGGGGCGGTTGGTGAGCGCATGCGGCGCCAGCGGCGTGAGGACGACGGCGTCCGAGGACGGATGCAGGATCGGTCCGCCCGCGGACAAGTTGTAGGCCGTGGATCCCGTGGCGGTCGCGACGATGAGGCCGTCGGCCTTGACGTGCGACACGCGCTCGGTGTCGACGTCCACATCGATCTCGATCATCCGTGCCAGCGCGCCGCGCGTCACGACGACGTCGTTGAAGGCCAGGCGGGTGGCCGCGATCGCGCCGTGGCGCATCACGCGTCCTTCGAGGAGGAGCCGCGTCTCGGTTGTCGTGTTCCCGCGCACGATGCGCTCGAGCGCGTCGGTCATCTCCGAGCGGCCGATTTCGGTGAGGAAACCGAGGCGCCCCAGATTCACGCCCACGACCGGCACGTCGTACGGCGAGTGCGCCACGGCGCTCGCCGCGTCGAGCAGCGTGCCGTCGCCGCCGAAGGCAATGACGACGTCCGCATCGCGGCCGAGGTCTTCGCGGCTGGTCAGGCTGAAGCGATCGCCAAGGCCGGCGTGGGCCGCGCTCCTGGATTCGATGACGGGCCGGCAGCCAGATGCCTCCAGGAACCGCGCGGCCTCCGCCATGGCCTCGAGCGCGGCGGGCAACGTGTGCCGCGCGATCAGGCTGGCGCGAGTCATGGCCGGGGCAGGTGTGGTGGTCATGGCGCGTGTCCGAGCAGCAGCAGGAACTCGCGATTCCCCTCTGCACCCGTGACGGGCGAGGGCTCGAGCGCGAGTCGGTCCAATCCTATCCGATGCGCCGCGCGCGTCACGTCCTCGATCACGCGCGCGTGGACCGCCGGATCGGTCACGATGCCGCCCGCGCCGACGTCGCCACGCCCCGCCTCGAACTGCGGCTTCACCAGCGCCACGACGCGTCCGCCGGGTTTCAGCAGCGGCGGCACGACCGGCAGGATCTGCGCGAGGGAGATGAACGAGACGTCGATGGTGATGATGTCGAACGCGCGGGTGTCCGCGGGCAGATCGGTGGGTGCCAGGTGTCGTGCGTTGACGCCCTCGAGGCAGAGCACGCGCGGATCCTGTCGCAGCCGCCAGTCGAGCTGGTTGTGGCCGACGTCGATGGCCACCACTCGCGCGGCGCCCCGCGTGAGCAGCACGTCGGTGAAGCCGCCAGTTGACGCCCCGATGTCGAGCGCGAGCGCGGAGGTGACGTCGATGCGAAAGGCGTTGAGCGCGTGGTCCAGCTTCAGGCCGCCGCGTCCCACCCAGGGATGATCCGGCTGGCGGAGGACGACCTCGGCGGCCGGATCGACCTGCGCGCCCGCCTTCGTCACGGGATGGCCGGCGACGAGCACGTCGCCCGCAATCAGAAGCGCCCGCGCGCGCTCGCGCGATTGAGCGAGGCCGCGCGTGATGAGCAGTTGGTCGATGCGAACCTTTCTCACGGGTGCTCGGGTGCTCAGGTTCGGCGGGCGAGGGTCCAGGTCGCGATCTCCGCGAGCCGGCCGCCGATGCGTTCGCGGTCGAGCGCGGCCGTGGCGCGCGCCACGCATGCGGCCGCCAGACGCTTCGACTCCGCGATGCCGTACAGGGCGGGATACGTAGGTTTGCCCGCCGCGGCGTCCTTGCCCGCCGTCTTGCCGAGCGAGGCGCTCGACTCCTCGACATCGAGCACGTCGTCGACGATCTGAAAGGCCAGACCCAGTTCGCGCGCGTAGTCGTCGATCGCCGCGACCACTGCCGTGCTGCCTCCGGCCAGGATGGCGCCGGTCACGGCGGACGCGCGGATGAGGGCGCCCGTCTTCCGGGCGTGCATGTCTTCGAGGGCGCCCGCATCGGCGATCGCAACCTGCGTGTTCCTCACCTTGCCGGCCGCCGCTAGATCGATGGCCTGACCACCCACCATGCCCGCCGCGCCTGCGGCAGACGCCAGCACCGCGCACGCACGAAGTCTCGATTCCGCGGGTGCCTCGTCCGATCCCGGCACGGAGACGGGCGACGGACTGGCGGTGAGGACGTTGAAGGCTTCGGTCAGCAGCCCATCTCCGGCAAGAATCGCCAGACCATCGCCGGACACGACGTGCAGCGTCGGTCGCCCGCGCCTGAGCGCGTCGTCGTCCATCGCCGGCAGGTCGTCGTGGACCAGCGAGTACGAGTGAATCATCTCAATCGCGACGGCCGCGGGGAGCGCTCGCGCACGCGCCCGTTCGACGGCGATTCCGGTGTGCGCGCCCACGGCCTCGGCGGCCGCCAGTGTGAGGCAGGGCCGCAGGCGTTTGCCGCCCGCGAGGACGGAGTAGCGCATGGCGTCCAGGATGAGCGCGGGCGCCAGCAGCGCGGACAACATGCGGTCGAGGCCGGCCTCGCTCTCGGCTTTGAGATCGGCGAGGTAAGCCGCGAGTGAATCGTCCGTGCCGGGCACAGCGCTACCGGTCGTCGTCCGTGCCGGAGAGATGGGACGCGTCGGACAGCTCGCCGCGTTCGGACAGTACTTCGATCCGCCGCTGCGCGGCGCCGAGCTGATCGTGGCAGTAGCGCGAGAGTTCCACGCCGCGCTCGAAGAGCGCGAGCGATTTGTCCAGGGCGAGGTCGCCGTCCTCGAGCTGCTTGACGATTTTCTCGAGCTCGGCGATGGCGGATTCGAAGTCCTTGATGGATTGGCTCATTGCGATGTCTTGCGTTCCTCGACGCGGCAGCCGAGCTCGCCCAGCGCCAGTGTGACCCGCACGCGCGCGCCCGGCTCCACGGCGGCTGCGGACCGAATGATACCCGTCCTCGCCTCGTTCCAGCAGACCGCGTAGCCGCGGCCCAGCACGGCGAGCGGACTGAGCGCGTCGAGCCTGGCGGCCAGCGTGGCCGCCTGGCGTTCGGCCCGATGACGTCGATCCGCGACGAGCGCGCGGAGGGCGTGTTCGGCCCGCACCGTTCGGGCGCGGAGATCGCCGATGACTCGATGAATGTCTCGCTGTTCCAGGCGGCGCCGGAGCCCATCAAACCGCTGGGACGCGCGCCCCAGGCTGGCAGCCGCCGCGCGATCGAGCCGGAACGCCAGATCCTGGCGGTCGCGCTCACGCAGCGCGACCTTGACCGGCCACTGGTCCAGGCGGAACGCCAGGCGTTCCGCGCGCTGCGACCGGCCGGCGGCCGCCCGCTCAATCGCCGCCCGGAGCCGTTCGGCGGCACGGTCGATGCGCGAATAGAAGTTGTCGGCCCGGTCGACCACGAGCTCGGCCGCATTCGACGGTGTCGCGGCGCGAACGTCAGCCACGAAGTCGGCAATCGTGAAGTCGATTTCGTGCCCGACGGCCGAGACGACCGGGACCGGGCACGCGGCAATCGCCCGCGCCAGGTGCTCGTCGTTGAACGCCCACAGGTCCTCGGCCGATCCGCCGCCTCGCCCGATGATGACGACGTCAACGCCGGGCACCCTGGCGACCGCCCGAAGCGCGCGGACGAGGTCGGCGGGCGCGTCATCGCCCTGCACGCGCGCCGGGCGAATCACGACGCTCGCGTTCGCATGCCGGAGGCCGAGCACGCGGAGCATGTCTCGAAGCGCGGCGCCGTCGGCGGACGTCACGATGCCGATGCGCTTCGGCAGCACGGGCAGCGGCCGCTTGCGGGCCGCCTCGAACAGGCCTTCGGCCTGCAGTCGCCGCTTCAGTTGTTCGAATGCCGCCTGAAGCGCCCCGAGCCCGTGCGGTTCCATCGAATCGACGATGAGCTGGTAGTCGCCACGCACCTCGTACACGCTGATGCGGCCACGGGCGACGACGCGCAGGCCGTCCTCGGCCTTGAACTTGAGCGTGCGCGCCTCTTTCCTGAACATGACGGCGCGCACCTGCGCGTAGTCGTCCTTCAGCGTGAAGTAGATGTGCCCGCTCGACGCCGGGCGGCAGTTGGAAACCTCGCCCTCGACGGTGATGCCCCCGAATTCGCCTTCGATGAGGTGCTTCAGCTGCGCGTTGAGTTCGCTGACCGACAGCGGCGCCCGGCTCGGACCCCGGACGTCGTCCTGGTCCTCGTCGTCAAACGGCAGGCCTTCCCAGTCAGAGTTCATCCACCTGCTTCGCAGAGAGATTCAGGCGCTCGATCGAGAGCGCGCGGCCGGTCTGCTCATCGGCTCGGACGATGACCCCGTTCAACCTGGGGTTCTCGGTGGCCGTTTCGAACCGCTGAGGCAGTCCGGTGAGGAAGCGCTGGATGATGGCGGCGCGCTCCACGCCGATGACCGAATCGTGCGGGCCGGTCATGCCGACATCCGTGATGTAGGCCGTGCCCTGCGGCAGCACGCGCTCATCGGCCGTCTGCACGTGCGTGTGCGTGCCGACGACCGCGGTCGCCCGGCCGTCGAGGTGCCAGCCCATCGCGACTTTTTCCGACGTCGCTTCCGCGTGGAAATCCACGAAGACGATCTTCGCGCGATCTTTCACGGCGTTTATCTCGTCCACAATCACCCGGAACGGATCGTCGATCGCGGTCATGAACACCCGGCCCATGGCGTTGATGACCGCGACGGGCACGCCGCTCGTGGCGCGGGCGACGAACGTACCCCGCCCGGGCGTGCCAGCCGGCATGTTCGCGGGCCGAAGGAGGCACGGCTGCTCGGCGAAGTAGGGAAGGATCTCCTTCTTGTCCCACGTGTGATTGCCGCCGGTCATCACGTGGACGCCCCAGGACATGAAATCGTCGGCGATGTCCGGCGTCACCCCGAAGCCTGCTGCCGAGTTCTCGACGTTGGCGATGACGAGTTCGATCCCGTGCCGACCGACGAGCGCGGGGACCGCGCGTCGCACGAGCTCCCGGCCCGGGCGTCCGACGATGTCGCCAATGAAAAGAAGCGTGGTCACGTGGACTCGACCGGAATGAGATGCATGGTGCCGCGGCGTTCCTCGATGTGAGGCAGCACGACGCGGAGTTCGCCCGCCGACGTGGAGGCGCGCGCGCGCCGGGCATCGACGGAGGCGCGAAGGCGTACGGCCCGCGCGAACCTGCCGTAGCTCCGTTCCGCCAGGTGATAACGCACGCCGGCCTCGGCCGGCTGCGCCAGCTTGGCGCCGACCACGAGGAGCGTGTCTCGCCGCACGGCGATGCGAAGCGACTCCGGTCGCACGCCAGGGACATCGAGCACGATTTCGAGCGCGGTGGCGGTTTCGACGACATCGAGCGGCGGACGGCACTCGGCACTGAGCGAGGCCACGCCCGGCACTTCGCGATCGAGCTCCGTCAGGAGCTCGTGTGCGTCCTCAGCAAGATCGGCGGCGTCCTGACCAAATCGCTGCGGCACCCGTTCATTCTATCGAGGTGGCCCGGTCTCGAACGCCGACCCGCGGATTTCAGGCCGAAAACTGGCCAGATAATATGAGTGTTAGTAACTAAAATTATGTGTTTGACATATACGCATGTCATGGCTAATATCTCTTCAGGCCTGTTGGCCAATTCAGAAGCAGGAGAAAAGAACATGACGACATTGACCCGTTGGAGCCCGGTGCGTGACCTCGCCGCTGTCGAGGTGGATCTTCTCAACCGCATGTTCGAATCGGCGTGGGGCGGTGATTCGTTCGCCCGCGCGGCGTGGATGCCGGCCGTTGACATCTTCGAAACGCCCGACAAGGACGTCGTGGTGAAAGTGGACCTTCCTGACGTGAAGCGCGAGGACATCAAGGTGACGTTCGAGAACAACGTGCTCGTGATCGAGGGGCAGCGCGAGTTCGTCGCCAACGTGGAGCGGGATCGCTTCTACCGCGTCGAGCGCGCGCACGGCCAGTTCCGCCGGAGCTTCAGCCTGCCGGCGACCGTCGATGCCGGCCGCGTTGACGCCAGCTACGCCGACGGCGTACTGACGGTGAAGCTGCCGCAGCGCGAGGAAACGAAGCCGAAGACGATCGCGATTTCGTAGGCCAGGCAGGTCGGCGGTCGCGTGGAGGCCGGGTCGTTATTGGACCCGGCCTTCGCGTGTACGCTCGAAGGCGGCGGCGATCTGGTAGACGGTCGCGTCATCCCACGCCCGCCCCGTGAGTTGAAGTCCGACGGGCAGCCCACCCGCGGCCATTCCGCACGGGACGCTGATGGCCGGCAGGCCGGCGAGTGACGGGCCCACGGTGAACACGTCTGCCAGGTACATCTGGAGTGGATCGGCGAGCCGCTCGCCCAGCTTGAAGGCCGGAGTCGGGCTGGTCGGCACCGCGATTGCCGCCACGCGTTCGAACGCCCGCTCGAAATCGCGGCGGATGAGCGTTCGGACCTGCTGGGCCTTCAGGTAATACGCGTCGTAGTACCCCGCCGACAGCGCGTACGTGCCGAGCATCAACCGGCGCTTGACCTCGGCGCCGAATCCACGGCTGCGCGTCGCGGCGTACTGCGCGGCCAGCGTCTCGCCGCCGACGCGGGCCCCGTACCGCACGCCGTCGTACCGCGCGAGATTCGAGCTCGCCTCGGCCGTCGCCACCAGGTAGTACACCGCGATTGAGTGTTCGCTGTGCGGCAGTTCGACGGTTTCGATGGACGCGCCTTCGCGGGCCAGCGCCGCCAGCGCCTCTTCAAAAGCCGTGCGCACCTCTGCGTCGACACCGCGTTCGAGCAGGTGCCGCGGGACGCCGATGCGCATGCCGTTCACGCCGCGCTCGAGCTTCGATCCGCATGGCTCGGCCGCGTGCGGGGCGCACGTGGCATCGCGCGGATCGGGGCCGCCGATCACGTCCTGCACCAGCGCTGCATCGGCCACCGTCCGGGCGAACGGCCCAACCTGATCGAGTGAGGACGCAAATGCGATCAGCCCGTACCGCGACACGCGGCCGTAGGTCGGCTTGGCGCCGACGACGCCGCAGAGCGCCGCGGGCTGGCGGACCGATCCGCCGGTATCCGATCCGAGCGCGATTGGTGAGAAGCCCGCCGCGACGGCGACCGCCGATCCGCCGCTCGACCCTCCCGGCGTTCGTTCCGGATCGCACGGATTCCTCGACGGGCCGAACGCCGAGTGTTCGGTCGACGATCCCATCGCGAACTCATCGCAGTTGGTCTTGCCGATGACGACCGCGCCCTCGGCTTCGAGGCGCTCGACCGTCGTCGCGTCGTACGGCGGGGCATAGTCGCCGAGAATCCTCGAACCGGCGGTGGTCTTCATGCCGCGCACGCAGAGGTTGTCCTTGAGCGCGACCGGGACGCCGTGCAGGCGGCCGGATCGATCGTTCGCCGCGTCGAGCGCGCGCGCACGCGCGAGCGCGCGATCCGCGTCAACCGTGATGAACGCGTTCAGCGCGGCGTCCCGGGCGGCAATGGCGGCGAGCGACGCCCGCACGGCGTCCTCCGCCGAGGCGTCACCGCGCGCGATCGCGCCACGCAGTTCGAGGGCCGAAAGCCGGCAGAGGTCCATCGCGACTAGAGCACTCTCGGAACGCGAAACAGCCCGGCGTCGATCGCGGCCCCGGGCGCCTGCTCGAGCACGGCGCGGCGATCGAGACAGTCGGCCGGGCCGGCCGGCTGATCCTCCCGGAGGCGTGACGAGGCGGCGCCGTCATGTGGCGGGACGCCCGTGGTGTCCACGCGCTGGATGCTCGCCGCGTACTCCAGGATCGCACCGAGTTGCTCCGCGAACGCCGGCCGTTCCTCCGGCCCGACGGACAGCCGCGCGAGTTCGGCGATGCGCGCGACATCCTCGTCTGTCAGTTGCGAGGCCATGACGCCCGGATGCTAGCATGGCACGACGGCACTCTTCCGTGACGTGAGGTGGACATGCGCGCGCTTGCTGCGGCAGTGGTAGCCGCTCTGCTTTTGCTCTGGCCGATCTCGACCCGCGCCTGGGGCCTCGACGTGCATCGGATGATCACGAAGCGCGCGATCGACGGATTGCCAGCGGGGCTGCGGCCGTTCTTTGCCGCCCGCGCCGAGTTCATCAGCGAGCATTCGATCGATCCCGACATGTGGCGGCTCCTTGGACTCAAGGGCGAGCTGGGGGACGAAGATCCCAACCACTTCCTCGACATCGACGGCCTCGACGATCCGCGGCCCTTCACGAACGTCCCGCGGGACTGGGACGCCTACGTGGCGAAGTACGGCGCGGAGCGCGCCAACCGGGTCGGCCGCGTGCCGTGGCGGACGGAGGAGGTCTACGCGAAGCTCGTCGATCGGTTCCGCGATGCAGCGAAGAATCCGAACGGCTACGGCGCCGAGAACGCGGCGTACCTGTCCGCCGTCATCGCCCACTACATCGAGGATGCGCACCAGCCTTTCCACAGCGTGACGAGCTACGACGGCCAGGCGACCAACCAGCGCGGGATCCACGCGCGGTACGAGAACGATCTGGTGCTCCGGAACCTCGCGACGCTCAAACTCGCTCCCGTCGTCATCCGCCCGGTGCCGAGCGTGAAGGACTTCATCTTCGAGGCGCTGATTTCCGGCGAGGCGCTCGTGCGGTCCATTCTGGACGCCGATCGCAAGGCCATCCAGGGGCGCGAGTTCTATGACGGCGTCTATTTCGCCACGTTTTTCAAGGGCACGCGTTCGGTTCTCGAGCGCCGGTTGAGCGAGGCCGCGAGCGGAGTGGCCTCGGTGATTGCGGCGGCGTGGACGGAAGCCGGCAAGCCCGCGCTGCCCGCGAAACGCGCGCCCGCCCCGGTCCGCATCCGCCGTTAGACCTGGCGTATTCATGCAGGTCTACCTGGTTCCCGTCGGCTCGAAGTATCACCTCTACGTGGAGATCGCCGACGATGCCGGCACTCCCGCGGGCGCGCCGTCGCGCGGCTGGTTTGGACGGATGATGGCGCGGTTTCGCGCGATGCTGGCCGAAGCCGAGGCGGAGCGGCGCCGCGCCGAACGCGGCGAGGCCGGGCAGTCCTCCGGCCTCTGGAAGCGGATTCTCAGGAAGATCGCCGAGACAATTGCGGAGCAGCGGCTGCTCTGGCACCTCCGCCACGAGACCGTCGTGGATCTCCGCTACCCGTCCGACCTCGGCGCGGACGCCGCGCTCAAGGAAGTTCAGGATGAGTTCGTGCGGGACAGCGCCAAGCACCTGCGCTGGCTGGTCATCGACGGCGCGCTCGTCGCCATTACCGGGCCGCTCTTCTTCTTCGTGCCCGGGCCCAATGTGATCTCCTGGTATTTCACGTTCCGCGCGGTCGCGCACTTTCTGTCCTGGCGCGGCGCCCGCAAGGGCCGTGCCGGCATCGAGTGGCGGCCGGAAGCGTGCGCGCCGCTCGCGGACGTTCGATTGGCGACTCGACTGCCGCCGGCCGACCGGCGGAAGCAGCTCGAGGCGATTTCAGCCGCGCTCGGCCTGAAGCACTTCACCCACTTCGTGGATCGCGTCTCGTCGTGATCGCCCGGTTGGTATACTCGCGTCGCCGTGACGCTTGACGAACTGGCCCGGCGCCTCGACTGCCGGCTGGATGGACCACCCGACGCCGGCGCGATAGCGGTCGTGCGCGTCGCGTCGCTCGCCGATGCCAGGCCGGGCGACCTCACCTTTCTGTCGAACGCCAGATACGCGTCGCAGGTCGCCGCCACCCGCGCCAGCGCCATCCTCGCCGACGACCGCCTCGAGATTGCGCCCTGCCCCGTGCTCCGCACGGGGGAGGTGTACCTGACGCTGGCGCGCGCCATCGGACTGCTTACGCCGATCGCGGCGCCGCTCCCGGGCATCAGCCCCCTCGCGTCCATCGATCCGACGGCCTCGATCGGCCCTGACGTCGCGATCGGCGCGTTCGTCGCGATCGGCGCCGGCGTCCAGATCGGCGCTCGGACGGTCATCCATTCGCACGCGGCGGTCGGCCGCGGCTCGGCCGTTGGCGCCGACTGCGTGATTCATTCGCACGTCGCGATTCGCGAGGGCATCGAGCTCGGCGATCGCGTCGTCCTCCAGAACGGCGTCGTCCTGGGCAGCGATGGCTTCGGATTCGCCAGGCGGTCCGACGGCGGCCACGAGAAGATCCCGCAGGTCGGGCGCGTCGTCATCGAGGACGACGTGGAGATTGGCGCGAACTCGACCGTGGATCGGCCCGCGATCGGCGAGACCCGGATCGGCGCCGGCACGAAGATCGATAACCTCGTGATGGTGGCGCATGGCGTGACGATCGGACGCCACGTCCTGCTCGCGGCGCAGGCGGGCATTGCCGGCAGTACCACGCTCGAAGACGGCGTCGTCATGGCGGGACAGTCCGGCGCGACGGGCCACGTCCGTCTCGGCAAGGGCGCCGTCGTCTCGGCGAAGTCGGCCGTCACGAAGGACGTGGCGCCCGGCCAGCAGGTGGCCGGCATTCCGGCCGGCGACGTCACCGTGTGGAAGGAATCGGCGGTGCTGCTGCGGCGGCTGCCCGAGCTGCGCCGGCGGCTGTCGGATCTCGAGGCCCGCCTCGCGGCGCTCGAAGACGCGATCAAGCCCTGAAACGCGGCCCGGAACGGGGTGGCGTGCCATAATCCCCGTAATGCTTCGCACGAAAATGCTTCGTTTGGTGTTTCTGCTCGCGACGGTCGTCGTGGCGACCAGCGCGGCCGACCAGGCCACCGTCGTTCGCCCTCCGAAGTTCGACTACACGATGACGACGCTGCCCAACGGGCTCCAGGTGGTGTTTCTGGAGGACCACTCGACGCCGATTGTGCACGCGTCGCTCTGGTACCACGTCGGTTCGAAGGACGAGAAGCCGGGCCGCACGGGCTTCGCGCACCTCTTCGAGCATCTGATGTTCAAGGGATCGCGCAACGTCAAGTCGGATCAGCATCCCTCCTGGATCACCAGCGTCGGCGGACAGGCCAACGCGTTCACCGACGAGGACTCGACGGTCTACTGGCAGACCGTGCCGGCGCAGTACCTGCCGCTCGTGCTCTGGCTCGAGGCGGATCGGATGGCGTCGCTCGACGTGAGCGAGGAGAAGTTCCGCAACGAACGCGAGGTCGTCCAGGAAGAGCGCCGCATGCGGTTCGAGAATCAGCCGTTCGGCCGGCTTCCCGAGATCATTTTCGACAAGGCGTTCACAGCGCACCCCTACAAGCACCAGACGATCGGCAGCATGGAGGATCTCCAGAAGGCGCCGGTGTCGGCGATCCGGGAGTTCCACGAAACGTATTACGTGCCGAACAACGCGACGCTGACGCTCGTCGGCGACTTTGAGACCAAGCAGGCCCTGGCGCTGGTCGAGCAGTACCTGGGCCGCGTGCCCAGGGGGAAGCCGGTGCCGCGCGACATTCCGAGGGAGCCCGTGCAGAAGTCGGGCACGGAGTACACGGTCACCGAATCCTGGCCGCTGCCGGCCGTTGTGGTCTCGCACCACATTACTTATGACGGGCACCCGGATGCCTATCCGCTGCACGTCCTCGCCAAGATCCTGTCGGACGGCGACAGCTCGCGGATTTACCGGTCGCTGGTCTATGAGAAGCAGGTCGCGCTCGCGGCCTTCGGCGAAGCCAAGCTGATCGAGCACCCGAACCTGTTCTACGCGGTCGCCATCGTTCAACCGCCGAACCGGCCGGAGGCGGTGCTCAAAGCGCTGCAAGGCGAGCTGGATCGCATCAAAACGGAGGGCGTGACCCCCGCCGAGCTCCACCGCGCGAAACGGCAGTTCGCGCGCGACTACATCCTCGGGCGCGACACCGTGCAGCAGAAGGCGCTGCACCTGGCGCATGCGGTCGTCATTCACAACGACATCAAGACCGCCGACGCCGAGTTCGACTTGTTCCAGGCCGTCACCCTGGCCGACGTGCAGCGCGTCGCGAAGACCTACTTCACGCCGGAATCGAGGATGCTGCTCACGATTCTGCCGCGCGCCGGGGCGTCGGGCGGCGGGTTGCCGCCCGGATTCGAGCTGCCGCGCGAGGGAGGACGCCGATGAGCGGGCGCGTCAGACTCTTTGTGTCGGCGCTCGTGGCCGGCGTCCTCACCATTTGCGGCGCCGACGCTCAGCAGTGGCCGTCCAGCCGCC
>CAZJTG010000008.1:0-5629 GCA_964548865.1 uncultured Solibacteraceae bacterium
CATGAAAGACGCGCCGGAGGCCATGGTGGCCAGCGTGGGGATGGGGGCCCCCACGCGGTCTGGCGATAGACGGTAAGCCGGAGGCGCGTCTTTCGAGCCTCAGCCCCGCGGAGGCCACGCCCCTACGGCTCCGCCGCCATGCATCCCGACTAGCCCGCGATCTGAACGGTCTCGGTCTTGTCCTTGCGGAAGAGCTTGCGCGCGGCGCGTTTGCGGCGGGTGTTCGACAGCGCCATGGTGAGCTTGCTGCCCTTGCGGCCGAGCAGGGCGCCGCCGAAGAAGGACACCGCGCGCCACGGGCGGAAGAGGAAGTTGAGCGCGTAGAAGAACGCCATGCCCGACATGTTCAGGAGCGCGAGCTGGCGTGACGACAGGAAATCCACGTACGACACGCTGTTGGGAATGTCCGTGTAGCCAATGAGGCTGATGAAGTAATCCTCGTCGAGCGTGATCTTGCCGCGCCTGACCAGGTCGTCGAACATCTCGCTGCCGGGATAGGGCGAATACGGGAAGCAGGCGATGTCGTCCACGCCGTGCCACGCCAGGCGCGCGAAGAACTTGAACGTCTGGCGCACGTCGTGCCAGGTCTCGCCGGGCATGCCGAAGATGAAGTTGACCTTGATCTCGATGCCTGCCGCGTGGGCGCCGCGCATCGAGTCGATCATCCGATCCACGTCACAGCGCTTCTTGATGCGGCCGAGCTCTTCCGGCGATCCCGTTTCGGGCGCGTAGTTCATGCTCCGGCACCCGGACCGGTAGAGCAGCCCCGCGACTTCATCGTCGATCGCTTCGCTGCGCGTGCCCGACGGCAACTGCCACGTGATCTTCAGGTTCTCGCGCTCGAGCAGCTGGCAGAACTCGACGATCCAGCTTTTCTTGACGATGGCCGTGAGGTCGTAGAAGTCGAAATTCGTCGCGCCGTAGCGCGCCATGTATTCCTTGATCTCCGCGAGCACCAACTCCGGCGTTCGCGCCTTCCACAGCGTGGTCCACGTCCCAGGGCTTGAGCAGAACGTGCACTGATACGGGCAGCCGCGGCTGGCCAGGAGTGGCATGCAGCGCCCGAGATTGATCCCGTGCGTGAGCCCCTTGTCGATGTAGCCTTCGACCGGCCAGAGCGACCAGGCCGGTTTCGGAATCTCGTCGATTTCGCGGACCCGGTCGCGCTTGGGTGTCCTGACGAACTCGCCGTCGCGCCGGAACACGATGCCGTTGACGGTGGCGTAATCCCGCCCGGTCGCGTAGGCGTCCAGCAGATCGAGGATGGTTTCTTCGCCTTCGCCGAGCACGGCGACGTCCACGGCGGGGCTGCTTCCAAGGGAGAACTCCGGCGCCGCGGTGACGTGCTCGCCGCCCAGGACGATCGGCGTCGATGGGAACGCCGCACGTACCGCCGCGATGACCTTCCGGGTGAGCGGCCACTCGACAGAGAACATGCTTGAGATGCCGATGACCTGCACGTCCTTCGGGATGTGCGCGGGGATTTCCCCGGGCGTGAGCCCGTGGGCGTAGACGTTCTCGTACCCCGGATACCGGCTGTACTGATCCAGGGCCAGTCCCACGGCATCGACGGCCGAGACGATATGGCCGGCGGCCTCGAGCGATCCGGTGATGTAGGCTGGTCCGATAGGGGGGACCGCGTCCTGACCGACCGCCCCGACCGACGTCAGCGTGGGCGTACGGACAATGCAGATCTTGACCGGATGAAGGGTCTTCTGGCCCAGGAACCTGGGCCGGGATGGCGTCCGTGGTTCAGTCATTCAGTGCTCGGCTGCCTGCGGTGCCGCCAGAATAGCCTATCGGCAGGACTCGGGCCCGGGTCCATCGAATGACGGGCGTAAGCGCCTTCTGCCGATATCCGGACGTGTGGCTGCCTGGCTGGCTGGCCGCCTGTGAAGATCCGTGTAAGGTGACGAGATGAAGCTGCCCCTGATTCTGGCCTACATCGGCCCGGACGTGTTCCTGCCCATTGCGTCGGCTTTTGCGGCGATCGGCGGCGTCGTGCTGATGTTCTGGCAGAAGATCGTCGCCGTCGCGAGCCGGCTGTTCGGTCGGCCGCCCAAGCCCAAAGAATGACCTGGTTCGGACTCCTCCTCACGGCGGGAGCGATCGCCGTGGCTGGGCTGGCTTACCTGTTCTGGTACTTCAACTGGGAATCGCGGCAGACTGAAGGCGTGGCCTACTTCGGCCGGCCGCTCGAAGGCCGCCGCGCCTTGAAACGCCGCATCCGGCTGATGTCGTTGCCCGCGCTGCCCATGGCGTACCTGCTGTCGCCCCTCGCCCGGAAGCAGAAGGGCCTGCCTTCGTTTGAGTACCAGGGTGTGCACGGTCCGCCGAAGACGAGCAGTCCCGACGTGTTCGCGCGCGCGAAGGCCTACGCGCCGACGTCCGAGGACATCTTCGTCGCGACGCAGATGCGCTGCGGCACCACCTGGATGCAGCAGGTCGTCTACCAGATCGTCACGCGCGGCACCGGGGAGTTCACCGACTCCGGAGTGCGTCATCTGAACACACTCAGTCCCTGGATTGACGCCACGACCACCACGACGATGGACGCCGCGCCTCTCGTCGGCACGCCGCCCGCGCGCATCGTGAAGACGCATCTGCCGGCGGAGCTGTGCCCGTACGCAGCGGAGGCGCGCTACATCTACGTCGCGCGTCATCCGGTGAGCTGCTTTGCGAGCATCATGGACTTCAATCGCACCATGCTCGGGCCGTTCCTGCCGCCGATCGACGCGATGGCCGAGTGGTTCTGCAGCGATCGCATGTACTGGCTGCCGTGGCCGAAGCATGTCGAGGGCTGGTGGCGGCTGTCGCAGGAGCAACCGAACGTTCTGTTCGTGCACTTCGAGGAGATGAGCCGCGATTTCGGCGCCGTGCTGGACCGAATCGCTGCGTTTCTCGACCGGTCGCTCACGAGCGAGGACCGCGCGCGTATCATCGAGCGCTGCACCTTCAAGTACATGAAGGACCGCGAGGAGTGGTTCGAGATGGCGCCGCCGACGATGTTCTCGGTAGCGGGCGGGGCGTTCCTGGCGAGCGGCAGGGAACGGCGCCACGAGGACGTGACGCCTGAGATTCGCGATTTCATCCTGGACTTCTGCCGAGTGGCGCTCTCGGGCGCGACGTACCCGGCCGGGCGCTACTACGGAGATCTCGCATGACGCCCGCGACCGCCGTGGCCGCGCGCCAGCGCATGAATATCGTGATCGGCGGTCACGTGGATCACGGCAAGAGCACGATCATCGGCCGCCTGCTGGCGGACACCGGATCGCTGCCGCAGGGCAAGCTCGAACAGGTGCGCGAGCTGTGCGCGCGCACCGCGAAGCCGTTCGAGTACGCCTTCCTGCTGGACGCGCTGAAGGATGAACGCGCGCAGGGCATCACGATTGACGCCGCGCGCGTGTTTTTCAAGACGGCCGCGCGTGACTACATCATCATTGACGCCCCGGGGCACATCGAGTTCCTGAAGAACCTGGTCACGGGCGCCGCGCGGGCCGAGGCCGCGCTGCTCGTGATCGACGCCAAGGAAGGCGTGCAGGAGAATTCGCGCCGGCACGGCTACATGATGTCGATGCTCGGCGTGGCGCACGTCGCGGTGCTCGTGAACAAGATGGATCTGGTCGGATACGACCGCGGGCATTTCGAACGGCTCGAAGCCGAGTATCGGGCGTTCCTGACACAGGTCGGCGTGATACCGGTGGCCGTCATTCCCGTCGTCGGCCGTGACGGCGAGAACATCGCCTCGCGATCGACGGCGTTCCCGTGGTACGCCGGGCCGACCGTGCTCGAGACGCTGGACGCGTTTCCGGCGCTGGCGGACGAACGCGACCGCGCGTTCCGCATGCCCGTGCAGGGCGTCTACAAGTTCACGAACGACGGCGACGACCGCCGGATCATCGCCGGGACGATTGCGTCCGGCACGGCGCGCGTCGGCGACGAGGTCGTGTTCTATCCGTCCGGCAAGCGATCGGCGATCAAGACCTTCGAGGGCTTCAACCGGGCGCCGGCCGATGAGGCGCACGCTGGCGAGGCCGTCGGGTTCACGCTGAAAGAGCAGATCTACGTGAGCCGCGGCGAAGTCGCGGCGCTCGCCTCGGAGCCGCGTCCGGAGCTGAGTTCGCGGTTCAAGGTCAGCCTGTTCTGGCTCGGGCGCGAACCGCTGGTGCCGCGGCGCGACTACGGACTCAAGATCGGCACCTCGCGCGTGACGATGCGGATCGAGGAGATCCATCGCGTGATTGACGCGTCGAGCCTCTCGGCCTCGGAGAAGAAGCAGGCGGTCGCGCGGCACGAAGTGGCCGAGTGCACCCTTGTCTGCAATCGGGCCGTCGCGTTCGATGTCGGCGAGGCGCTCGCTGGCACCAGTCGATTTGTCATCGTGGACAACTACGAAATCTGCGGCGGCGGCATCATCCGCGAGCCGCTCGCCGACAAGCAGGACGCCGTTCGCGAGCAGGTACTCCTGCGCGAGTACAAGTGGGAGCCGAGCTTCATCGCACCGGAACGGCGCGCGGCACGTTTCGCGCAGCGGCCGACGCTGCTCGTGATTACCGGGCCGAAAGAAACGGACCGCAAGACACTGGCGAAGCAGATTGAGGCGCGGCTCTTCGACGAGGGACGCATCGCGTATTTCATCGGGATGGGCAACGTGCTCTACGGCGTGGATGCCGACCTGGCGCGCGGCCGCGAGAACCGCCACGAGCACGTGCGCCGGCTCGGCGAGGTCGCCAATCTGATGCTCGATGCCGGCCTGATTCTGATCGTGTCGGCCCAGGCGCTGACGCCGGAGGAAATGAACGTCGTCCGGACGAGCGTCGGTCCGTCGCGGATCCAGACCGTCTGGATCGGCGAGCGCGGAGACTCGGATCTGGCATGCGACCTCACGCTGTCCGCAGGCGACACGGACCAGGAGAGCGTGGACCGCATCCACCGGCTGCTGGTCGAGCAGGGCGCGGTGTTCCGCCCATGGTGACGCCCGCGGTGATCTGGTTGACCGGGCTCTCGGGTTCGGGAAAGAGCACGCTGGCCGAGTGGCTCGGCCGGGAACTCGTGGCTCGCGGTGCGCGCGTCGAAATGCTCGACGGCGACGCGCTGCGCGGCGTGTTTCCCATGACGGGGTTCAGCCGGGCCGAGCGAGACGCGCACGTACGGCGGGCCGGGTATCTTGCGAGCCGCCTGGAGCACCACGGCGTGGTGGTGATTGCGTCGCTGATTTCGCCGTACCGGGAGTCGCGCGATTTCGTGCGCGGCCTCTGCCGGCGATTCATCGAGGTGCACGTGTCCACGCCGCTGGAGGCGTGCGAGCAGCGTGACGTGAAGGGTCTGTACGCGCGCGCGAGGCGCGGCGAGATTTCGGAGTTTACGGGCGTGAGCGATCCGTACGAGCCGCCGGTGTCGCCCGAGATCGCGATCGACACGACGGACATCAGTGTTGAGGACGCCGGCCGGCGCGTGCTCGACGTCGTGCTGGGGGCGGGATAGGACGCGGATGGACCATCTGGATACCCTCGAGGCTCGCAGCGTCTTCCTCTTCAGGGAGGCGTACGCCAGCTTCAAGGAGCTCGGCATGCTGTGGTCGATCGGCAAGGACAGCACCGTGCTGCTGTGGCTCGCGCGGAAAGCGTTC